>BJGT01000059.1 GCA_014190675.1 Comamonadaceae bacterium | reverse complement strand
GCGCATCCACCCGGAACAGCGGCGGACGCGCCACATACACATGGCCGGTCTCGATCAGCTTGGGAAAATGCCGGAAAAACAGCGTCAGCAGCAGCACCTGAATGTGCGAGCCGTCCACATCGGCGTCCGACAGGATGCAGACCTTGCCGTAGCGCAGGCCACTGAGGTCGGGCGTGTCGAGCGGGCCGTGCGGGTCAACACCGATCGCCACGGCAATATCGTGAATTTCGGTGTTGGCAAACAGGCGGTCGCGCTCCACCTCCCAGGTGTTGAGCACCTTGCCGCGCAGGGGCAGGATGGCCTGGCTTTCCTTGTCGCGCCCCATCTTGGCGCTGCCGCCAGCCGAGTCACCCTCCACCAGAAACACCTCGTTGTGCGCCAGGTCGCGGCTCTCGCAGTCGGTCAGCTTGCCCGGCAGCACCGCCACGCCCGAGCCCTTGCGTTTTTCCACCTTTTGACCGGCTTTTTGCCGGCTCTGCGCCGCCTTGATCGCCAACTCGGCCAGCTTTTTGCCGTAATCCACATGCTGGTTCAGCCACAGCTCCAGCGCCGGACGCACAAAGCCCGAGACCAGCCGCACCGCATCGCGCGAATTGAGCCGCTCCTTGATCTGGCCCTGAAACTGCGGATCGAGCACCTTGGCCGACAGCACATAGCTGGCGCGGGCGAACACGTCTTCGGGGAGCAGCTTGACGCCCTTGGGTGCCAGCGCATGCAGCTCGATGAAACTCTTGACCGCCTGGAACAGGCCGTCACGCAGGCCGCTTTCGTGGGTGCCGCCGGCGCTGGTGGGGATCAGGTTGACATAGCTCTCGCGCACCGGCTGGCCGTCTTCAGTAAAGGCCACGCACCAGGAGGCGCCCTCGCCATCGGCAAAGCTGTCGTGCTGCGCATCGGCAAAGCCCTCGCCCTCAAACAGCGGGATCACCGGCTCGCCATTGAGGGTCTGCATCAGGTAATCGCGCAGACCACCCTTATAGACCCAGCTTTGCGTCTCTTTGGCTTTCTCGTTCACCAGCGTGACCGTGACGCCCGGCATCAGCACCGCCTTGCTTCGCAGCAGGTGCACCAGCTCTGCCATGGGCAGGTTGGGGGTCTCAAAGTAGCGGGCGTCGGGCCAAACCCGCACCGAGGTGCCGGATTTGCGGTCACCTTCGGCCGCCTTGCGGGTTTGCAGCGGCTCGACCACATCGCCGCCCGAAAACGCCAGCTGCGCCACCATGCCTTCACGGTAGGTGGTGACTTCGAGCCGCTTGGCCAGCGCATTGGTCACGCTCACGCCCACTCCATGCAGGCCGCCGGAGAAGCTGTAGGCCCCGCCCTGCCCCTTGTCGAACTTGCCGCCGGCATGCAGGCGGGTAAAGACCAGTTCAATCACCGGCGCGTTTTCTTCAGCGTGCAGGCCGAACGGGATGCCGCGCCCGTCATCCTCAATGCCGACCGAGGCGTCGGCATACAGCACGACACGGATTTTTTTGCCGTGCCCGGCCAGCGCCTCATCGGCGGCGTTGTCGAGCACCTCCTGGATGACATGCAGCGGGTTGTCGGTGCGGGTATACATGCCCGGGCGCTGCTTGACAGGCTCCAGCCCCTTGAGCACACGGATCGATGATTCGGAATATTCGACGCTTGGTTTGACAGCCATAGCGACAGATTGTAGTGCGGGCCGGGCGTAAAGCTGTATACATTCACAGTTTTTTGGCGCTAAGCCGACAGCCAGCCGGCTCGGGGTGGTGCCAGATTGGCTACGATCGGACGATGAACAGTTCTCCCAAAACGCTCTCCACCAACCAGGTCTTGCTGTGTGGCGCCTGCATTCTGACCCTGTCGATGGGCATCCGCCACGGCTTTGGGCTGTGGTTACAGCCGATCACCCAGAGCCAGGGCTGGACCCGCGAGACCTTTGCCTTTGCCATTGCCATACAGAATCTGGCGTGGGGTGTGTTCGGTATCTTCGCCGGGATGGTGTCAGACCGTTTCGGCGCCTTCCGGGTGATTGTGGCTGGCTCTGTTTTTTATGCCCTTGGGCTGTTCGGCATGGCCCAGGCGAGCACGCCTTTGCAGTTCACCATCTCGGCGGGGCTGCTCATCGGCATGGCACAGGCGGGCACCACCTATGCCGTGATTTATGGGGTGATCGGCCGCAATGTGCCGGCTGAGCGGCGCTCTTGGGCCATGGGCATCGCGGCGGCGGCGGGTTCATTTGGCCAGTTCCTGATGGTTCCGGTGGAGGGCCTTCTGATCGAACGCCTGGGCTGGCAAGAGGCCTTGACAGCGCTGGGCTTGGCCGTGCTGGTGGTGGTTCCGCTGGCGCGCTGGCTGCGCGAACCCGGCTTTGCCGGCGGTGCGCCTGCCCCGCGCGAGCAAAGCATCTGGCAGGCAGTGCAAGAAGCGTTCCGCTACCGCAGTTTCCAATTGTTGATGGCAGGCTACTTTGTGTGCGGCTTTCAGGTGGTGTTCATCGGCGTGCACATGCCGAGCTACCTCAAAGACCATGGCCTGTCGCCCCAGGTTGCCAGCTATGCACTGGGACTGATCGGGTTGTTCAACATCGCTGGTACCTATGGCGCCGGTATGCTGGGACAGCGACTGCCCAAGAAAAATATCCTGGCCTTCATTTACCTAGCCCGAGCCGCCGCCATTTCCGTGTTTTTGCTGGTGCCCTTGTCACCGGCCAGTGTGTATGTATTTTCCTCGGTCATGGGCCTGCTCTGGCTGTCCACCGTGCCAGTCACCAACGCCACCGTGGCACAGATTTTTGGCGTGGCCCACCTGTCGATGCTAGGTGGCTTTGTGTTCTTCAGCCACCAGATCGGCTCCTTCATGGGGGTGTGGCTGGGCGGCTACCTCTATGACAAAACCGGCAGCTATGACGTGGTCTGGTACATCGCCATTGCGCTCGGTGTCTTTGCCGCCATTGTCAACCTGCCGGTCAAGGAGTCCGCCATTCAGCGAACGACCCCGCCTCTTCGTACGGTGGGCGCGTGAAACGCTGGCCGATCTGGGCGGGGCAGTTATTGGCTCTGGCCGTGCTGCTGCTGGTGTTCTCGCTCTACACACGACCCGATTTTTTTCTCACCGTGGCCAACCAGCTTTGGTCGTGCTTTTAATGATTTTTGGCTACAGCCCTCGTGGATATTGATGGTAATGCTATGGAAAAAGTAGCGCATAGTGGACTTGGGCCGTCGGACTGGGTACTTCGCTGGGGCCGACTGGTGCCCACTGGCGGGACTGTCCTGGATGTGGCCTGCGGCCAGGGCAGGCATGTACGTTGGTTCGCAGCGCTGGGCCACCCGGTGACCGGGGTGGACCGCGCCGAAGACGCCCTCGCAGGACTCAGCGGCCTGGCGGAGACGGTGCTGGCCGACATCGAAAACAGCCCCTGGCCCCTGGTGCAGGCCGGGCAGCCGCGCCAGTTTGACGCCGTGGTGGTCACCAATTACCTGTGGCGCCCGCTACTGCCCACCCTGGCCGCCAGTGTGGCACCGGGCGGGCTGTTGATCTACGAGACTTTTGCCGCAGGCAACGCCACCGTAGGTAGGCCAGCCAACCCGGACTTCCTGCTGCAACCCGGCGAACTGCTGGCCCGTTTTGCAGATTGGCGGGTGATCGGATTCGAGGATGGCTTTCTGCCACAGCCAGAGCGTTTTGTTCAGCGCCTGTGTGCTGTGCGGCCTGGAGGCCCGGCGGCCGTGCTGCCGCGGCGTTACCCGCTCTCGTTAGAATTCGGGCTCACTTCTTCCAACAGGTAGCCATGAGCCCTTCATTCAGTCCTATCCGTGGCAGCATCGTGGCGCTCGCTACTCCCATGCACGACGATGGCAGTGTGGACTACCCTGCCCTGCGCCGGCTGATTGACTGGCACATCGCCGAGGGCACCGACTGCATTGGCGTGGTCGGCACCACCGGGGAGTCGCCCACGGTCAATGTAGATGAGCATTGCGAAATCATTCGGGTCGCAGTCGATCAAGCTGCCGCCAGGGTGCCCATCATGGCCGGCTGCGGCGCCAACTCCACGGCCGAGGCGATCGAGCTCACCCGCTTCGCCAAAAAGGTTGGGGCCAATTGCCAGCTGCAGGTGGTGCCCTATTACAACAAGCCTACCCAAGAGGGGCAGTACCTGCATTTCAAGGGCATTGCCGAAGCAGTTGACCTTCCCATGGTGCTGTACAACGTGCCGGGCCGCTCTGTGGCGGATATGGCTCATGACACCGTGCTGCGTCTGGCCCGGGTGCCGGGCATTGTCGGCATCAAGGAGGCCACCGGCAACATCGAGCGTGCCCAATGGCTGATCCACGAGGCGCCGGCCGAGTTTTCAATTTACTCGGGCGACGATCCCACCGCGGTGGCCTTGATGCTGTGCGGCGGCCACGGCAATGTCAGCGTCACGGCCAACATAGCACCCAGACTCATGCATGAACTTTGCGTTGCCGCCATTGCCGGCGACCGCCAGCGGGCCATGGCCCTGCAATTCAAGTTGCTGCCCCTGCACCGCCACCTGTTTGTCGAGGCCAATCCGATTCCCGTGAAGTGGGCCATGGCTCGTCTGCAATTGTGCGGCGCTGCCCTGCGCTTGCCGATGACGCCGCTGAGCAAAGTTCATGAAGCAACACTCGAGGCAGCGCTGCGCGGCTGCGGACTGATTTGAATTCAGGGTCGCCGCCCTGAGACCTGTTAAGAAAGCACACCTGTGAAATCACGCTTCATGCTCTATCTCCTTGGCTGTGCTCTGGCGCTGTCAGGCTGCACGGTACTGGAGGGGGACAAAATAGACTATAAAAGTGCGGGCAAATCGCCCACACTCGATGTCCCCCCCGACTTGACCCAACTGGCCAAAGATTCCCGCTTTTCTGTTGCGGGCAATGCTGTGACGGCCTCCTCATTCAAGCCCGCTGCGGGCGTCCCGGCTGGCTCAACGGCGCTTGCGACCTTGGGTGATGTGCGCATCGAGCGCATTGGCAACCAACGCTGGCTGGTAGTGAATCGACCGCCCGAGGCTCTTTGGCAGCCGGTTAACGACTTTTGGAAAGAGAGCGGTTTTTTAATGAGCAGCAGCCAGGCTAGCCTGGGCATCATGGAGACCGACTGGGCCGAGAACCGGGCCAAAATACCGCAGGACTTTATCCGCTCCACCCTGGGCAAAGTGTTGGACGGTCTGTATTCCTCGGGAGAGAGAGACCGGTTCCGCACACGCCTGGAGAGCAGCAGCGGGGGCACAGAAATCTTCATCAGTCACCGCGGCATGCTCGAGGTGTACGGCGATGCAGGCAAGACATCGACTGTTTGGCAGGCCCGACCGGCTGACCCGGAACTCGAAGCCGAAATGCTGCGCCGGCTGATGGTCAGGTTGGGCGCGTCTCAAGAACAGTCCAAGGCCGTACAGGCGGCAATGCCTGCTGCCAAGACCTCGCGCGTGGCAACCGTCAACGGCCAAACCGTGGTGCAGATCGACGAGGGCTTTGAGCGAGCCTGGCGGCGGGTCGGCCTGTCGCTGGACCGCACCAACTTCACAGTGGAGGACCGGGACAGGTCCAAGGGCTTGTATTTTGTCCGCTATGTGGAACCAGTCGCCGACAAATCAGAGCCAGGTTTTTTCAGCAAGTTTTTCAGCGCTGCAAAAGCCGATGCCCAGCCCCTGAAGTTTCGAATTTCGCTGAGCAGCACCGCTAACCTGACAACCGTGGCGGTACAAAACGCAAGCGGCGCAGCAGACCAGACTGCCAACGCGCAGCGCATTTTGAAAGTCATCTCGGAAGACCTGCAGTAAGCCCGGGTTGGGTCTTAGGCATAAAAAAAGCCACCCGAGGGTGGCTTTTTTATGTCGCTAAGGCTTACTTGCTAGCTGCGGCAGCGGGAGAAGAAGCTGCTGCTGCGGCAGCAGCAGTGGCAGCAGCCGTGGCGGCGGCGTCGGCCGGTGCGCTGGCAGCCTCAGCGGCGGGTGCAGCAGCCGGTGCCGGTGCCGGTGCAGGAGCTGGCTCTTCTTTTTTGCCACAAGCGGCGAGGGCTGCGGCTGCAATGAGAGCTGCCAAAACGAGGGTTTTATTCATTTGATGCTACCTTTTCAGTTAACGAAAATTTTTCGGATATTGCCAGTTCTAACCAGTGTACTGGCCAAGCAAAATCGGCTTTCGCTAACTTGCTCAGCCGCAAATTATAGGCCAAAAGCTTGCCTGGTCGGCCCTGCCGCCGACCTACTGGGCAGGCGCATGCAGCCAGCCAGAGGCCTGCCAATCGCGCAGCAGGGCTTGGGCATCAGGGCTTAAGGCGGTGCAGTCACTGGCACTCAAGCACCGATCGTTCGCGAGTTGCTGCATCAGCCTGGCGTCCCGCCCGCTGGCGCGATAGGCCTCCCCGTTGATGAATACATGCTTGCGGTCGAACATCATTTTGGTACAGCGATCCAGCCGCACCGGGCCGCCCAGCTTGTAGCTGCGCCTTGCCGGGCTGAACCAGACCGAAGCCGGGGGCTCGGTCAGATGCTCGCCCAGGGCCCGGTCTAGCGCCATGGGATCGGCCAAGGCCCGGTGAACTGCGTCTTTGGCAAAGGCCTGCAGTTGTGCCGGTATTTCCCCCGGATTGCCGGCCGCCGCTTGGGCTGGGTCGCGGTAGATGGCATCGCCGCTCAGGTCAGCAGCATCGTCGGCCAGGCGTTGCATCAACTCGCGCGCCAACTCCCCGGCACGGGGCGCTCTGAAACCGATAGAGCCGGTCAGACATTCGCTCAGTGCGACGCCATCGTGGGCGAAGCGCGGCGGCAGGTAGAGCATGTCGCCTGCATCGAGCACAAACTCCTGCTCGGGCACAAACGCTGACAGTATTTTCAAAGGCAGCCCTTCTTGCAGGCTGAGGTCTTTTTGCCTGCCAATGCGCCAGCGCCGTTGTCCTTGAAGCTGCAGCAAAAATACGTCGTAGCTGTCAAAGTGGGGCCCGACGCCGCCACCCTCCGAGGCATAGCTGACCATCAGGTCATCAAGCCGACAGTCTGGTGCAAAGCGAAAAGCCTGCAGCAACTCATGGGCCTCCTGCTGATGTCGGTCTACACCCTGAACCAACAGAGTCCAACCGGGTCGCCTCAGAGGCGGCAACGCACGCCGGGAAAACGGCCCCTGCCTAAGCCGCCAGCCCCCGGGCTGCTGGCTTACCAGGCGAGACTGCACATCGTCCTGGCCTGCCAAGGCGAACAATTCGGCAGGGCTGAGAAGGGGGCGCCCCGCAGCTAACGCCTGCCGCACCAGCAAGGGTTTTTTTTGCCAATGGCGCTGCATGAACTGCACCGGACTCAAACCGCCCAACAGTGGCAGGGACTGAAAAACATTCATGGGCTGACATCCATTCAAGGTCGTGGCGGGATCGCCTGAGGACTGCGGCTTGGGATCAAGGACCCACCAAACTGCGACAATTCTCCTATGGAAATCAATCAACTCTGCGTGGTCGCACTGACCTGGACCCTCAAAGACACCTTGGGCGAGACCCTGGACCTGCTCGATGAGCCGGTCGAATTTATGGTCGGCGGTTCCGACCTGCTGCCCGTGATAGACGCCGCCCTGCAGGGCCACAGCGCTGGTGCCAAACTCGACCTGCACATCGAACCCGAACAAGGCTTCGGTGATTTCAATGAACAATTGATCTTGTTGGAACCGCGTGAACTGTTCCCGGCCGACCTGCAGGAGGGCATGAGCTTTGAGGGGTCATCCCTGCCCAAGGGCTGCCGCGGCAGCGTGCCGCCGCAGACCCTGTGCACGGTCACCGATATTTACCCGGAGCATGTGGTGCTCGACGGCAATCACCCGCTGGCCGGCATAGCACTGCGGCTCTTGCTCAAAGTGAAGTCGGTGCGAGCGGCGACCGAGGATGAAATCAGCGCAGGCTCAGCCGGCGCGAGGTTTTTCCGGACCAGCCCGCTAGCCACTCAACCGCCCCGGGAGGGTCTGCTGCACTGAGCTGCTAAGCCGAACAAGAGCAGGAGCCGAACCCAGACCTGTGGCAAGCGGTCTAAATCGCTGGGCCGGTGCGCTAGTTTTTGCCGGTAGAGCCGTAGCCTGCCTCGCCCCTCTGGCTGGGCGGGAACTCAGCAACCACCTCGAAGCGGGCCTGCACCACCGGCAGGATCAGCAGTTGGGCGATGCGCTCCATCGGCTCAATCGTGAAAGCATGGCTGCTTCGGTTCCAGGCGCTGACCATCAATTGCCCTTGGTAATCGCTGTCAATCAGGCCCACCAGGTTGCCCAACACAATGCCGTGTTTGTGGCCCAGACCAGAGCGCGGCAAGATCATGGCGGCGAAGTTCGGGTCTTTGAGGTAAATCGCTATGCCGGTTGGCACAAGTTGCCAGGCATTGGGCAGCAAGTTCAAGGGCGCGTCCAGGCAGGCGCGCAAATCCAGTCCTGCACTGCCCGGCGTGGCATAGGCCGGCAGCTGCTCGGCCATGCGCGGGTCGATGATCTTCACCTCAACATTCATCATGACCTGGCCCCAACCCCGATCCGATGGGCAATCTCAGTGATCAACTGACGGGCAAGCACCAGCTTGGCGTTGCGCGGCAACTCGCTGCTGCCGTCTGCATCCACCAGCAGAAGGGCATTGTCATCCCGGCCAAAGGTGTCAGGGCCGATGTTGCCGACCAGCAGCGGCACGCCTTTGCGCACCCGCTTAGCCTGTGTCTGGGCCAGCAGGTCATGGCTCTCAGCGGCGAAACCGACGCAATACAGAGCGCCGCTGCGACCACGCTCAGATTGGGCGACAGTGGCAAGAATGTCTGGGTTTTCGACAAACTCGATGGCCGGTGGCAAACCGGTCGGGGTTTTCTTGATTTTTTGCGCCATCGCCGCAGCCGGACGCCAGTCTGCCACCGCAGCACAGGCGATGAAGACCGTGGCACTGGCGATCTCTTGGTTGACTGCGGCGAGCATCTCATCCGCCGAGCGAACATTCCAGCGCTGGACGCCACGCGGGGTGTCCAAGCTCACCGGCCCGGCGACCAAGCTCACCTGTGCGCCGGCTTCACGCGCCGCCCGGGCCAAGGCGAAACCCATTTTTCCACTCGACAGGTTGGTGATGCCGCGTACTGGGTCGATCGCCTCATAGGTCGGCCCGGCAGTAATCAACACATGTTGGCCGACCAAGGTCTTGGGCTGAAAAAAAGCAAGCAACTCATCGAGCAGCTCCAGCGCTTCGAGCATGCGCCCGTCACCGGTTTCGCCGCAGGCCTGCTCGCCCTGCCCGACCGGCAGGACCGTGGCGCCATCCGCGAGCAATTGGGCCACATTGCGTTGCGTGGCCGGGTGAGCCCACATTTCGCGGTTCATGGCCGGCGCGAGCAGCAGGGGAAGACGCGCCAAGGGTCGCGCCAAACACAGCAAACTCAGCAGGTCGTCTGCCCGGCCCTGTACCAACTTAGCCATGAAATCCGCACTTGCCGGCGCGATCAGGCAGGCATCGGCCGCGCGGCTCAGCGTGATGTGCAGCATGTTGTTGTCGGCCCGCGAATCCCACTGGGAGTCGTAAACGGGACGCTGGCTCAGCGCTTGCATGGTGACCGGGGTAATGAACTGGGCCGCAGCCTGTGTCATCACCACCTGCACAGTAGCGCCCTGCTTGATCAGGGCCCGGCAAAGGTCTGCGGCCTTGTAGCAGGCGATACCGCCAGTCAGGCCCAGCAGAATATGTTTCCCGGCAAGCTCGTTCATGGCACGCAATGTAGCAGAGCGGCTACCGCGATCGCAGACACAGCGGAACGCTCGGCGCAACGCCCGACAGGTGCAACCGTATAATTCGTGTTTCCAACTGCCAGAGCTTGATGCTCCCCCTGACATGACCAAATTTGTCTTCGTCACCGGCGGTGTGGTGTCTTCCCTTGGCAAGGGAATCGCCTCAGCCTCCCTCGCAGCGATTCTGGAATCGCGGGGCCTCAAAGTCACCCTGATCAAACTCGATCCCTACCTCAATGTTGATCCCGGCACCATGTCGCCGTTCCAGCATGGCGAGGTGTTCGTGACCGACGATGGTGCAGAAACTGACCTTGACTTAGGGCATTACGAGCGCTTTGTAGAGACCCGCATGCGCCGGACCAACAACTTCACGACTGGCCAGATTTACAAAAGCGTGCTGGAAAAAGAACGCCGGGGTGACTACCTGGGTAAAACCGTGCAAGTGATCCCGCATGTCACCAATGAAATACAGGAGTTCATCAAGCGGGGCGCGAGTTTTAGCGCCCCTGATGCTGCCGATGTGGCGATTGTCGAAATTGGCGGCACCGTGGGCGACATCGAATCACTTCCGTTTCTTGAAGCCGTACGCCAGATGAGCCTGCAGCTGGGGCCAAACAACAGCGCTTTCGTGCACCTGAGCTATGTGCCCTGGATCGCCGCTGCTGGCGAGCTCAAGACCAAACCAACCCAACACACGGCCAAACAACTGCGCGAAATTGGCATACAGGCTGACGCCCTGGTTTGCCGTGCCGACCGCCCAATTCCTGAAGAAGAGCGGCAGAAAATTTCCCTTTTCTCCAACGTGCCTGTTTGGGGCGTGATCTCGATGTGGGATGTCGACACCATCTACAAGGTGCCGCGCATGCTGCATGAGCAGGGCTTGGACGGCCTGATCTGCGACAAGCTGCGCTTGAACACGCCACCGGCCAAACTCAAGCGCTGGGATGACCTAGTTTACGAAACCGAGCACCCGCAACTCGAAGTCAACATTGCAATGGTCGGTAAATATGTCGACCTGAGTGACAGCTACAAGTCACTCAACGAGGCGCTGCGCCATGCGGGCATGAAAAACCACGCCCGAGTGAAGATTGATTACATTGACTCCGAAACCATCACGCCCGAAAGCGTCTCGCAACTCGCCCGGGTGGATGCCATTTTGGTGCCTGGCGGCTTTGGCAAGCGCGGCATCGAGGGCAAGATCTGCGCAGCCCGCTTTGCGAGAGAAAACAAGGTGCCCTACCTTGGCATCTGTTTGGGCATGCAGGTAGCTACCATCGAATTTGCCCGTCACGTGGCCGGTCTCGCGGAAGCCAACAGCACCGAATTTGAGCCAGACACGCTGCACCCGGTGATTGCCTTGATCACCGAATGGAAAGACCCGGACGGCAGCATCAAAATACGCGACCAGCACTCTGACCTGGGGGGCACCATGCGACTGGGTGCTCAGAGTTCAGATGTATCACAGGGCACGCTGGCGCACCAAATTTACGGCAACGTGGTGACCGAGCGTCACCGGCACCGCTACGAGGCCAATGTGAACTACCTTGATATCCTGCGCCAACATGGCCTGCTGATCTCCGCTATGACACAGCGGGAGCAGTTGACTGAAATTGTTGAGCTGCCCAAGAGCGTTCACCCCTGGTTTATCGGCGTGCAGTTCCACCCCGAGTTCAAGTCCACCCCCTGGAATGGGCATCCGCTGTTCAATGCTTTCATCAAAGCCTCACTCGAGCACCGCAACGGCGGCAAGAATCTCAAGGCCGTCGCCTGATGAAACTTTGCGGTTTTGAGGTCGGCGGCCGGCAGCCTTTTTTTTTGATTGCCGGGCCCTGTGTCATTGAGTCCGAACAATTGCAAATGGATACCGCGGGTACGCTTAAAGAGATCACCGCAAGCCTGGGCATCCCCTTTATTTTCAAGAGTAGCTTTGACAAAGCCAACCGATCCAGCGGAACGACTTTTCGTGGCCCTGGCATGGTCGAAGGCCTGTCTATATTGGCCAAGGTCAAACGCGAACTGCAGCTTGCGGTTCTCACAGATGTGCACGCTGAAGATCAAATCGCCGCTGTAGCGGCGGTGGTTGATGTGCTGCAGACGCCGGCGTTTTTGTGCCGTCAGACCGACTTCATACGGGCAGTGGCCCAGTCCGGCAAGCCGGTCAACATTAAAAAAGGGCAGTTCCTGGCACCGCATGACATGATTCAGGTGCTCAGCAAAGCGCGCGCCGCAGCGCGGGACGCCGGCCTGGATGAAAACCGCTTCTTGGCCTGTGAACGGGGTGCGAGTTTCGGCTACAACAACCTGGTCAGCGATATGCGCTCGTTGGCGATTCTGCGTGAAACCGGGGCTCCGGTGGTGTTTGATGCGACCCACTCGGTGCAGTTGCCGGGCGGGCTCGGCAGCCGCAGCGGGGGCCAAGGGGAGATGGTGCCAGTTTTAGCGCGTGCTGCTGCAGCGGTGGGCGTGGCGGGGCTGTTCATGGAGACCCACCCCGATCCACAACACGCTCTGAGCGACGGCCCTAACGCAGTGCCACTCAAACACATGCGCGCCCTGCTAGAAACCCTGGTGGCGCTAGACCAGGTTGCCAAGCGAAACCCCTACCTTGAAGACAGCTTCGAGCGGGCGTTGCAGGCCCCATGAAGCGTCCAAGAAAAATGGGTCCGCTTTGTTTTTTGTTTTTTGTTAGGAAAGAAATCGATGAGTGCAATAGTTGATATCGTCGGGCGCGAAATCCTGGATTCCCGGGGTAACCCGACAGTCGAGTGTGACGTGCTGCTGGAATCAGGCACCATGGGCCGGGCTGCCGTCCCCTCTGGCGCCTCAACCGGCAGCCGCGAAGCCATCGAATTGCGCGATGGCGATCCGGCACGCTATCTGGGGCGAGGCGTGCTCAAGGCGGTCGAGTACATCAACACCGAAATTTCTGAAGCGGTGCTCGGCCTGGATGCCTCGGAGCAGGCCTTTTTGGACAAAACCCTGATCGATCTCGACGGCACAGAAAACAAAGGCCGTCTGGGCGCCAATGCCATGCTGGCCGTGTCCATGGCCGTAGCGCGCGCCGCCGCCGAAGAATCCGGTTTGCCCTTGTACCGCTATTTCGGCGGCATGGGCGCCATGCAAATGCCAGTGCCGATGATGAATGTGGTCAACGGCGGCGCGCATGCCAACAACAACCTTGATCTGCAGGAGTTCATGATCATCCCGGTGGGTGCACCCAATTTTCGCGAAGCCCTGCGCTATGGTGCAGAGGTTTTTCATGCGCTCAAAAAGATTCTCCATGACAGGGGGATGAGCGTGGCAGTCGGCGACGAGGGGGGGTTTGCGCCCAATGTGGCAAGCCACGAGGCCGCCATACAGCTGATTTTGGAGGCGATAGACAAGGCCGGCTATGTTGCGGGCGAGCAGATCGCACTCGGACTGGACTGCGCGGCCAGCGAGTTTTATCGCGATGGCAGGTATGTGCTGGTGGCCGAGGGACTGAGCTTGAGTGCTGAGGAGTGGACTGACGTATTGGCCACCTGGGTTGACAAATACCCCATCATCAGCATCGAGGATGCAATGAGCGAGAGCGATTGGGACGGCTGGAAAATCCTTACCGATCGGCTTGGCAAAAAGGTTCAAATCGTTGGCGACGACCTGTTTGTCACCAATACCCGGATTTTTAAGGAAGGCATAGACAAAGGTATTGCCAACTCGATTCTGATCAAGATCAACCAGATCGGCACCTTGACCGAAACCTTCGCTGCCATCGAAATGGCGAAGCGGGCCGGCTACACCGCGGTCATCAGCCACCGTTCGGGTGAAACAGAAGACGCAACCATTGCCGATATTGCGGTGGGCACCAATGCCGGTCAAATCAAGACCGGCTCGCTGAGTCGCTCCGACCGCATGGCCAAGTACAACCAGTTGCTGCGCATTGAAGAAGACCTGGGCGACATCGCCACCTACCCGGGCCGGGCCGCTTTTTACAATTTGCGCTAAGCTTCAGGCCCATGCAAACCCGCACTGTGTCGGCCGTCCTGATTGCACTGCTTCTGATTTTCCAGGCGCAGATCTGGTTTGGCCGTGGCAGCCTGCCCAATGTGGCGCGGCTGGGTGAACAGCTCAAGGGGCAAACCAGCAAAAACCAGCAGGCGCTGCTGTCCAACGAGCGGCTTTCGGCTGAAGTGCGAGACCTCAAAGAAGGCCTGGACATGGTCGAAGAAAAAGCCCGTCACGACCTGGGCATGGTCCGCAGCAATGAAATCTTGGTGCAAGTCGCCCGCTAAAACAACGACGTCGGCGGCGTGAAAATTGCGATCCTGGGTGCTGAGAGCACCGGCAAGACCACTTTGGCCCGGGCCATGCAAACTGCGCTGCAGCAAGATCACGGCCAAGCCGTCTGGGTACCTGAAGCCCTGCGCGACTGGTGCGTTCGCCGTGGCCGCACCCCCAGACCCCAGGAGCAGCAGGAGATAGCCCTGGCACAGGCGCAAGCCATCGACAGCGCCGGGCCCGGCTACTTGCTGGCCGACACCACACCGCTGATGACGGCGGTTTACAGTGATGTCATCTTTGGGGACCAGTCGCTATACCGTTTCGCCCTGGAGCACCACACCTGTTTCGAGTTGACGCTGCTGACCGACACAGATTTACCCTGGGTGGCCGACGGAGAGCAACGGGGCGGTCCATACTGGCGGACTGCGGTGGACAGGCGCTTGCGCCAAGTGCTGGCGCAGCAGGCCTTGCACTACGTGCTGATTCAGGGCCACGGCGAGGCGCGCACGGCCAACGCCCTGAAGGCCCTCGGTCGGCACCCTGGGGCAGCGCAACACGCCCCTGACCCGGCCTGCCTACTGAACCGGCCCGCCTGAGGCCGGCAGATCGCCCGCACCAAGGAACAGGGCAGCCACATCAATCGGGTCGAATCGGTACTGCAGGCCGCAAAACTCGCAGCCCACCTCGATATCACCGCGCTCGGCCAAAATGCTCTGCGCCTCGTCCCGACCCAGGCCGAGAATCATGTTGGCAACCCGCTCGCGGCCACAAGTGCAGGCAAAGTGCGGCACGGCCGCACCGGTCACGGCCGGAAAAATTCGCAAGTCTTCTTGCCAAAACAGCCGGCGCAGGATGGTTTGAGTATCCAGTGTCAACAGCTCTTCGCGCTTCAGGCTTGAGGCGAGCAGCGCGATCCGGTTGTAGTGCTCATTGAGTCCAATCTCGTCCTCGTTCGCCAGGCGCGCCGCCTGCCCGCTCAAGTTGCCAACCCCCTCCAGCGGCAAACGCTGGATCAGCAGGCCGGCGGCCACATCACCATCGGCCGCCAGCACCAGCCGGGTGTCGAGCTGCTCGCTTTGCAGCATGTAGTGCTCCAGCACGTCGCTGAGTTGCTCCAATTTTTCGTGATGGTCACCAAACAGCGGCACCACCCCCTGGTAAGGCTGCTGGCCCGGGAAGCGCTCTTTTGGATCCAGCGTGATGGCACATTTACCCAGGTTGTTCAGATTCACCATGGCGCTCAGGCTGGCGCCCGGCAGCACGGCGGCGCTCAGGCTGGCCGTGGCGCGAAGGGCCAAATCTGGCTGCACCTCAGCGACTGCCAATTTGACCGGACCATCACCAAAAATTTGCAAAATCAGCGCGCCATTGAATTTGATGTTGGCCTGCATCAGGCAGGCTGCCGCCACCATTTCACCCAGAAAATTTTGTACCGGCAAGGGGTAGGCCCCGGCCGGGCTACCTGCAGCGCGGCGGCGCAGAACCTCGGCCCAGCCCTCGGTCACCCGCACCAGCATGCCTCGCACTGGCAGGCCTTCAAACAAAAATTTGTGCAATTCAGACACCCGGTGCTACTCCTTAATGGCTTGGCTGAATGACGCGTGAGGCGCCTCTGGGCGATGGCTGGCTTCAGGCCAATTTTTTGAACCGGCTGGCAAAGCGCACAGCGTTGTCGACATAAAACTGGGCGCCCAGTCGAATTGCCTCTATGTCTTTCGCATCAAGCACTCGCACCACCTTGGCTGGGCTGCCCAGAATCATCGAGCCGTCTGCAAACTCTTTGCCTTCGGTCACCAGCGCCCCAGCACCCACCAGGCAGCCTTTGCCAATTTTTGCGCCGTTCAAAACCACGGCACCAATACCAATCAGGCAGCCGTCGCCGATGGTGCAGCCGTGCAGCATCACCTGATGGCCAATGGTCACCTCGTTGCCCACTGTCAAGGGCATGCCCAGATCGGCATGCAGCACGCTGAGATCCTGGATATTGCTGCGCCATCCCACCGAGATGCTCTCGGTGTCACCGCGCAACACGGCACCAAACCAGACACTGCTGTTTGCGCCTATTGCCACCCGGCCCATCACCTGCGCACTGTCGGCCACCCAGGCTGACTCTGCCAATTGGGGAGCGATGCCGTCGAGTTCATAAATTGCCATAACAACAGGGTTCTTTCAGGTAGGCGGGCATTGTAAGTAGGCCCCAGTGGCGTACGTCGGATCGGTCAGGCTGGTGCAAACCCGCTCAGGTTTGGGCGGCCGGCGGCTCAAGCCCTGGGATGGTGTTGCGCATGCAGGGTTTTGAGCCGCTCACGCGCCACATGGGTGTAGATGGTGGTGGTTGATATGTCGGCATGGCCGAGCAGCAGTTGCACTGCACGCAAATCGGCGCCGTGGTTGAGCAGATGGCTCGCAAAGGCATGGCGCAGGGTGTGCGGCGAGAGTGGCACAGTGATACCAGCGCCGCGGGCATGTTTTTTGACAATCATCCAGAACATCACCCGACTCATGGCGCTGCCGGCATTCAAGCCTCGGGTGCTGACAAACAGGTCTTGCGTCTGCTGACCTGAAAGCAACTCGGGCCGAGCCGATTCGAGGTACTGCGCAAGCCATTCGCCAGCCACCTCGCCAAAGGGCACGAGCCGCTCTTTGTTGCCTTTGCCCAGTACCCGCAGCACATGGTCTGCCATGCTCAGGTTGAAGACCTTGAGCGTAATCAACTCGCTCACCCGCAGGCCGCTGGCGTACATCAGTTCGAGCATGGTGCGGTCGCGCACGCCCAGGGCTGAATCTAGAGCTGGTGCATTCAGGAGCGCCTCGACCTGCTGCTCGCTAAGGGTCTTTGGCACCCGCAGGGCCTGGCGGGCGGCCAAGAGTTTGAGGGTCGGGTCGGCCATGATCAGCCGCTCCCGCAGGGCCCAACGGAAATAGCGCTTGAACACGGTGAGCCGCCGGTTGGCTGTGCTGGCCTTCGTGGCTGCATGACGGGCAGCAAAATAGCCGCTGATATCACTGCCCTGACTGGCTGGCAGCGCCAGTCCCTGGGCTGCCAGCCAAGCCGCGTACAAATTGAGATCGCGGCGATAAGCCGCCAAGGTATTGCCCGACAGGCCTTCCTCGAGCCACAGGGCATCAATGAAGGCGTCAATAGACGCATCAGTAGGCGCGGTTGCAGTCACTCGGGCAGTCATGTTGGCGGTGCCGAGTGGGGCCGGACAACCCGGGTGGTGAAGCTGGGGCGGTCACTCAAAACTTGGTTCCCTGGGGGATGGGCAGAATTCGGATGCAAGCCATGTTAACCCTGAGGCAAATCTTCGGTTGTAGACCACTGGGCAAGCTCGGTTGAGGATCTTTATCGCTGCTATCCTCTGCAGATGGTTTTTGCCCAGTTGTTGTTCCCCGATTTTGCGTTGATTTTGTGTGGCTACCTGGTCTGTCGCCACACCCCACTCAACCGCAAAGTGTGGGAGCCAGTGGAGATGCTGGTTTATTTTCTGCTCTTTCCGATTCTGCTGTTTCATTCCATCGTCAAGAGTCCGCTCGACCTGGGCGCAACCTCTAGCCTGATCGGCGCTGGCTGGGCATTGGCTCTGACCGGCATCGCACTGGCCTACTCGCTGCCCTACTGGCCCTGGTTGCGGCGATATGTTCCGGCGCGCGAGTATGCGGCCAGCGCACAGGTGGCTTTTCGTTTCAATTCATTCATTGCACTGGCCCTGGCCGAGCGGCTGGCGGGGCCCCAGGGTTTGCTGCTGATTGCGGTGCTGATCGGGGTGTGCGTACCGCTCATGAATGTGGCCGCCGTGTGGCCCATGGCGCGCCAGGGCCAGCGTGGTTTTTTGCGCGAGCTGATACGCAATCCCCTGATCCTGGGCACTGGCAGCGGCCTGCTGGCCAATCTGCTCGGGCTGACCCTCCCCACTTGGCTAGAGCCCACCGTGAGCCGCATGGGCGCGGCATCCCTGCCGCTGGGCCTGATGGCGGCTGGCGCCGGCATGCACCTTGGCGCACTGGGGCACACCAAGGCGCTGTCGGCCGCACTGCTGACCATCCGCCATGTGTTGCTGCCCCTGGCCGCCCTGG
>BJGT01000058.1 GCA_014190675.1 Comamonadaceae bacterium | reverse complement strand
GGTGTTCCTTAGGGGTTGGTAGAAGGCTTTTTCAGGCTAACGATGCCGAGTGACAAACGCGTGACCAACCGATCTAATCAACCCCCACAGTCATCGCCGCCTGCCCGGTGCTGCAAATGCACTCTGTCTGCCGCCTGCGAGCAATCAACACCACCCACAAGTAATGTTCAGGTGATCGCTTGAAACTAGCGTACCCGGAATTACCGAGATAAACCAATCGCAGCCCATAAAAATTCGTACGAGACTTCGGCGCGTCCTTGCTGTCGAGCCTGTTCTTTTTCACTGAACTCGTAGCTGCGCAGCAGACCTTTGACGCGCTCCATCCCTGCGGCGCTTTGAATTGCCTGGCGGGGTGTCTTGTTGTTCAGGGCTGGTATGGGCTCGTCGCACCAATTGGCATAGCTGCGCTGGATGACACCAGCTATCAGCTCGGTCAACTCCTGCGGATCAATGACGGGCATGCCCGGTGGCCCAGCAGATGTTGAGCCAGACTTCTTGCGGCGCT
The DNA here is from genome assembly GCA_014190675.1 of Comamonadaceae bacterium. Classification (GTDB taxonomy): domain Bacteria; phylum Pseudomonadota; class Gammaproteobacteria; order Burkholderiales; family Burkholderiaceae_C; genus Rhodoferax. The sequence continues at coordinate 17,614 of BJGT01000058.1, read as the reverse complement.
GCGCCCAGCTTTTTTGGTCGGAGACCTTGCGTGTGAGCAGTGCCAAAGCGTCGCCGGCCAAGCCTTCAAGCCAAACCCGGCCCTGATCAGCATAGCCCTGGGTTTTGTAGAACACCTCGACCTGATCTGGCTTCTTGCCCGGATTGATGCTCAGAGAGGAGCGTCTTTGACCGTCCTCACAGTCCATGATGCGCGTCCAACCGTTTGAGCGGTCGCCTTCTATGTCGGCGCAGTCTTGCAGTGCGCGTGTCAGAAAGTTCCAGTCCAGAACCCGGTAGTGGTCGGTGATTGAAACAATGGGCTCGCCCGAGTAATGGTCCACCATTGCGGGCATGCTCACTGGCGATACATATTGCTGTAGCCAGCTTGACATAAGAACCAGTGCCTGTTCTTGAGCCAGTCCACCCAGGTGTCCGAACTCCTGGGCAGTGTCGCGTAAGCGGTTTGCTGCTGTGGGTCCAGCCATCATAGAAAACTGATACGCGGCACCAGAGAGCTCAAAGTGGTCCCCAACCCGCATGATGCGCGCACCGACAAAGTTGCCGGGATGGATCGACTGGGAACCAGAGCGCTCCAACACCACCACAGGTTTGGCATCCCCGTCCAAGGCGTCACACAGAGTCATCTGTTCTCCTGGGTGCACATCGGTGACGATGTACAAGCGCAGGGGTCGCTGGGACATCTGTTGGATCCAGTCCCGCTGGCCCGGGGTCATTGCGGGACCAAAGGGGCCGATCAAATAGTCCGCAACGCGGCGCGAGACCCCTTTGACCAAAATGCTGCCTTCTGCCAAAAGCCACTCGGTCAGATTGATCTGAATGCCGGCAATGGTTTCCTCATCCAGTTTGCTGACTGCTTCCCGATCCCGCTCATCTAGCAGTTCCTCCATCACCCGAGAAAAGGCCGCTTGCCAGCCCTTGCGCTGATGCGTGGCAAGCCAGGCCATGGACTTTTCAATCGCACCATCATGCGCCTTGATTTGGGCTGGTGGCTGAGTTTGAACCACACTCAGGTGCAGACAGCAGTGTTTGTACTTCTTCCCGCTGCCACAAGAGCACGGGGCATTTCGGGCTAATTTCATGGGTGAGCCTGGTTGGGTTTGCGTTGTAAAGCGACAAGCCCAGTTTAAATGGCTGTGCAAAGCACATAGACTCTGCTTGGTCCTGTTGTCGAGCTTGAGTTTGGCAACACAAACACTTTTTTTAAATACAAAGCATTCTGCGATGGTTGGTTGAGTACGAAAATAATACGTAATCGTATCGTCGCAAGCGCGACAAAGGCTAGAGGCCAAGTTGGCTTAAATTCCAGTCATGGCAACCCTCTACCTTGTACGCCATGGCCAGGCCTCGTTTGGTGCGCAGGACTACGACCAGCTCAGCGAACTCGGGCAACGCCAGAGCCAGCGGCTGGGCGAGTATTTCAAACTCAAAAACCTGCGCTTTGAGCAGGCGCTGACCGGCACCCTCAAGCGCCACCAGCAAACTCTGGCTGGCATCTGTAACGGAGGCGGCTATAGCACCGACGCGCTGGCTCTGCCCGGCCTCAACGAGTACGACAGCGAAGCCGTCATTGCCGCCATCCACCCGCACCCGCTGGCCAAACCAGACACCCCCGAGCTGTACCGGCACCATTTCCGGCTGCTGCGGGACGGCCTGACCCAGTGGATGAACGGCGTGGTCAGCCCGCGCGGCATGCCCAGCTACCGCGAATTCCAGCAGGGGGTGGCGGATGCCCTGGCGCTGGTGCGACAACAGACTGCGGGTGATGTGCTGCTGGTCTCGAGCGGCGGCCCGATCTCCACCGCAGTGGGGCAGATTCTGGGCACCACGCCCGAGACCACCATCGAGCTCAATATGCGCATCCGCAACAGTGCGGTGACCGAATTCCACTTCACGCCGAAGCGCCACGCGCTGCAAACCTTCAACACCCTGCCCCACTTGGACGGGCCCGAACACGCCAGTTGGATCACTTACGCCTGAGCGGCGGTCATCCCGATTTTTTCTGGGGGCGTCCCGAGGTTTTTCCGCACCGGTCAAGGTGGTGCCGGGCCAAGCGACTGCGCTCGTTTTTGGCGCACCGGTCAAGGCGGCGACGGGCCAAGCGACTGCGCTCGTGTCCTCCAGACGCACGTGCCCTACGGGCCCCTGCGTCTTTCCCCCTTGACCTCGCTCCGCCGCTCGGCCCGTCGCCACCTTGACGGCCGTCGCGTGCCAGCATTGGGAACCCCGCATTCAGGTATTGAGTCTCGCCCAGCCAGTACGGGGATGGTGTGCCTGGTGCAGCGAGGTCAAGGGGGAGCCCGCAGGGCGGAGGACACGAGCGGAATCAGGCACGCCGTCCCCAACAACGGCCGGCATCAGCCGAGGTCGGGCTGATCGACCAGTGTGCTCAGCGGCAAAGCGTCCAGCTCGGCCAGCAGTTGCGCTAGCGCCCGGCCCGCCGCCTGCACCAGGGCCTCACCCCTGGGGGCGGTGGCAGCAGCAGCATTGCCCACGGCACCGGCAGAGTGGTAGTCCTGCGTCTGCCAGCCCAGTTTGGCACTGCGGCCATTGCCAAGGATGGGGAACTGCTGGGCCCGCGCCTGCGCGGTCGAGACAAAATTCTTCGCCCGCGCCATCTGTACCCGCGCCGGGGCCAGGGCCAGCATCATCGAGGTCTCGATTTCACCGCCATGAATGCCAAAACGGTGCTCTTCGGCGCTGAACAGGGCATGGAGGTCCTGGCCCTGCGCATCGTGCAGCGGCAGCGTGAACCAGCTGCAGCTGTAGACCAGCAAGTTAAGGCGGGCGCGCAGGTCACGCGCCACCAAATCCAGCACGCTGACCTGGCCGCCATGGCTGTTGAACAGCAGCAGCTTGCGCACGCCAGCGGCAGCCACAGACTCACCGATGTCGGTCCACAGCCGCAGCACGGTCTCGGCTTTGAGCGTGAGCGTGCCTGGAAAGCGGGCATGCTCGGGGCTCAGACCCGCAGCCTGGGTGGGCAGGAACAGCACGCTCAGTTCGGGCGCCAGGTGAGGCAGGCTGGCTGCCACGATGCCGTCGGCCAGCACCGTGTCGACACTCAGCGGCAAGTGCGGGCCGTGCTGCTCGGTGGCAGCCACGGGCAGCACAGCGATGGTGCGGGCCGGATCCAGCCGCGCAAAGTCACGCGTGCAAAGGTCGGCCCAAAAGCGGGATGGCAAGGTCATGGCCGAATCATAGGAGGGTTTGCGCCCAACGCGTGCTGCTGCTGGCGCGGTACCAAGCCAGCGCCGCTGCGCGCGGCCGGTGGACCCTGGGCCGGCAGCATCGCCCTCAGGCGGCGCGGCCGGGCCCGGGCGCCACTGCCCAGGTAATCGGCCAGCAGGACGGCCAGCACCGTGGCCTGCAGCGCCTCGGGCGCCAGCCGCCCGGCCGACGCCGCCTCCGTCCCCTGCCCCGACTCCGTTAAGTAGTCAAACAAATGGTCAACCAATGCCTCAGGGCTCAGGCCACTGGTCTGGCCACTGCGCTGCCAGAGCCAGTCGCTCCAGGCCAGAAAAGCGGCAAAAGGCGACGTACCCTGCAACAGCAGCGCCAGCGTACGGCTAAAGCGGCCCGAATTGGCCACCAGGTCCCAGTAGCGGGCCAAGCGCACAAAGCGCTGCACCTCGTCCCGGCTGAGCACCGAGGTCTGCTGCACCGCATAGGGCGGCTCGGCGTCGTAGACCATGCCCCAGGCCTCGGTGTGGCGGGCGATCGGCGTGCCGCGCAGGCGCTTGAGTAGGCCCAGCTGGATCTCATGCGGGCGCAGCGCGTACAGGGTGTCAAACCCCTGGGCAAAACTGGCCAGGGTCTCGCCGGGCAGGCCGAAGATCAGGTCGGTGTGCAGATGGGCCTGCGAATGGGTCACCAGCCAGCCCAGGTTGGCCAGAGTTTTGGCGTGGTCTTGGCGGCGGGAGATACGTTGCTGCACCTCGGGGTTGAAGCTCTGGATGCCAATCTCGAACTGCAGCACGCCGGGTGGAAACTGCGCGATCAGGGCCTTGAGCCGATCTGGCAGTTGGTCCGGGATTAGCTCAAAATGCACAAACAAGTCGGGGGCCAGTGCGAGGGTCAGGGGCGCGGCGGGCAAGCGGTCCAGAAAAAACTGCAGGATGCGCGCCGAGGCCTCGGCCTTGAGGTTGAAGGTGCGGTCAACAAACTTGAAGCGCCGAGCGCCGCGCTGGTAGAGCCGGTCCAGCTGGGCCAAAAACGGCTCGAGCGCAAAGGCCCAGGCGGTTTTGTCGAGCGCGCTCAGGCAAAACTCGCACTTAAACGGGCAGCCACGCGAGGCCTCAACGTACAGCACGCGGTGCGCCAGGTCGGCGTCGCTGTACTCGGCATAGGGCAGGGCAATCTCGTCCAGTGGTGGCTGCTCCCCAGCAATCACCTTCATCAGCGGCAGTGGGCCATGCAGCAGGGCGCGGCACAGCTTGGGAAAGCTGACATCACCCCAGCCGGTGATCACATGGTCGGCCAGCGCCACGATGGCCTGCTGGTCATGCTCATGGCTGACCTCGGGGCCACCCAGCACCAGCTTGAGCGTGGGGCGCGCTGCCTTGAGCAGGCGCAGCAGCGCACAGGTCTGACGCACATTCCAGATGTAGACACCAAAGCCGATCACCTGCACCCGGCCTACCTCTGCCGGCCCCAGCAGGGCCAGCAACTCGGCGGCTAAATCGGCCGGGCGCCGGGCGATGGTGTACTCGCACAAAGCGGTCTGGGTCCGAAGCTCACCCATGTTGGCCAGCAAGTAGCGCAGCCCAAGCGAGGCGTGGATGTACTTGGCGTTGAGCGTGCACAGCAAAATGGCAGGGCGAACCAACAGCGCCTGGCCCATGGCTCAGCCCGAACAGCAGCGCCGCAGGACTGGTACCCGCTGACCCCGGGCCCCTGCCTCGAAGGAGGGCCCTTGGTCGGCGAAGCTGCGAGACATCTTCAATGCGCTCACCGGCTCAGACGCCGCCACAACCGCCAGGCTAGCAGCGCACCAAGAAAGGCGGCGTAGAGCAGCACCTCGCCAAAATTATTTTTGCCAGCACGCATCCAGAAGAAATGCAATACCGCCAGACCGGCCACCAGGTAAACAGCCCGGTGCAACTGCTGCCACCGGCGTGCGCCCATGGCCTTGATGGCGCGGTTGAAAGAGGTCAGGGCCAGGGGCGTGAGCAGCAGGAATGCAATAAAGCCAACCAGAATAAACGGCCGCTTGGCAATGTCCCGGGCCATGTCCATCAGGTCAAAGCCCATGTCGAACCAGGCGTAGCTCAGCAGGTGCAGGCACACATAGGCATAAACAAACAGCCCCAACATACGCCGGAAGCGGGCCAATGCGCTCAGGCCGAACACCACGCGCAACGGGCTTATTGCCAGCACCAGGCACAAAAACCGCAGTGTCAATTCGCCGGTAGAACGGCTCAGGGCCTCAGCCGGATTGGCTCCCAGTTGGTCTGTGGCGGCCGCGTAAAACAGCCACAGCATGGGCAACATACAAAAAAGCCACAGCAGTGGTTTGGCCGCGGGGTGCAGCAAAGCGTCACCCAGCCCGCGCATTAAAAGTTCTTTTTCAGGTCCATGCCGGCATAAAGTTGGCCGACCTGCGCCTCATAGCCGTTGAACATCAGGGTCTTGCGTTTTTTTGCAAACAGCCCGTCTTCGCCGATACGGCGCTCGGTGCCCTGGCTCCAGCGCGGATGGTCGACTGCCGGATTGACATTCGAATAAAACCCGTACTCGCCAGGGGCCGCTTTGTTCCAGGCGGTGGCGGGTTGTTTGTCGGTGAAGCGAATCTTGACCAGGCTTTTGCCGCTTTTAAAGCCGTACTTCCAGGGCACCACCAAGCGCACCGGTGCGCCGTTTTGGTTGGGCAAGACCTCGCCGTACATGCCAAAACTCAAGAGGGTGAGCGGATGCATGGCCTCATCAAGGCGCAAGGCCTCAACATAGGGCCACTCAAGCACCCGAGAGCCAACAAAAGGCATGGTTTTGGGGTCGGCAAGGGTGACGAACTCGAGGTATTTGGCGCTGCCCAGCGGCTCGACCTTCTTGATCAACTCGCTCATGGAATAACCCACCCAGGGGATCACCATGGACCAGCCCTCAACGCAGCGCAGGCGGTAGATGCGCTCCTCCATGGCTTTGAGTTTGAGCAGGTCTTCGAGCGTGTACTTGGCTGGTTTTTTGACCAAGCCCTCCACCTCCACAGTCCACGGCGTGGTCTGCAATGTGTGGGCGTTTTTAGCGGGTTCGGCCTTGTCGGTGCCGAACTCGTAGAAATTGTTGTAGCTGCTGGCGTCTTTGTAGTCGGTCAGCTTGTCCATGGTGATGGCGCCGGCCACGCCAGACTTCTCGCCGGCCAGCGCCGGCAGCTTGCCCGGTCTCTGGGTGCCAGCGGCCTGCGCCCAGGCAGCTCGTCCAGCCCAGGAGGCCAGGGCCGCCCCGCCTAGCCCGCTGGCCATGAGCTTGATCAACCCACGCCGCCCGCTGTAAGCTGACGGGCCAGTGATTTCGCTGGACAGTGGGTGGCTAAAGCCGTCTCGCTTGGTTTTGATCAACATGCTATGGCCCTCCTCGGCCATAAACCAGCAGCGCGCTATCAGCGCAGGCCGGCAATGTAGTCGGACACCGCCTTGATTTCGCGGTCATTTAGTTTGGCCGCCACCTGGCTCATCTGCAAATTGTTCTTGCGCAGACCATCGCGAAAGCCCGAGAGTTGAGCGCTCAGGTAGTCGGCGTGCTGGCCACCCAAGCGGGGATACTGGGCAGGAATACCAGCACCGTTGGGACTGTGGCAACCCGCGCAGGCAGCCACCTGACGGTCGGCAATACCGCCGCGATAAATCCGCTCACCCAGGGCAACCAGTTCTTTGTCTTTGGCGAATCCGGGTTTGGCTGTCTTGCTGTGGAGCCAGTAGGCAACGTTTTTCATGTCTTCGTCGCTGAGCGTGGCCGCCATGCCCGACATCACTGCATTGGCGCGCTTGCCGCTCTTGAATTCCTGCAACTGCTTGACCAGGTATTGGGGGTGTTGCTGCGCCAGGATGGGATTAACCGGTGTCCCCGAATTGCCGTCCGCACCGTGGCAGGCGGCGCAGGCACCTGCAAAACTCGCCTCGCCCTTCGCCAAATCGGGCTTGGCCGCCTTGACCGTGGCTGGTTTCGGTGCGGCATCTTGGGCCAGAACAAAGGCGGCGGGAGTGGTCAACGCGGCAGCGAGCAACAGGGCGAACAGCTTCATGGTGAATATCGGGTCGGTTCAGGTGAGCGAAACGGCGCGATTCTACAATGCACCCCTGGGCTCGGCCCTAGACTGAATGACTAACCACTCCAAAGCCCCTGCGCGCGCAGCCGCCAACGCCACACCGAGTCCTGCCGCGGCTGCCGCTCTAGTGGCCTGCGGCTGGCTGCACACCGCCAGGTTCCTCACCACCGCCCCAGAGCTGCACTTCTTGCCTGCCCTCAGCGTGCCCGAATTTGCCTTCGTCGGCCGCTCCAACGCCGGGAAATCAACCTGCATCAACACCTTGACGCAGCAAAAACAGCTCGCTTTCGCATCCAAAAAACCCGGTCGTACCCAGCATATCAACCTGTTCTCCCTGGGTAAGCAGGGCCTGACCGACGCCGTGCTGGCCGACCTACCCGGCTACGGCTATGCCGCAGTGCCCAAGCAGGACAAGATACGCTGGCAGCAGGTGATGGCCAACTACCTGGTCACACGGGAGAATCTGAGCGCCATTGTGCTGATGTGCGACCCCCGCCACGGTCTAACCGAACTCGACGAAATCTTGCTCGATGTGGTCCGGCCACGGGTAGCCGAGGGCCTGAAATTTCTGGTGCTGCTGACCAAGGCCGACAAACTCACCCGGGCCGAACAAAACCGGGCTCTGTCAATCATGAAGCTACAGGCCGGCGGCGGCGAAGTGCGGCTGTTTTCAGCCACCAAGCGCCAAGGCATCGACGAGGTCTCCACCCTGCTTTGGCAGTGGGCCCACCCAGCCCCGGCACTTGCCCCGAAGCCCGCCCCCGAGCCCGAGTGATTTTCTGATTTGCTATCTAATACGTAGCAAATAATTCAAAGGCAACAGAACCTGACACCGTTGATTGGCTCGCCAGAGCAAGGCGGTGGAGCGTTGGGCGCAGCGGGTTCTGGCTCAGTAGACCGGCGGCATGCCGGGCGGACGGTCTTTGAAGCGCTTGTGCACCCAATAATATTGCTCGGGCATGCTGTTGATGTAGCCCTCCAGCCGCTGGTTCATCACAGCGGCGTCGCCCGGCAGGTCCGGGCCCGGAAAATCGGTCCAGGCTGGCAAGACCTGCACCTCATAACCCGAGCGGGTCAAGCGCGTGAGCACTGGGACGACCCGCGCACGGCTCAGCTTGGCAAAGCGCGACAGCACCGGCAGGGTGGCCGCCGGGACACCAAAAAAAGGTACAAAAACCGACTCGTGAACCTCGTAATTCATATCTGGCAACAAATAAAGCGCCGCGCCCTCGCGCAATGCGGCCAGTGCTGGTTTGCCGGCGTCGATGCGGCCAAACAAGCTGGGCTGTCCAAAGCGAGCCCTCCCGGCGAGTATCCAGCCGTCAAGCAGTCGCTCGGCCTGGCCGGTGTAAATGGTCGCGAAGCGGCGCGGCAGCTGCTGGGTGAGCGCAGTCCAGCCGGCATCCAGGCCGACAAAATGCGGCGCAAAAACCAGCACCGGGGCATCGCCCGCCAAGGCCTCGACCGCGCCCACCAGTTGCAGTCGCTGGCGCACACGTTCAGGTGCTGCATGCCAAAGCCAGCTGCGGTCCAACCAGGCCTGGGCAAAACAAACAAAGCTGCGGCGGTTCAGGTCAGACAGATCAACCGGCGACAGGGAGGGAAAACACAGGCCCAGGTTGACCCTGGCCACCCGACGCCGGCTTACTGCCAGCGTATACAGGCATAGGCCAAGCAAGCAGCCCAGCCCACGCACCCAGCGCAGCGGCAATAAAGCCAACAGGCCAACCAGAGCCAGTCCAAGGCGGCTCAGCATGGCGTGGCGCTCACGGGTGGGGCTCCTGGCGGGGTTGTTTGTAGCGCGCATAGCCCCATAAATACTGCTCCGGGGCCTTGCAAATCAGCGCCTCAAGCGCCCGGTTGATCTGGCTGGCGGCCTGCCGCGTTTGGGCTGACAGCGCCGCCAAAGGCTCCACATGCACCCGAAAACCCTGCCCTGCGGCCAGTCGCTCGCCCCAGGCCATCAGCACCACCGCACCGGACTGCTGCGCCAGCCGCACGGCCAAGGTCATGGTGTAGGCATCGCGACCAAAAAATGGCAGCCACAGGCCCTGCCCCGAGGGGGGCACCTGGTCTGGCAGCAGCCCCACGCTTTGGCCTTGGCGCAAGGCACGCAGCAACTGCCGCACCCCAGAGAGGGTGGTGGTGGCCGTGTGCAGGCCAGGTCGCGCGCGCACGCGCGTCACCAAATCGCGCAGGCCTGCATGCCGCGGCGGGCGAAACAGCACTGTCATGGGTTGGATTGCGCCATAGCGCTGGGCATAGGCTTGCGCCGTGATCTCAAAACAGCCCAGGTGCGGGGTTAAAAACAAAACGCCCTGCCGGGCTGCCAGGGCCTGCTCCACATGGCCCTGGCCGGACCAATGCACCGGCACCGCAGCGCCCAGCCACAGGCGCGGCAACTCGGCCAGCAGTTGGCCGGCAGCACCAACTGCCGGGCGCCATTGCCGGGCCACCATGCCGGCTTGGCGCGCCTGGGCCAAAAAACGTCGACGGTAATCGCCCGCCAAAACAAAGGCCAGCCAACCTAACAGCCAGCCCAGTGCGTGGGCCCAGCGCAGGGGCAGGTGAGACAAAATTTTGAAAAAACGCTGCATCTGTCGGATAAACTAGAAGCGTCGCTGAGTTAGGGAACTACTTGCAGGGCGACACGCACAGGGGTCGGCGCCCAAGAGCTGCCATTGTGCCTTGTCATTTATTTGACAAATCTGCTAAAGCGTTCGCAGAAAGCCCCCCAGCCCAAGCAACGCCAGACCGATGTTGTTGCAATCTTAAAACTGGAGCTTTTGACCATGGCAAATGATTTTCTCTTCACTTCCGAGTCCGTCTCTGAGGGCCACCCCGACAAGGTGGCCGACCAGGTGTCTGATGCTATTTTGGACGCAATCTTCAAACAGGACCCCAAATCCCGGGTGGCGGCCGAGACCCTGTGCAACACCGGTCTGGTGGTGCTGGCCGGTGAGATCACCACCAACGCGCATGTCGATTACATCCAGGTGGCGCGTGACACCATCAAGCGCATTGGCTACGACAACACTGAGTACGGCATTGACTACAAAGGCTGCGCCGTGCTGGTGGCCTATGACAAGCAGAGCAATGACATCGCCCAGGGCGTAGACCACGCCTCTGACGACCACCTCAACACCGGCGCGGGTGATCAGGGCCTCATGTTTGGCTACGCCTGCAACGAAACCCCCGAGCTGATGCCCGCGCCAATCTACTACGCCCACCGCCTGGTGGAGCGCCAGGCCCAGCTGCGCAAGGACGGCCGCATGCCCTACCTGCGCCCCGATGCCAAAAGCCAGGTCACCATGCGCTATGTAGACGGCAAGCCGCACAGCATCGACACGGTGGTGCTGTCGAGCCAGCACAGCCCAGAGATGAGCAACGGCACCAGCATGAAACAAGAGTTCATCGACGCCGTGATCGAGCTGATCATCAAGCCGGTGCTGCCCAAGGAATGGCTGGGCAACACCAAGTACCTGGTCAACCCGACCGGGCGCTTCGTGATTGGCGGCCCACAGGGTGACTGCGGCCTGACCGGGCGCAAAATCATTGTCGACACCTATGGCGGCGCCTGCCCACACGGCGGCGGCGCCTTCAGCGGCAAAGACCCGACCAAAGTCGACCGCTCGGCCGCCTACGCCGCGCGTTACGTGGCGAAGAACATTGTGGCCGCCGGTATCGCCCGGCAGTGCCAGATTCAGGTGGCTTACGCCATCGGCGTGGCGCGGCCGATGAATGTCACGGTCTACACCGAAGGCACCGGCCTGATCTCGGACGAGCGCATTGCCGAACTCATCAGCCAGCACTTTGACCTGCGACCCAAAGGCATCATCCAGATGCTCGACCTGCTGCGCCCGATTTACGAAAAAACCGCCGCCTACGGGCACTTTGGCCGCGAAGAGCCCGAGTTCAGCTGGGAGCGCACCGACCGGGCGCAGGCGCTGCGTGCTGCGGCCGGCCTGTAAGCGCCTGGTCCGGGGTACGGCGCAGGCATGAAGCTCCAAACCCAGCGCTGGATCGACCGTTGGGTGGGGCAACTGCTGTGCGCTGGCCTCTCGGTGTGGGCACGCCTGGCAGGCGCGGGCAAGGCCGCCCCGGTGTTAAACACAGCCCCGCGCCACATGTTGGTGATACTGCTCTCAGAGATGGGCAGCGTGGTGCTTGCCGGCCCGCTGTTCGCCGCTCTGCGCCAGCGCTACCCCGGGGTCACGCTGCATGTGCTGCAGCTCAAAAAAAACCAGGAGGTCGCCGCGCTGCTGGGTTTGGCGCGGCTTGAGCACCTGCATGCGCTTGACGACAGTTCGGGCTTGGCTCTGGTGCGTGACATCTGGCGAGTCTGCCGGACCTTGCGCGCGCTGCCGCTCGACGCGGTGATTGATTGCGAGCTGTTCTCGCGCATCAGCAGCCTGCTGTCTTACCTCAGCGGCGCGCCGGTGCGTGCCGGCTTCACACCGCACACGCAAGAGGGGCTGTACCGCGGCAACTTCATCAACCGCGCCATTCCCTATAACCCCTACCAGCACATCAGCAAGCAATTTTTGTCGCTGGCAGATGCGCTGCAGGCAAACAGCGCGCCACGCCACAAGGCGGCAGCGCTGCGCGACACGCCGCCCGACACCGCCCTGAGTGTGGTGTTCAGCCCGGCCGAGCTGGCCGGCTACGGGCGCCAGTTGCAGGCCGACTTTGCCATGCTGAGCAAGCGCCGCTTGGTGCTGCTGTATGCCGGTGGCGGGCTGTTGCCCGAGCGCGCCTGGCCGGCCGCCCACTATGCGCGGGTGGCCAGCGGGCTGTGCCAGGCCGGCCATGCAGTGGGCCTGATCGGGCTGCGCGAAGACGCCGCGCTGGCGCGCGCGTTGCAGGCGCAGGCCGACAGCCCGCTGTGCCTGGACCTGACCGGCTACACCCGCAGCATCCGCGAACTGCTGATGCTGTTTCACCACGCCGACCTGCTGATCACCAACGACGGCGGCCCCGGCCACTTTGCCAGCCTGACGCCGATGCGCACCCTGATTTTCTTTGGCCCCGAGACCGCCCGGCTGTACGGCCCGCTGGGGCCGCGCGCCACGGTGCTCGAGTCGGGCATTGCCTGCTCGCCCTGCCTGAGCGCCTACAACCACCGCCAGACCTTTTGTGACGGAGACAACCAGTGCCTCAAGCGCATTGCCCCAGACCCGGTACTCGCCACGGCCTTGGCCGCCTTGGCTGAGCCCGCCGATTCAGCAGCGCCCCCCCCATGAAGGCCGACACCGGCCGGCTGCAGCAGATGCTGCTGGCGCTGCTGCTGTGGGCCAAGGGCGTGCGCTACCTCAAGTTTGGCCTGGTCGGTGCCAGTGGCACCCTGGTCAATATGCTGGTGCTCTACCTGGGACAAGAATTTTTGTTTGCCGTGATCGGCCCGCCGCGCGATCGTCTGTATGCCTCGCTGGCGCTGGCAATTGCTGTGGCCACCGTCAACAACTTCACCTGGAACCGGCTCTGGACCTGGGCTGACCGGGTACGCGCGGCGGCCCCGGGTGAAGCGGGCAAGCAGCGCTTGCTGCAGCAGTTTGGCCGCTACACCCTGGCCTCCTGGCTGGGCATCGCCCTGCAATATGGCCTCACGCTATGGCTCTCACACAGCCTGCATTACCTGTTGGCCAATGTCATCGCCATCGTGGTTGCCAGCGTGAGCAACTTTTTGGCCAACGACCGCTGGACCTTTGTGCGACCGGGGCCGGGCTGAGCCATGACTGCTGCGGCGCTGCCAAGCGAGCGGGGGCAGGCCCTGGCCTGGGGCATGCTGCTGGTGTTGGGCTTGGCAATTTATGCGCTGGGCCTGGGCAACCCCTACATCCCGACCAATGGCGACGAGATGGTGTATTCCCATATTGCCCGGCTGACCGCCGCCTCGGGCCACTGGCTGCCGCTGGTCTCAGAGCTCGACAACATGCGCAACACCAAGCCGCCGCTGCTGTTCTGGCAGGCACTATTGGCCAGCGACTGGGGCCGGCACTGGAGCCTGGCCGCCCTGCGCACGCCCAGCCTGGTCTACACCGTGCTGCTGGCGGCCATAGTGGCAGCCACGGTGCACGGCTTCACCCACTCGCTGGCGCGCGCGGCGCTGGCGGCCTGCGTGTACTTGGCGTTTTTTTCCACCTTTCGCTACGGCCGCCCGTTCCTGACCAGCGCGCCCGAGACCTTCTGGCTCAGCCTGCCGATGTTCTGGCTGCTGTGGCAGCGGCTGAGCCAGCCGCCGGGTGCCAAGCACGCCGCTGATGCCGGCCCGGGCTGGTGGGCCCATGCAGCCTTTGGCATCGCCTTCGGCCTGGGCCTGGCCTACAAATCGTTTGCCCTGATCGCACCCGCTGCTGCCGCCCTGTGGTGCGCCCGGCTCGCCACCGAGCCCCAACTGAGCCGCTGGGTGCTGTGGCGCGCCTCGCTGCAAGTGACCTGCAGTGCTGGCCTGGCGCTGGCGCTATTTGGCCTGTGGTTTGTGCTCGATCCCGACCCGGGCGCAGTCTGGCAAGAGTTTGTGCTGGCCGAGAACGCCGGCAAAATGGCCAGCACCGAGGGCTACTGGCAAGTGGCGCTGCGCGGCGGCGACGGCAGCATGGCGGCACAGTTGCTGGCCTATGTGCAAAACGCCGGGCTGCTGGCCTTTGTGGTGCTGGGCCTGCTGCCAGTCGCGCTGGCAGGCTGGCGCAGGTCGAACCGGGCTGGCGGTGCGGCTCAGCCAAAGCCGCCGGCCTTACCGGCGCACACCATGATCCTGCTGGTTTGGCTGGGGGTATGGCTGCTGGTATTTCTGCTGCCCAGCCAGCGCTCGGCGCGCTATGTGATTCCGGCCATGCCGGCACTGGCCTGCCTGATAGCGCTGTACTGGCACAGGATCGGGCGCATTTGGTTTGTGCTCTGCCTGCCGCTGTGCGCGCTGCTGCTGCTGCTGCTGGGCCGCATCGCCTGGGTGGCGCATGGGCTGGGCATTGCCAGCAACGGCGAGTGGCTGGCCGCCATGGCAGCAGCGCTGAGCGGCCTGCTGCTGGTGCTGGCCGGGGCCTGGCGCGCGCACTGGAGCCGGGCCTGCAGCCTGGCCGCCTGCCTGGCCGTGTATGCCTGCCTGGGCCTGAGCACCGCGCCACTCAAGGGCCCGGCCGGCCGCTACCCGGCTGAAGCTCTGGCGGCCCTGGGCCACCGTGCGGCCCAAGGCCCCACAGGCGCCAGCGTGGCCGTACCCAACAACTTCAACGGTCAGTTCGAACGCTTTGAGTTTTTGTTGCCGGGCCACCGTTTTGTACCCTACGACAGCGAGGCCCGAGTCGGCACCACCCCGGACGGCACCACGCTGGCCAATCTGCTGGCACGCCATGACGCCGTGGTCTGGCTGCAGGGCACGCCCACTGAAACCACCCCACCCTGCGCGCCGGGCTGCCCCCTGCTGGGGACTCGATGGGAGCTCAAAGGCCGACACCGCTCAGGCGAGATCACGCTGACCAACGTGTGGTATCCCCAGGAGTGGCTGTTCCGGCGCGAGTGGCTGGTGCGACGCTAGGCTGAGCCCGTTGGTTTCGCGCCGGTCAAGGTGGCGCCGGGCCAAGCGGCTGCGCTCGTGTCCTCCAGACGCACGTGCCCTGCGGGCCCCTGCGTCTTTCCCCCTTGACCTCGCTCCGCCGCTCAGCCCAGCACCACCTTGACGACCCTGGCGCGCGAACCAGCAAAATCCGGAGCGAAACATTGCCCAGCCAGAAGGGGATGGCTTGCCTGATGCAGCGAGGTCAAGGGGGAGCCCGCAGGGCGGAGGACACGAGCGGAATCAGGCACGCCGTCCCCGCCATGCCCAAAGCCAGCGCAGTTGCAGGCCGAGCCACAGCAGGGGGTCGAGCAGGGCGTCCCACAGGTTGCCACTGGGCCAGCGGGTGAGCACAAACAGCAGCAGAACCGCCGCCGCCAGGGCCAGCCAGGGCCGGGCTGCTGGCTGGACGCCCCAGCGCAGCCAAAAAAGCAGCAGCAGCGAAACCGCAACACCCAGTGCCGGCGTGCCAAAACCCAGGCCATACAGTGACAGCGGCAACAGGGCTAACAGGTCGAGCAACAGCAGCCAACCCAGCAGCACCGCCAGCCAGCGCAGGCTGCGCATCAGTTGGCAGGCTGTCGCAGCCCTTGCACCAGCCATCGGCGGCCCGCGCCAGACCCGCCACAGGTAGCCCAAGCCCAGGGCCGCGCTGCTCAGGCTGGGCATCTGAAAGGCCTGCGCCAACCAAAACGCCAGCGAGGCCGATCCAGGCAGCGCTACCCACAGAAGCACCAAGACCAAAGCGGCTTGTCGTACACGTGGCGAGTGTCCCCGGGCCAGCCAGTGCACAGCGCCGCCCAAGGTCAGCGCCCACAGCAGCGGACGGGCCAAGGCCTGCGCGTCCAGGCCGGGCACCAGCGGTGCTTGCAGCACAGTCAGCACGGAAGACAGGCTCAGGGGGTCCATGTGCGCTTGACGCTCAAGGGGCGGCAAGCGCCAGGCGCTGCCAAGCGATTTGGCGTCGCTGGTCGGTGTAACTCACCCACAGGCTCTCATCAGCCCAAGCCAGAGCCGGATAAGAAAACTCGGCGCCGGGCGTACTCTGGGCCAGCACCAGGGCCTGGGTCCAATGCTGACCGTCGCTGGCCTGACTCAGTGCAAGCCCATGGCGTCCGCGCTGCAAAGGGTTATGCGCCAGCAGCTGCTGACCCGTGGGCAGGGCCAGCACCGCCACGGCGGCATCCGGGTTGGGCAAGGACAGGTCTGGTGCGTCCTGCCAACTGCGCCCGCCGTCCAGGGTTTGGGCCAGCACGATCCGGCCCTCGGGCCGCTGATCGCGCATCAAAGCCAGCCAGTGCGCAGGGCCCAGGGGCAACAGGGCCGGCTGCAAAACATGGCGACGCGCCGAGATGCGCTGCGGCCCCAGATAACGCCCCTGGCCGTCAAAGCGCAGCGCCATGGGGTACTTGATGCCCAACTCAAAATGCACCGGCAGCAGCATGCCGCCGTCTGCCAGCGGCAGGGGCGCATTGCGCACCAAAAAACTGGTGTTCCACAACCAGCCCAGCGGCAGCACCTGCACCGGCGCAAACGACAGTTGCGCCAGACCAGAGCCACTGCGCTGGCGCAGGTGCACGATGCGCGAGGCCGCCCAGCCGCCCAGGCCAGTGGCCACCACAAACAGGTTAATTCGCCCCTGCGAGTCCAGCCAGGCCACCGGATTGCCCAGCCGGCGCACAGCAAAACCCAGCGCCGCGCCCAGGTCATGGCGGTCCAGCACAAAGCGCGCGGGCGACCAGCGGCCGCTGGCACGGTCAAATTGGGAGGCGGCTATTTGCACATCGGGGGCGCTCTCCCTGGCACCGGCAAACCAAAAGGCCATCACCACCGCCGCATGGCCGCCCGGCATCGCCAGCAGGCTGCTGGCATGGGCGCTGGGGGTGTTGGGCGGCATCGGCAGGGCGCCGCTGGCCAGCAAACGCAACGGCCCCGCCAAAGGAAAACTGGCTTGAGCCGCTTGACGCGCTTGAGCTGCCGGGGGCGCGGGGGTCAGGTGCTGGTGCTGCAGAGTATCGAGCGCCAACAGAGCCACGGCGCCAGCCAGGCCTGACAACCATCGCAGGACATGGGAGCGTTTCAGAGCCGGTGCAGTGGCTTGGGGCATGACGGGCAGACTATAAAAACAGCTCAAACCGGCAACCAGCACCGGCAGCGCATAGGGACTGATCTTAATGGGAAGCCCGCAGGTCCGGACGCCGCCAGAGCGGGCCGGACAGCCCGATAATCGCGCCGGGGGTTGACCATAGGGCCATGCCATCGAGCCGGCTACATCAAGAGCGAGCCAACACAGCGATGCACCACACCATTTTTGACACCCCACTGCTCAACACCCTGCTGCGTGCCCTGTCGATCGGGTTTCTGCGGCTCACCGGCTGGACCGTTGAGGGCCAACTACCGGCTGGCGCCGGCAAAAGCGTGCTGATCGCCGCCCCCCACACCAGCAACTGGGACCTGCCCTACATGCTGATGGTGGCCTTTTCGCTGCGACTGAACGTGTACTGGATGGGCAAGGAGCAGCTGTTTCGGCCGCCGTTTGGTGGCGTGATGCGCTGGCTGGGCGGCATTCCGGTGAACCGAGCCCAGGCGGGCAACCTGGTGGCAGCCTCGGTGGCAGCAATCCAGCAGGCGCGCGGGCCGGTGCAACTGGTCGTGCCGCCCGAGGGCACACGCAGCAAAACCCGCTACTGGAAAACCGGTTTTTATTACATCGCCCTGGGCGCCCAGGTACCGATCGTGATGGCCTACATGGACTACGAGCGCAAACGCAGCGGTTTAGGGCCGGTGTTTGTGCCCACC
>BJGT01000057.1 GCA_014190675.1 Comamonadaceae bacterium | reverse complement strand
GGGTTAAGCGGGGGGGTAGGGTGGCGATCTCAGCCGAACAACATGGCCAAGGGCTTGAGCAACAGGGCCAGCAGATTTTGCGAGGCGGCGATAACCGGGTGTAACCAATAGGTGTCCACCACGCCGGCCAGCACCAGGGCGATGACGATAAAAAAGCCCCAGGGTTCGAGCCTGGCCAGCATGGAGGCTGCCCGCCAGGGCAGCAGCCCCACCAGAATTCGCCCACCGTCCAAAGGTGGCAGGGGCAGCAGGTTGAAGGCAAACAGCACCAGGTTAATTTTGACGCCGGCCTCGCACATTTTCAGAAAAAAATACTCGTTGACCTGCAGGCCCAGCAGCATCACGCCAGCCACTCCCCAGAGCAGGGCCTGCAGCAGGTTGGCACCGGGGCCAGCCAGGGCCACCCAGATCATGTCGCGCTTGGGGTTGCGCAGGCGGCCAAAATTAACCGGTACCGGCTTGGCATAGCCAAATAAAAAAGCGCCGGCGGTGGCAAAGTAGAGCAACAGCGGCATGACGATGGTTCCCACTGGGTCAATGTGTTTGAGTGGGTTGAGCGAGATGCGGCCCAAGGCGTGGGCCGTCGGGTCGCCAAAATGCAGCGCCGCATAGCCGTGTGCAGCCTCGTGCACGGTGATGGCAAACAGCACTGGCAGGGCGTAAATGGCGACGGTTTGAATCAGTTGGGCTATATCCATGGCTTCATTGTCTCAGAGGGGCTGGCCGTTACAAGCCAAGCGCTGCCAGCGGGCCACGCCCCTGGCGAATAAGGGCGGGCTCGTCGCCGCTGAGGTCAAGCACGGTGGTGGGCTCGCGCGGACAGGCGCCCGCGTTGATAACGGCTGCGATCTGGTGCTCAAAGCGTTCGCGGATGTCGGTAGCGTCGTTGAGCGGCTCGCTGTCGCCCGGGGCGATCAATGTGGTGGCGAGCAGGGGCCCGTTGTGCAGGGCCAGCAGTTCTTGCAGCACACGGTGGTCGGGCAGGCGCAGGCCGATGGTCTTGCGCGAAGGGTGGCTGAGCCGGCGTGGCACTTCTTTGCTGGCCTCCAGAATAAAGGTGTAGGGTCCGGGTGTGGCTGATTTCAGCAGCCGGAACTGCCGGTTGTCTACGCGTGCATAGCTGGCGAGTTCTGACAGGTCTCGGCACAGCAGGGTGAGATGGTGTTTGTCATCCACGCCGCGGATGCGGCGCAGCCGGTCGGCGGCGGCCCGGTCGTCGAGGTGGCAGACCAGCGCATAGCTCGAATCCGTGGGTACCGCGAGCACCTCGCCCCGCGCCAGCATAGCTACAGCCTGCTTGAGCAGGCGCGACTGCGGGTTCTCGGGATGCAGGTCAAACAGCTGCGCCATGGCGGGTTGTTTTGGGTGAATAGCCAGCGAGCGTGGCGTTAGCCACACCGCTGCAGGCAATCACGGCGATACCGAGCCAGGCCAGAGGGTCTGGCATGTGGCTGAAAACCCACCAGCCCAAGAGCATAGAAAAGCCGATTTGCGCGTAGATATAAGGCATCAGCACCGGTGCTGCTGCGTACTGGTAGGCGCGCACAAGCATCAGGTGACCAAATGCGCCTAGCACCCCGACCCCCAAAAACCAGGGCCAATGGGTGAGCAGGGCCTGGCCATCCCAGTGCAGCCAGGCCAGCGGGCTGACCAGCAGCGTGCCCACCAAGCCAGAGTAAAAGTGTGTGCTGTAAGGGCTGTCTTGGCCGCTCAGGCGGCTGGTCAAAACCTGAAAACCGGCGTTCGCCAAAATCAGCAGACCTGGAAAGAACAGAACCCAGCTGAAGATCTGCCCTCCCGGCCGAATCACCAGCAGCACGCCCAGCAGGCCGGTAAACAACAGGAGCCAGCGCAGGCGCGACACCTGGGCTTTGAGCAGCCAGGCAGCCAGCGCAGTAGCCACCAAGGGCGAGAGCATCACCATGGCGGTAAATTCACCCACCGGGATGTGTTGCAAAGACACAAAAGCGCAGGCGGTGCTGGTGAGCATCAGCGCACCACGCAGCAGTTGAAAGCGGGGGTGAGCGGTTTTGAGTATCGATCTGCCCTGCACGGGCCAGCGCAGGGCCAGCGTGATGGCGGCTTGGAAGGTGCATCGAAACCACAGCAGCATCACGGCCGGCGCGAAGGCCATGGTGTATTTGGTGGCGGTGTCGAGAATAGAAAACGACAGGCTTGAGAGCAGGATCAAGCCAATAGCCAGGCCTTGCCGGCTACGCCAGACTACCTCGGGGTGCTGCGCGGCGCCGGGATGTTGAACTGAATCTCGGCTCAAAAGGCGCTCAAGCGGGGACTGGCCCAGCCAGGCGAATCCGCTGGCCCAACAGTTCCCACACAGGTTGCAGGCCGCCGGCCAGGTAGGGCAGGGTGCCGAGGTCGGTGTGGCTCTCGGTGGGGCTGTGGAAATCGCTGCCACGCGAGGCGGCCAGGCCAAACTCAAGGGCCATGTCGGCGTAGGTGATGTACTCGGCGCTGCTGTGGCTGCCGGTGACCACCTCTACGCCCAGACCGCCGTGTTCTCGGAATTCGGTGAACAGCGCAAATTCTTCGTTGGCGCTGAATTTGTAGCGTCCCGGGTGAGCAATCACGGCTCCGCCGCCAGCCTGGGTGATCCAGCCCACAGCGTCTTTCAGACTGGCCCAGCGGTGCGGCACGTAGCCGGGTTTGCCCTCGATGAGGTATTTGCGAAACACCTCATTGGTGTCACGGCAGACACCGGACTCAACCAAAAACCGGGCGAAGTGGGTGCGCGAGACGAGTTCCGGGTTGCCTGCGTATTGGGTGGCGCCCGCGTAGGCGCCCTTGATACCCACGCGGGCCAGGCCGTCTGACATGTCCTGGGCCCGCTGATGGCGCCCGCCTCGGGTTTGTGCCAAGCCGGCTTGGAGTGCGGGGTTGTCCGGGTCAAAGCCGAGGCCGACGATGTGCACGGTTTGCCCGATAAAGGTAACCGAGATCTCGACTCCGGTGAGGTAGTGCAGGCCCAGGTTTTGTGCGGCTGCAGCTGCGCGTTGCTGCCCGCCGATTTCGTCGTGATCGGTCAGGGCCCACAGCTCAACGCCTTGGGCCTTGGCCCGTGCGGCCAGGGCTTCCGGGGTCAGGGTGCCGTCTGAGACCACCGAGTGGCAGTGCAGATCAGCGTTGAGTATTGACATCACGCTGGGAGTTTAAGTGAAAGACACCGAGTCAGGGGTAGGCCCAGCTTCCCCCCTCATACCTCTGCCGCCTCAACCAAAAAGCGCACCCGGCGCACACCGTTCCAAGTATCGGCATCTAGTCGGAAGGCGAGTTTGACCCGGGCCGGCAGCGGTTCGGTACGGCCAAACCAAATGCCGTCAACCGGCTGCCCCTGGTGCTTGAGTTTGAGCGACAGGTGTTTTTCGCCCACCAGCCGCTGCTGCAGCACCTCGAGTTCCTCGCTGAAGGTGGGCGCCGCAAAACCCTGGCCCCAGACCTCGGCTTGCAGCAGGTCGACGAGCTCAGTGCGGCGGTACTCTGGCTTGAGCGGGCCGTCGGTCTCGGTGCGCCGGCTCAGGGTGGCGGCGTCCAGCCACTCTTGTGCCACTTCGCTCAGGCCCTGTTCAAAGGTGTCGAAATGTTCCTCCAGCAGAGTGCAGCCGGCGGCCATGGCATGGCCGCCAAAACGCAGCAGCACGCCTGGGTGGCGTTTGGCCACCAAATCCAAGGCGTCACGCAGGTGAAAGCCGGCAATTGAGCGGCCTGAGCCCTTGAGTTCGTGCTCCCGCCCCGGGGCGCTGCTGGCGGCAAAAACAAAGGTCGGCCGGTGCAACTTGTCTTTGAGGCGGGAGGCCACGATGCCCACCACGCCTTCATGAAAATCGGGGTCAAACACACACACGGCCGGGGGCGGTTCTTCTTGTGCGTCAAACAGGGTTTCGGCCACCGCAAAGGCCTGCTCGCGCATATCGCCCTCGATGATGCGGCGCTCGCGGTTGATGTTGTCCAGGGTTTGGGCTAATTCGGTGGCCCGACTGCGGTCGTCGCTGAGCAGGCATTCAATGCCCAAGCGCATGTCAGACAAACGGCCAGCGGCGTTGATACGCGGGCCCAGCGCAAAGCCAAAATCAAAGGTGCTGGCGCTCTGGGCTTCGCGTCCCGCGACAACAAACAGGGCGGCCACGCCAGCCGGCATGGCCAGGGCCCGCACCCGCTTGAGTCCCTGGGCGACCAGGCGGCGGTTGTTGGCATCGAGCCGGACCACATCGGCCACTGTACCGAGTGCCACCAAGGGCAGCAGGGCGTCGAGCTTGGGCTGCGCGCCCTGGACAAATTTGCCGCGCTGGCGCAACTCGGCGCGCAGGGCCAGCAGCACATAAAACATCACGCCCACGCCGGCAATTGATTTGCTGGCAAAGCCGCAGCCGGGCTGGTTTGGGTTGACGATGACATCGGCCTGGGGCAACACGGTTTGTCCGTTGACGACGGCCGGCAAATGGTGGTCGGTGACAAGTACCTGAAGGCCCAGTGCCCGCGCAGTGGCCACGCCCTCCAGGCTGGCGATGCCGTTGTCCACAGTAATTAGCACATCGGCCCCGCTGGCTTTGACCCGCTCGGAAATTGGGGGCGTGAGGCCGTAGCCGTCGACCACGCGGTCGGGCACCAGGTAGTCCACATGGTGTGCCCCCAGCAGCCGCAGTCCGCGCACCGCCACGGCGCAGGCGGTGGCGCCGTCGCAGTCGTAATCGGCCACGACGCAGAGTTTTTTGTCGGCTTCGATAGCGTTGGCCAGCAGTGTGGCGGCCGCAGCGCTGCCCAACAGATCACCGGGGGGTAGCAGGTGGGCCAGAGCGTCGTCAAGCTCGGTCGGGCTCTGCACGCCGCGGGCCGCAAACAGCTGGGCCAGCAGCGGGTGTATGCCGGCCTGCTCCAGCGCCCAGACGCTGCGTGGCGGTATGTCTCGCGCGACCAGTTTCACAGCGCCTCCATCAAGCTCAACATGGTTTTGGGCCTGAGCCGCTGGCCCAGCCGGCGCCAGGCAGACAACCCGGGCTGGGCGGACCAGCTTTGGGCCGAGCGCTCGCCGCACAGGGTCAGCCGGGCCTGGCCGGTTTGGTGCAAGGCGGCCAGCAGGGCCGGGCCGTGGCTGGCGTCCAGCGCCTGCCAGGCCTGGGCCCAGGCTGGCCAGTCTTCGGCCAGCGCAGCCTCGCGCAGTTGGTCTGCCACCACCAGGCTCCCGGTGCCGGCATCGGCTGCTTGCGGCAGTAAAGGCAGGGCGCCGGTGCCGCTGAGCCAAAAAGAATTGACCGGCAGCAGGCCGCGCTGGCTGCGCGCGCTGTTGACAGGGTGGGTGTAGAGCAGCATTTGCATTTCACTTTGCAGCCGGCGCAGGCCGCTGGCCTGGGCTGCTTTGGGCATCCAGGGGTCGAGTTGCCGCCCGGCCACCCGGTCTAGCGAGGCGCTGGCCAGCCCGCGAAACACCTCGCCCTGCGCCAGCCAGCGCTGCGCTTGGTCGTAATAAAGCGTGATGCCGTCTTCAGCAAAATAAGGCTGCATTGCCGCTAGCAGCGCCTTTGATTCGGCGGCCTCAAACTGCGGCAGCGGCGCATGGTGCATGGCAACATGCAGCGCACCAATTTGCCAGTGACAGGGACTAACAAAAGCCCAAGCGCCCTCGGTTTTTCTGGCCTGCAGCGCCGCCCAAGGCAGCTCGCCGTCGGCGCCACTCAGCCCCATGCTTGCCGCCAAGGCCCGCTCGTGCGGTGGTGACAGGCTGCTGTCATCTCCCCGGTCCGTGGCGAGTGGTGCCAAGCGCAGCAGCGCTTTTTGCAGCGCGGGCAGTGCCAAACCTTGCAGGGCCTGCGCACAGCCCGCCGAACTGCAAAACGCGAAGGGGATCAAAAGGTGCATGGGGGCATTGTCAGTGATCAGCCAATGCCACAATGCCTCTTTGTTTGAACCTCGTTTTCTGCGATGCAACTTCCGTTTGAGCTGCTTTTAGGCTGGCGCTACACGCGCGCTGGTCGTGCCACCAGGCGCAACGGCTTTATCTCGTTTATCTCGGGTGTTTCTATGCTGGGCATTGCGCTGGGCGTGGCTGCGCTGATCATCGTGCTCAGTGTGATGAATGGTTTTCAGAAAGAGGTACGAGACCGCATGCTGGGGGTGGTTTCGCACATTGAAATATATGCAGCAGACGGCGCAGCTCTACCCGACCTCGCCGCCAGCCTGGGCGCCGTGCGGACCCATCCCGAGGTGGTGGGTGCAGCGCCGTTCATCGCAACCCAGGCCCTGCTGGCCCGTGGCGAGACCATGAAGGGCGCGGTGGTGCGCGGCATAGACCCGGCGCTGGAGCCAGAGGTGACGGATCTGGCCCGACAGTCTGGCAGCGGTGCGCTGCAGCGTTTGCGCGCAGGCGAGTTTGGGCTTGTGTTGGGTGGTGAGTTGGCGCGCAGCCTGGGTGTGCGGGTTGGCGAGCCGGTGACGCTGGTGGCCCCAGGCGGGCAGGTGACGCCGGCCGGCGTCGTGCCCCGCCTGAAGCAAATGACTGTGGTCGGCACTTTTGATTCGGGCCACTACGAATATGACGCCGGCCTGGTGCTGATGCATGTGGACGATGCGGCGCGTATTTTCAGGCTCGAAGGCGCCAGCGGACTGCGCCTTAAGCTGCGCGACCTTCACTCGGCCCGCGCGGTGGCCGCGGATCTTGCCCTGCGCTTGGGGCCAGCGGTTCTGGTGCGCGACTGGACGCGCCAAAACCGCACTTGGTTTGCTGCCGTGCAAGTTGAAAAACGCATGATGTTCATCATTCTCACGCTGATTGTGGCGGTGGCCGCCTTCAACCTGGTGTCAACTCTGGTGATGACGGTGACCGACAAGCGCGCAGATATTGCTATTTTGCGAACGCTCGGTGCGAGTCCGGGCAGCATCATGGGTATTTTTGTGGTGCAGGGCGCCATGGTGGGGCTGGTCGGCACGCTGGCCGGTCTGGCCCTGGGCTTGGGCGTGGCCTTCAATATTGATGTGTTGGTGCCCGCGCTGGAGCAGTTGCTGGGCGCGAGCTTTTTGCCCAAAGACATCTACCTGATCAGCCGCATGCCCAGCGATCCACAGCAGGCCGATATCTTGCCAGTTTTGCTGATTTCGCTGGCACTGTCCTTCGCCGCCACCCTCTACCCCAGCTGGCGCGCCAGCCGCGTCAACCCGGCCGAGGCGCTGCGTTATGAGTGAGATGGCCCCCACGCTTGCCGCTGCGCGTGCTGCGCTGCCCCCCGAGGGGGCTAATTTTCCTTGGGGCGGCCCGGCGGAAAATTCTGCCCCCACGCTTGCCGCTGCGCGTGCTGCGCTGCCCCCCGAGGGGGTGTCTGCCGGCGGTGACTTGGCTCACTTGCCGCCATTCCCCAAAACCCCGGAATCTGTGCAACTGGTGTTACAGGCCCGTGGTCTGACCAAGCGGTTTCAGGAAGGGCGCTTGGATGTGTCAGTGCTGCAAGCGGTGGACCTGCAGGTGCATCGTGGCGAGACGCTGGCGATTGTGGGGGCGTCTGGGTCGGGCAAGAGCACGCTGCTGCACCTGCTTGGCGGCCTTGATGCGCCCAGTGGCGGTCAGGTCGAGCTGTTGGGCCACAGACTCGGGGTTCAGAGTGCAGAGCAGCAGGGGGCTTTGCGCAACCAGCACCTGGGTTTTGTGTACCAGTTCCACCATTTGTTGCCCGAATTCAGTGCGCTTGACAACGTGGCCATGCCGCTGTGGATCCGTCGCATGGCCCGACCAGACGCTGCTGCTGTTGCTGCTGCCATGTTGGCGCGGGTTGGGCTGCAGGACCGGTTGCACCACCGACCGGCCGAACTCTCGGGTGGCGAACGCCAGCGGGTTGCCATGGCCCGGGCGCTGGTCACTCAGCCGGCCTGTGTGCTCGCCGATGAACCCACTGGCAATCTGGATCGCAGCACGGCTGACGGGGTATTTGACCTGATGCTCGAACTCGCGCAAAGCCAGGGCACCGCCTTTGTGCTGGTCACCCACGATGCATCTTTGGCGCTTCGATGCCAGCGCCGGCTACAACTGGTGGCCGGGCGGCTCAGCCCATTTGAGCTGTAGCGGCGCCTGACCGGCTGCAGGCTGCTCAAACACCGGGGCAGGCCAGTACCCGGCGGATGCCAAGCCTCAGGCGATGCGGTTAAACCAGAGGATGGACAAAGCCGCAGCTGTGATCGCCAGCAGGGCTGCCACCAGGGCCAGCAGTCCGGAGATCTCGGTTTCTTTCTTTTCGACTGTGAGCCGGGTGCTGAGCGATTCGTAGACTTTTTTCAGGCTCTCGGCGTTGCCTGCATAAAAGTAGTCGGCCTGGGTTTGCAGGGCGATTTTTTTCAGGGTGTCTTCGTCAAGTTTGACGCGCATGGACCAGCCCTCAAAACCAATGGTCTCACCGCTGACTGTGCCAATGCCCACGGTATAGACCCGTACGCCCCGGTCGGCTGCGAGTTTGGCAGCCTCGAGCGAATCTACGCCGGTGGTGCGTTGCCCGTCGGTCAGCAAAATAATCGCTGCCGAGCTGTAGGAGCCCGGGGCCACTGGCACAAATTCTTTCTGCTTTGGCGGGGGGTTGGCCTGGTCGATGGCGACGCCCTGAGGGCGCTGGCGGGCGCCCATCATGGCGTTGAGGTCAATGCCGGCCTCCGGGAAAATAGTGGCTAGCGACATCACGATGCCATTGCCGATGGCCGTACCCCGCTGCATTTGAAAGCGGTCGATGGCGGCCACCAGATCTTCGCGGTTAAGGGTCGGGTTTTGCACCACTTGGGCCGAGCCGGCGAAGGCCACGATGCCCACCTTCACCTGGCGGGGCAGTTGCGCCAAAAAAGCCTTGGCCGCGTTTTGCGAGGCAACCAGCCGGTTGGGTTGTACATCCGTGGCGCGCATGCTGCCCGAAACATCCATGGCCAGCATGATGGTCTCTTGCGTCATGGGCAGGCTCACCCGCGCATAGGGGCGGGCCGCAGCCAGCAGCATGACGGTGATGGCCAGCAGAAGCAGCAGCGCCGGGATATGTCGGCGCAGGTTGCGCCCCGGGCCCATGGCCTCTTTGATGATCGACAGGCTGGCAAAGCGCAGCGCAAGTTTTTTGCGCCGGCGCAGCAGCCAGAAATAAAGCCCGATGAGCAGCGGCAGGCTGAGCAAAAGCCAAAGCAGCTTGGGCCAGAAAAAAGTCAGGGGGATGTCGGCAGGCAGGTTCATGCTGGCAGGGCCTTCATGTGAGCGGGAAGCCTTTGGCTGCGTCGTCGGCGCAGCTCGGTGAAGCGCAGCAGGGCCTCCACCAGGTTGTCTGCGGTGGACAGCTCCAGCGTGTCGACACCAGCGCCTGCCAGGGCCTGGCGCAACTCTGTTTCGCGCTGCGCTGCAACTTGGCTGAAGCGTCGCCTGAAGGCTGCATCGCCGGTGTCTATGAGCACCTGCTCGCCAGTTTCAGCGTCCCGCATGGGCAGCAGCCCAAGGTCGGGCAGGTCCAATTCCATCGGGTCAAACAGCCGTACTGCGACCACCTCATGGCGCTGTGCCAACTGCCCCAGCGGTTTTTGCCAGCCCGGCTCACTGATGAAGTCTGACACCACAAACAGGGTTGAGCGGCGCCGCACCGTGGTGGCGCCAGCCTGCAGCAGGTCTTGCAGCCGGGTGGCGCCGGTTTTGGCGGGCGGGCGGTTTTGCATGGCGTGCAGCAGTTGCAACACATGCAGGCGGCTCGAGCGCGCCGGCAGCACCCGGTCTACGCCGTGCCCATACAGCAAGGCGCCAACCCGGTTGCCGTGGCGTGTGAGCAGTCGGGCCAGCACCGCGACAAATTCGGTGGCGAGCTCGCGTTTGGCGCTGGCGCCCGAGCCAAAGTCGACTGAGGGACTGAGGTCGAGCAAAAACCAGGCGGCCATCTCGCGGTCTTCGGTGAACACCCGCACATGGGGCACGGCCTGGCGGGCTGTCACATTCCAGTCAATGTGGCGCACATCGTCGTGGTGCTGGTACTCGCGCAGGTCGGCCAAATCCATGCCGGTGCCCCGCAACAGGGTGCGGTAGTCGCCTTGCAGCAGGCCGTCCAGGCGACGCAGCACGGTCCATTCCAGCCGGCGCAGCAGGTGCTCTGCGGTCACCCCAGCCGGCGCTGTGGCGGGCGCTTGAGCCTTGGCCTGAACTGGTTTAAAAAACGGCCACATGGTGTGCGCGCTAAAGCCAGGGGGCTGGGTTTTAGCCTGCCACTTCAACCGGCGCAGTGTCTGCTGGGTTCGGCGCATGCTCCAGGGGGCGAGCCGGTGGCGTGATGCGCGCCATGATGCGCTGCGTGATGTTGTCAGCAGTCATGCCCTCAGACAGCGCCTCATAAGACAGGACCAGGCGGTGACGCAGCACATCGGGCACCAGGTCGCTCATGTCTTCTGGCAGAGCATAGCTGCGCCCGCGCAGCATCGCCAGGGCACGGGCCCCTTCCACCAAGTTTATGGTGGCCCGGGGACTCGCGCCGTAGGTGATCA
The DNA here is from genome assembly GCA_014190675.1 of Comamonadaceae bacterium. Taxonomy (GTDB): domain Bacteria; phylum Pseudomonadota; class Gammaproteobacteria; order Burkholderiales; family Burkholderiaceae_C; genus Rhodoferax. The sequence continues at coordinate 7,883 of BJGT01000057.1, read as the reverse complement.
GGGGCACCAGCGCCTTGAGGTCATGCTGCGCTGGTTTGCGCGTGGCCGAGACCAGCCGCACCGCATACTGAATCAAGGACGGGTCCACATACACCTTGCGGCAGGCCAGTTGCAGCGCTGCGAGCTGCTCGGTGGTGGCTACAGCTGTTACTGACACAGGGGCGCCTGTGACCCGCTGCACAATGACAAACTCTTCTTCATCTGTTGGGTAGTCCACCAGTACCTTCATCATGAATCGGTCTACCTGCGCCTCTGGCAACGGGTAGGTGCCCTCGGTCTCGATCGGATTTTGCGTGGCCATCACTAAAAACGGCTCGGGCACCCGGTGACTGACCCCGGCAATCGTCACCTGGCGTTCTTGCATCACCTCCAGCAAGGCGCTCTGCACCTTGGCCGGCGCGCGGTTGATCTCGTCGGCCAGCAGCAGGTTGGTGAATACCGGGCCCAGCGAGGTGCTGAACTCGCCGGTGCGCTGGTTGTAAATGCGCGTACCCACCAGGTCAGCAGGCACCAGGTCGGGCGTGAACTGGATGCGCTTGAACTGGCCTTGCACGGTGTTAGCCAGCGTCTTGACGGTCAGCGTTTTGGCCAGGCCCGGTACGCCTTCAACCAGCAAATGCCCTTGGGCCAGGACAGCCACCATCACCCGCTCCAAAAACCGGTCTTGTCCAACGACCACGCGTTTGACCTCGTAAAGAATTTGTTCCATCAGTTGGGCGGTGTCGGGGTTGGCTGAACTCATGTTGGCGGTCCTGTGTTGGATGAAAATATAAGGTCAAAAAGGCGGCACGCCGAAGGCCGCCGCAGCATTCTCGATCGGCACTGCAAAGCCGATGCCCAGAAAAGTGCGCATGCGGGTGGGGTTGAGTATGGCGGTGACAATGCCCACCACCTCGCCGTCCATGGTGACGAGCGGCCCGCCTGAGTTGCCGGGGTTGGCGGCAGCGTCAAACTGGATCAGGTTGCCCATTTCCTGCCCCCCCTCTGGCGAGCGAAAACTGCGTTTGAGGCCCGAGACCACGCCAGCCGAGGCAGACGGGCCGATGCCAAACGGAAACCCCACCACCAGAACCTGATCGCCGGGCAGCAGGTCGGCAGTGGAGCGCATGGTGGCGGCAGCCAGGTCGTCCGGGATTTTGTGTGCTTGCAGCACGGCCAGGTCGTTTTCAGGCTGGGTGCTGATCACTGAGGCAGTCGACTCCAGGCCATCGGCAAACACCACCTTGATGGTGTGCGCACCCTGGATCACATGCAGATTGGTCAGGATGACGCCTTTGTCGACGATCACCACCCCAGTACCGACGCCCATACTGGGGTCATCGTCGTCGTCTTTGCCCCGTGTGTAGGCCATCACCCGCACCACCGAGGGCAGAATTGTCTCGTAGGCGCGCGCCGCAGCCGACGGCAGCAGGTTTTCTTCGAGGGTTTTGAGTACTGCTGCGGTGATGTCTTTTTGTGTCAGAGCCCGCGGCGCACGGATTAGCAGCAGCGCGACACAAACCGCCAGCGCCAGTGCCAGCAGGGCCATGGCAGTCCAAAGCAGGCGGGGGTCATTGGGTGAGAGGCGGCGCAGCGCCGCCAGGCGGGCCCAGCGCGGCGCTGCAGCAGTGGCCCGGCCATTTGCCTGGGGCGCGGCTTTGGGCGCTGGCGCAGGCCGCTTAGGGCCCGCACTGCTGTAGAGGGCGGTTCTGCGCATGGTTCAAGCTCCTGGGCTGCCAACACGGGTTTAAACGGCAGCAGGCAAAAGGGTATCACCAAACCGGGCTGCTCGCCTGCTAGGGCCCGGCCTGCCGGGAGTAAAGATTTTTCCGGCTTAACTTGTTTCGACCATGTTCTTTTCACCGCAGGGCTTGGCGAAACTACCCAGGGCTACAAGGCGTTGAGCGGGATCTTGGCGTACGCAATGCCGTTGTCTTCTTTCGGGGGCATCTCGCCAGCGCGGATGTTGATCTGCACGGCCGGCAGGATCAGCACCGGCATCTCCAGCATGGCGTCGCGTCGGGTGCGCATGGCGACGAATTGTTGCTCGGTAATCCCCTCATGCACATGAATATTACCGGCGCGTTGCTCAGCGACGGTGGTCTCAAAAGCCACATTGCGTCCGTTGGGCGGGTAGTCGTGGCACATGAACAGCCGGGTCTGGGGCGGCAGGCTCAAGAGTTTCCGGGCGGATGCGTAAAGATTGCTGGCGTTGCCGCCCGGGAAATCGCAGCGGGCGGTGCCCACATCGGGCATGAACAGGGTGTCGCCCACGAACACCGCGTCGCCAAACTGGTAGGCCATGCAGGCGGGTGTGTGGCCTGGCACGTACAGTGCCCTGCCGGTCATGTCGCCCACCCGGACGGCCTCATCTTCGGCAAACAAGTGGTCGAACTGCGAGCCGTCGGTCTTGAAACCGGGCTCCAGGTTGAAGATGCCCTTGAACACCTTTTGCACTGCGGTGATGTGGTCACCGATGGCGGTTTTGCCACCTAGTTGCGCCTTGAGGTAGGGCGCAGCGCTGAGGTGGTCGGCATGGGCATGGGTCTCGAGAATCCAGCTGACCTTGAGCTCCTTGCTGCGGACATAGTCAATGGCCTTGTCGGCCGATGTGTGGCGCGTACGGCCGGATTTGGGGTCGTAATCGAGCACCGAATCAATGATGGCGCAGGCGCTACCGTGGCCCTGGTGCACGACATAGGTGACGGTCCAGGTGGCCGGGTCGAAGATGCCGTGGACTTGCGGGGTGAGGCCTGGAGCGTTCATGGAGACTTTCTTTCAGTTAAGTTTTAAATAGTCTATTGAAAAACAATATATTTATCAATATAATATCACGCATGATGAAATCGAATACTGAGATTTCAAGTCAAGCCAAGGAGGCCGCGATGAATTCAATGACGCTGGAGCTCTCGCAGATGCAGGCTGGTGCCGGCCAGGCCTGCAAGCTCATGAAGGTATTGGCCAACGCCGACCGCCTGATGATCCTGTGCCAACTCAGCCAGGGCGAAAAGCGGGTGGGTGAGCTGGAGGATCTGCTGGGCATCGTGCAGCCCACCTTGTCGCAGCAACTCACGGTGCTGCGCGACGAGGGCCTGGTGAGCACCCGCCGCGAAGGCAAGGCCATCTATTACCAGTTCTGCAGCCCGCAGGCGCTGGCGGTGATGGCGGTTCTTTATGTGCAATTTTGTGGGTCTTCAAAGGAGTAAACGATGGTGATTGATTGGGTGCATTTCACGCCTTGGGCGTCTTTGGGCGGCGGTCTTGTGCTGGGACTTGCGGCTGCCATGTTCATTCTGTTGAACGGTCGCATACTGGGCATCAGCGGCATTTTGGGTGGCCTGCTGTCGCCGCGCCTGGGGGATATGGGCTGGCGCATTTCATTTTTGCTTGGGATGGCGGCGGCGCCCACGGTTTTTGCCTGGCTGACACCGGCGGACTTTCTCGCCGAGCCGCGTATTGAGGCGGGCTATGCGCTCATCGTGGCGGCCGGCCTGCTGGTCGGCCTGGGCACCCGTTATGGATCGGGTTGTACCAGCGGCCATGGGGTTTGTGGCCTGTCCCGCCTGTCGCCTCGCTCGCTGGTGGCGACCCTGACCTTCATGGGGGCTGGCTTTGCCATCGTGTTTGTTGTTCGTCATCTGTTCTGAGGGGCCGGTCATGCAAAGAATCAGTGAGTTTTTTGTGGGCCTGCTGTTTGGCGTGGGCCTTCTTTTGTCCGGCATGGCGGACCCCGCCAAGGTGCAGGGATTTCTGGATGTGTTTGGGCCTTGGGACCCGTCTCTGGCCTTGGTGATGGGCGGGGCCATTCTGGTGGGTTTTTTTGCTTTTGCTGTGGCCAAGAAGCGAACCACCAGCTTCTTGGGCGGCGCGCTGCATTTACCTAAGGCTAATCAGATTGACCGGCGCTTGGTCATCGGCTCGCTGCTCTTTGGCGCGGGCTGGGGTCTGGCTGGTTTTTGTCCGGGCCCAGCGCTGGTATCCCTTTTTGCCGGACAGCCCAAGGCTGCTGTTTTTGTGGTTGCCATGGTGGCCGGGATGATCCTGTTTGAAGTGGCTGACCGATATATTCATCAGCCCCGTGCCCGCCAGGTCGGCGCCCTCTAATTTTTTTCTAAAAGGTACCCGCCATGGACATCAAATTGTTGACACCCGTGCTGTCGGTGGCTGGACAAATCTCGGCTGCTGACCTGCCGGCCATTGCCAACGCTGGCTTCAAGTCCATCGTCTGCAACCGGCCCGACGGCGAGGGCGCCGACCAGACCGGCTTCAAGGAGATCGAACAAGCCGCGCAGGCGGCCGGCCTGCACACCCGTTACCTGCCAGTCGAGACCGGCCAGGTGACCGATGAGCAGGGCGTGGCCTTCGGGCAACTGATGGACGAGCTGCCCAAGCCAGTGCTGGCCTATTGCCGATCCGGTCTGCGCTGCACCACCCTCTGGGCTCTGGCCAACGCCGGCCAACGGCCGCTTCCCGAGATCATCGAAGCCGCTGCCCGGGCCGGCTACGACCTCAAAGGACTGGTGCACCGACTTGAACGGCAGCAAGACCCCAGTCGTGCTGGCCAAAGCCTGCCATGACGGGGTCATCAACGGCGGCGCCCGCATTGCCGCCGCTTTGCTGGGACGCCATGCTCCGTGCTGGCCAAAGCCTGCCATGACGGGGTCATCAACGGCGGCGCCCGCATTGCCGCCGCTTTGCTGGGACGCCATGCTCTTGGGCCGGGAATGGCTGGCCCAGCCCGAGATGGTGGGCTGATGCCACTGCCCTCAAGGCTTGCTGGCCTGCTGCCGTCGCTGCCGGTGCTGGACTGGTCGCGCCGCTACGACCGCGCCACACTGGCCAGCGACCTGATGGCGGCGCTGATCGTGACCATCATGCTGATTCCGCAAAGCCTGGCCTATGCGCTGCTGGCTGGCTTGCCGCCCGAGGTGGGCCTGTATGCGAGTGTCGCGCCCCTGTTGCTGTATGCCATTTTTGGCACCAGCCGGGTGCTGGCGGTGGGGCCGGTGGCCGTGGTGTCGCTGATGACCGCGGCCGCCATCGGTGAGCATGCCGCTGCTGGCACCCCGGCCTATTGGTCGGTGGCCATCACGCTGGCATTTTTGTCGGGCGCGATGCTGTTGCTCATGGGGTTTCTGCGCCTGGGGTTTTTGGCCAATTTTTTAAGTCATCCCGTCATTTCCGGCTTTATTTCCGCCTCTGGCCTGCTCATTGCGGCCAGCCAGCTCAAGACCCTGATGGGCGTCAAGGCCGAGGGCCACAACTTTATCGAGCTGGTCCATGCCCTGATGCTGCAGGCGCCCAACATCCACGGGCTGACGCTGGCTGTGGGGCTGCTGGCCACGGCCTTCCTGTTTTGGGTGCGCAAAGGGCTTAAGCCGCTGCTGGTCAAGCTGGGCCTGAATACCCGGCTGGCCGATGGGCTGGCCAAAGCGGGCCCGGTGGCGGCGATTGCTTTGACGGCTGGTCTGGCCTGGGCGCTAGATTGGCAGGGCCAAGGCATGAAGATCGTGGGCAGCGTGCCGCAGGGCCTGCCCCCGCTGACCCTGCCGCTGTGGGACCTGGCGCTTTGGCAGGCGCTGGCGGTGCCGGCCCTGCTGATCAGTGTGGTGGGCTTTGTGGAGTCGGTGTCGGTGGGGCAAACACTGGCTGCCAAGAGGCGTCAGCGGATTGAGCCTGACCAGGAATTGGTGGCCCTTGGCGCCAGCAATTTGTCGGCGGCTTTCACGGGCGGCTTCCCGGTGACCGGCGGTTTTGCCCGCTCGGTGGTGAACTTTGATGCCGGCGCCCAGACGCCGGCGGCCGGCGTGTACACCGCCCTTGGCATCATGCTGGCCGCGCTCTTTTTGACGCCCGCGCTGTACTACCTGCCGCAGGCCACGCTGGCCGCCACCATCATCGTGGCGGTCTTGTCCTTGGTCGATCTGGGCATGCTCAAGCGCACCTGGGTCTTTTCCAAGACCGATTTCATCGCCCTCTTGGCCACCCTGTTGATGACGCTGGCCCGAGGGGTCGAGGTGGGTCTGGTGGTGGGGGTGGCTGTGTCGCTGGCGCTGTTTTTATACCGCACCAGCCGGCCGCACATGGCAGAAGTAGGCTTGGTGCCAGGCACCCAGCACTTTCGCAATGTGTTGCGGCATCAGGTTGGCACCAGCTCCAGGCTGGTGAGCCTGCGTATCGATGGCAGTTTGTATTTCGCCAACGCGCGGGTGCTGGAAGACTGGGTCAATGACGTGGTGGCTGAGCACCCGCAGGCCCAGCACATCGTGCTGCAGTGCTCGGCGGTAAACGACATCGACGCCAGCGCGCTGGAAAGTCTGGAGGCAATTGACCGGCGGCTGTGTGATTCGGGTATCGCTTTTCACTTGAGCGAGGTGAAAGGCCCGGTGATGGACCGCCTGAAAGACACCCATTTTTTACGCGACCTCAGCGGCCGGGTGTTTCTCAGCCACTACCAGGCTGTGTGCGAACTCGCGCCTGAGATCGGGCAGGCAGTTTGAGTCAGGCCAAGCCGCACTAAGGCCTGGGTTCCCTGGGTCTCGCTGGTGTATCGGTGTCGGCAGAGCGGCGCAGCATGGCCAGCGCCAGCAGGCTCGAGGCCAACATCAGGAACAGGCTGACGGCGTTCAGCACTGGCGTAGCACCTTCGCGCATGCGGCCGTACATCATCACGGTCAGAGGCGAATCCGAGCCGACCAGCATCAGCGTGGTGTTGAAGTTCTCGAACGACATCAGGAACGAAATGGCCGCCGCCCCGAGCAGCGCCGGGCGCAGGTAGGGCAGGGTGATGGTCAGGAACACGGCGGCGCGTGTGGCGCCCAGGTTGTAGGCGGCGTCTTCCAGAGTCAGGTCAAAGCGTTTGAGCCGAGCCATGATGGTCAGCGTGGCCACCGAGATGATGAACGACAGTTGCCCCATCACCACCAAAGGAAGGCCAGGCCGCAGAAATTCAATCTCAAGCCCCAGCAGGTCGTCGGCCAGGTTGGCAATGCGACTGGCAAAGGCCAGGATCGAAATGCCCAAAATCACACCCGGGATCACCAGGGGCGCCAGCATCAGCAGCGACAAGGCGGTTTTGCCGCGAAACTGGGTGCGTTCAATCAAAAAAGCGTTGGCGGTGCCGATCAGCACGGCCAGCACCGTCACCCACATCGCCACCACGGCGCTGGTCCACAGGCTGCCCAGCAAAGCGCGGTCGGCAAACAGGCCGCGCCGGCCGGTGCTGGCATCGCCCAGAAACCAGTCCAGCGTGAAGCCGCGCCAGGGTGGCGCCGGGTAGGCGGCGTTGTTGAAGGCAAACAGGGCCACGATCAGCAGCGGCAAAAACAAAAAAGTGAAAAACGCCAGGGCGTAGGCGACTGTGCTCAGGCGCAGCCAGGTGGGGCGGGGCAGCGAAGGGATCATGCGCGTTGCATCACTTCGCCAAATTTTTGGCCGCTGAGCTTGAGCCCTACCCAGACAATGGCCGTGGACAGCCCCAGCAGCAGAAAGCCGAAGGCAGCCCCCTGCTCCCAGTTGAAGCGGGTGATGAACTGGGTGTAGATCTGCTCGGTGAACCACTGCGAGCTCTTGCCGCCCAGCAGCGTGGGTGTCAGGTAATTGCCCAGCGTCAGCATGAACACCACGATACATCCTGCCACGATGCCGGGTGCGGCATGCGGGATGATGATCTGGCGCAAAATCGACCAGCCATTCCCGCCGAGGTCGTAGGCGGCCTCGATCAGCGCGTCGTCCAGGCTCTCCAGGGCGCTGATCAGCGGCACCACCATGAACAGCATCGAGGTGTAAACCAGCCCGACCACAATGGTGGCATCGTGGTAGAGCAGCTCCACTGGTGCCGGGGTCAGCCCCAGGCTGACCATCAGGCCCGGCAGCACGCCAGATTCGCGCAGCAGGATCATCCA
>BJGT01000056.1 GCA_014190675.1 Comamonadaceae bacterium | reverse complement strand
GGTTGAAGCTGGCAAAAGCTATTACTGGTGCTCATGCGGCCAAAGCAAGTCCCAGCCGTTTTGCGACGGTTCGCACAAGGGGTCGGGCTTTACGCCGGTGAAGTACGAGGCCACAGACAGCAAGACGGTTTATTTTTGTGGCTGCAAGCAAAGTGCCAACAAGCCACTGTGCGATGGCGCACACAAAGCCCTGGCCTAAGCCAATCTTTTGATCGAGCAGGGTGGCCGGCACCCCTTTTTAGACAAGCGCTGGTCAGCCAGGGTGCGCGTGCTTTAGGGGGCCGCCGTAGCGCTTGCTCTGATTTTGCGCAGCAGGGCCAGCAGCGGCGGCGTGAGCCAAATCAGAATCGTGAGGCTGGCCAGCACGGCGGCAATCGGACGCGAGAAAAAAGCGCCCAAATTACCGTCTGACTTGATCATCGAAGTGATGAAATTCTCTTCCAGCATGCTGCCCAGCACCACACCCAGGATGGCTGGGGCGATTGGGAAATCATTGTCTTCGAACACGTAGGCTAGCAGCCCGGCGACCAACATCACGCCAACTGAAAACAAGTCATTGTTGATGGCGAAGGTGCCCACCACACAGAACATCAAAATAACTGGCATCAAGATATTACGGGGCACTTTGAGGATGCGCCGAGCCACCTTGATGCACAGGATTCCCAGCGGGATCATGATGATGTTGGCGATGATGAAGATGAGAAAAACCGCGTAGATATTTTGCGGGTTGTTGGTGAACAAGGAGGGCCCGGGGTTCATGTTCTTCATGTACAGAACGCCAATCACAATGGCCGTGATGGAGTCGCCCGGAATGCCAAACACCAGGGCAGGAATCCAGGCCCCGGCCAAGGCGCTGTTGTTGGCGGCGCCAGATTCAACAATGCCCTCGACATGGCCTGTACCAAATTTTTCGGGCTCTTTTGAAAACTTTTTGCTCATGCCATAGGACATCCAGGCAGCAATATCTGCCCCGGCACCTGGCAGCGCGCCCACTGCGGTGCCCAAGGCACTTCCGCGCAAAATTTGTATCGGGTACTTTCGGGCCAGCGCCCATTGCCCTTTAAGGACATTGCCCACCTGCTCGACCACCATCTCGGCTGGTGGGCTGGTGTCAACCACATAACGGATGATCTCGGAGATGGCGAACATGCCGATCATCATTGGAATCAAGCCAATGCCGCCCATCATCTCCACATTGCCAAACGTAAAGCGGGGAAACCCGGCCGGGTTGCCCAACCCGACGCAGGCCACCAGCAGGCCCAAAAACAGCATGATGAGCCCCTTGAGTGGTCTGTCAGAGGTGATAAACACCGCGCAGGTCAGGCCTAAAAGCACCAGCCAAAAATATTCAAACGAACTAAAACGCGTGGCAAAGTCGGCCAGCGCAGGGGCCGCAAGAATCAGCACCAGGGTGCCAAACAGACCGCCCACCGCCGAAAACACCAGGCCTGCGCCAAGTGCCTGCTCGGCCAGGCCTTTGCGCGTCATGGCAAAGGCTTCGTCGGTGTAAGCGGCGGATGCCGGCGTGCCCGGGATGCGCAACAGGCAGCCCGGTATGTCGCCCGAAAAAATAGCCATGGCAGTGGCTGTGACAATCGCTGCCACTGCTGGTATGGGCGCCATGAAAAAAGTTACCGGCACCAGCAGGGCGGTGGCCATGGTGGCGGTAAGGCCCGGCACTGCGCCAACGAACAGGCCGTACAGGGATGCCAACACCATCACCAGCATGGTGTAGGGCTCGAACACCATCGAGAAGGCCTGTCCAACAGCGGTCCACATGTCTGGCGATTATTTGACGGGTGTTTTGGCCAGCTACCAGGTGTGGTTCACCAGGATGCCCCAAGGCAGGGGCACCCGCAGCAGCTTGTAGAACACAAAATGAATCAGCAGGCTGACCAGGAGGGCGGTGAGCAGAGCCCGGCCCAGTGGGACCTTGAGCACATAAAAAAGCGCGCTTAAAACAAGCACCGAGCAAGGTAAAAAGCCTAACGCTTGTGAGGCCGCAATATAGAAGATGACCGAGGCGACCAGCAGGCCGAAAGCCAGCAAATGCCGTGGCGACTGCACCCAATCGCGCATCGTCAGCCAGGGAGCGCTGTGGCGGGAGCGCCAGCCGCGCAGCAGCAAAACCGCGCCGCCCAAACACAAGCTGGCAGCAATCAGGCCCGGGAACAGGGCAGGGCCCACCTGCTGCCCGGGTATTTTTGGAAAGCTTTGCACCACAAATAGCACGCTGCTCCCAAGCAGCAGCAGCAGCAAACCAAAAACTGCGTCATTGAGTTTCATAGAGCGCTGAGCTTGTGCATTGCGGGCCTACAAAGGCTCTATTTGACGAGGCCAACGGCTTTCATGGTGGTTCCAAACTCCGCGTCAGACTTGGCCATGAACTTCACAAAGTCGTCCGGCGCGGCATAAATCACGCCATAGCCCTGCTTGCCCATGAAATCCGTGTAATCTTTGCTCGCCACAATTTTTTTGATGGCTGCGCTGAGTTTGTCGCGGGCATCTGCTGGTATGCCCTTGGGTGCCACAATGCCGCGCCAGGCGGCCATGGTCCAGTCGCTGCCGAGGGCCGACTTCACCGTGGGCACATTGGGGTAGAGGGCCGAGGGCCGGGCGTCCATAATGGCCAGGCTGCGTACCTTGCCTGCGTCGATCAGGGAGCGGGCCTCAGGCAAGGAGACAGGCGCGACCTCGGAGCCGCCGGCGATCATGTCTTGCAAGCCAGGCCCTGCCCCATTGCTGGGCACCCAGGGCAGTGCCGCAGGGTCAATTTTTTGGTCTTTCAGCAGCCCGGCGATGGCCAGATGCCAGATGCCCCCCTGCCCAGTGCCCGTGGCCTTGAGCTTGCCGGGGTTGGCCTTGATGGCTGCCAGCAAGTCATTGATTGTTTTGTAAGGCGAATCAGCGCGGACCTGAACGCCTGCCGGGTCGGCGTTGACCAAGCCAAGCGGTGTGTATGACGTGCCGGTGAGCTCGGTCAGCCCCTGCCAGTGCATCATGCCGATCTCAACGGTGGCAACGCCAATCGTGTAGCCATCGGGCGCAGCGGTGGCAATCGCCGAGTGGCCCACGACGCCGCTGCCGCCGGTACGGTTGACAACATTCACCGGTTGGCCGAGGTCTTTCTCAAGCAGGCTTCCAATGATGCGGGCAGTGGCATCGGTTCCGCCGCCAGCTCCCCAGGGCACGATCAGGGTGATGGGCCGGTTGGGGTAGTTTTGGGCCGCCACTGGCAATGCAGCAGACAGGCTGAGCATGGCGGCCGCACCGGCGGCCAGCCAATGGCGGCGCAAGAGGCTGTTGGGGCCAAGGCTGGCAAGGACGGTTTGACGGATTTTTGCGCCTGTTGTTGTCATGGTTGTCTCCGGTTAAAAGGATGAGGACTGGTCGCCTTCGGCCGGAAAGCCAAGGCGTCGGCCTGTTACGCAACGGACCTGATGCAAGTGAGCGTGGTTTGTCGCATGAAGTCCGCGCTTTGCAAATCAGTACAAACCCTGCTCGGGCGGTGCCAGCGGCTCAAAGCCCGGCTTCGCGCACGCCGGTGACAAAATACTCTGTCTCTCCCCAGCAGGAGCTTGGCAAACCTTTGTGCTGCTCGTAATCGAGCGCCACCCGCTTGCCCATCAGGGCATTGAGCTGGCCCACGACCTCGGTGTTGCGAACCGTGAAGAGAAACTTCTCAGGGCTCGCGCCGGGAATCGCCACCAAAGACAGCTCGCCCTCCCAGGTCTTGCACACCCAGCCCTTGGATGAGAGCTTTTGCAAGAAACCGGCGCGCTCCCCGTTGGAATAGCTCCAGTTCAAAGCCAGCGCTACATAGGCCACAAACAGCAGGGCCGCAAGCAAACAAGCGCCCGAAAAAAACAAAAAAAGCTTGGTTTTGCTGATACCCATTGCGCGAGCGCTCCCTTGTTTCAGATTGGCCCGATGGTAAACCAGGGGTGTTGCGGAAGCCGTTTTTCATCGTGGCGTCATGCGGGCTGCCTAGCATCTGGGTCAGATTCTGGAGGTGCCGCCCATGAACCCTGAAGACGCTCTGCCAAAACTGCTTGTCCGCACGGTCTGGATATCGGATATCCATCTTGGCACGCCGGGTTGCCAAGCTCAGGCCCTGCTGGATTTTCTGCGCGACACGCACTGCGAAACCCTGTACCTGGTAGGCGACATCATTGACGGCTGGCAACTGCGGCGCAGCTGGTACTGGCCGCAGGCGCACAACGACGTGGTGCAAAAAATTCTGCGCAAGGCGCGCAAGGGCACTCGGGTGGTGTTTGTGCCGGGCAACCACGACGAGTTCGCGCGCAAGTACCTTCAGCACAATTTTGGCGGTGTCGATGTGGTGGAGGACTGCGTCCACACCCTGGCTGACGGCCGGCGCCTGTGGGTCACCCATGGCGACCTGTTCGACGGCGTGATCCAGTGCGCCAAGTGGTTGGCCTACGCAGGCGACATAGCCTATGAGTTCATCCTCAAGGTGAACCGCCGCTTCAACGTGTTGCGCGCGCACCTGGGGCTGCCCTACTGGAGCCTGTCCAAATACCTCAAGCTCAAGGTCAAGCGGGCGGTCAGTTATGTGAGCGACTTTGAAACTGCCGTGGCCCACGAGGCCCGGCGGCGTGGCCTGGACGGTGTGGTCTGCGGCCACATTCACCACGCCGAGATGCGCCAGATCGAGGGCGTGCTCTACTGCAATGACGGCGACTGGGTCGAAAGCCTGACCGCCCTGGTGGAGCACCATGACGGCCGGCTGGAAATCCTGGACTTTGGGACCCAGGCCGCGCCAGCGCCATTGCCCTTGCCGGTACCCGTGATGGCTAGCCCTCGATCGGTGCCGGGCCTTGCCAGCGCGCTAGAGCAAGCTACGCCAGAGGCGCGGATTGTTTCAAGCAACTAGCGCCCGGATAGGTGTCTCGCCGGCTGAATCCGCTGCTTCGACACTCTTGGCCTGTGCCCGACCAATGCCGGTGTAGTCAAAGCCCAGCTCGGCCATCAACTCAGGGTCGTACAGGTTGCGCCCGTCGATGATGACTGGCTGGCGCAGGTGGCGGCGCAGTTCGGCAAAGTCAGGGCTGCGGAACTCGCGCCACTCGGTGACCACAATCAAGGCGTCTGCCCCGTCCGTTGCCGTGAGCGGGTCTTTACAGGCCACAAAGCCAGGCTGAGCCTGCCAACGTGCGCTGGCCCCCGCCATTGCAGCCGGGTCAAAGGCCTGCACGCGGGCACCCCGCTTCAGCAACTCGTCAATAAGGTTAACGCTCGGCGCTTCGCGCATATCGTCTGTGCCGGGCTTGAAAGCAAGCCCCCATACGGCAAACTGCAGGCCACTCAGGTCCTCGCCAAATCGTGCCACCACGCGCCGCCCCAGCAGGCCACGCTGCCGGTCATTGATGCCCTGGGTCGCGCGTAGCATGCTCAGCTCGGTGCCGGCCTCGGTGGCCATGTGGGCCAGGGCGCGCACATCCTTGGGAAAACAGGACCCACCCCAACCACAGCCGGCATACAAGAAATGGCTCCCAATGCGAGTGTCGCTACCAATGCCAACCCGAACCTGCTCAATATCCGCACCTATTTTCTCGGCCAGCAGCGCCATCTCGTTCATGAAGCTGATGCGCGTGGCCAGCATGGCATTGGCCACATATTTGGTGAGTTCGGCACTGCGCACGTCCATCATCATCAGCCGGTCACGGTTGCGCAGGAACGGCGCATACAAAGCCCGCATTAACAGCGCCGCCTGGTCATTGTCGCAACCCACGATCACCCGGTCCGGCCGCATAAAGTCGTCAATCGCCACGCCTTCCTTAAGGAACTCTGGGTTAGACACAACTGCATAGGGCAGCACGGCAGCGCGTTGACGCAGTGCAGCGGCCAGGGTCTCGCGCACCCGGTCGGCGGTGCCAACCGGCACTGTGCTCTTGTTGACCACCAGCTTGTAGTCGCTCATGTGCTCACCGATCGACTGGGCCACGGCCAAGACATGTTGCAAATCGGCAGAGCCATCTTCAGCAGCCGGTGTGCCCACGGCGATGAAGACAATGGTGCCATGACTCACAGCCGCAGCAACATCGTTGGTGAATGCAAGTCGGCCGGCAGCCGCATTGCGTTGCAACAGTGGCTCCAGCCCTTGTTCATGGATGGGGGAGATACCGCGTTGCAAATCGGCCACTCGCTTTACATCGACGTCCACACAGACCACGCTGTTGCCCATTTCTGCCAGGCAGGCCGCCGTCACCAGGCCGACGTAACCGGCACCAAACACGCTGACTTTCATGCACTTCTCCAGAGGGTTAATCTGGAGAAAGATGGTCGCCATCCGGTGTGACCCGTTCATGAAGTTACTGCGTCAGAATGATGACAAATGGCCACGCCCTGCTGCAAAGCAGCGCGGTCATGGCCCTGGCGTGCGTGTTAGCTTATTGGTGTATTCACATTAGTGTGAGTAAACGCTTGAGCCGCTTGACCATCACCCTCTCCGAATCACTCGACCGGGCGCTGAAAGAAGCGGCGGTACAGCGCGACAAAACAATCGGCCAACTGATTGATGAAAGCCAGGATTTTTATAGCATCAAGTCCAACACACAGGCGCTGGATTTGGTTCGCCGGGCCCGTGCCCACAGCGGTCTGGATCAAGCGCAGGCCCTGGCAGAGCAAGAGGTCCGTGCCGAGCGTCTGGCAGAGTGAGCAAGTTTTTCATCATTGACACGAACGTGGTGGTCGCGGGTCTGCTGACCGCGCGCGATTGACTCGCCTGTGGCGCAAATATTGGACGGTATGTTGGCGGTCGCCTTTGCGTTCGTGGTGTCAGAAGCGCTGCTGTCGGAATACAGAACCGTGTTGCTGCGACCCAAGCTGGCCCGGGTTCACGGTCTTACTGCAGACGAGGTGGATAGACTTTTGACAGATATTGCCCCGCATGCGATCGTGCTGGTGCCGTCCAGTGGCCCCAGCGGTGGCCCAATCGCACCTGACCTAGGCGACCCGTTGCTGTGGAACCTGCTGGCAACGCGTAACGATCTGGTGTTGGTCACCGGCGACAAACTTCTGCTGGGTAATCGGGCGATGCAAGATCGCATCATCCAGCCGCGGACCCTGATGGTGCGCCTCACGCATTGAGCGAACCTGCCACCCGCATCAAGCCCTCTCCCATTCGGATTTGACGGCCGGGCTCGATGCCGTCACACAAGTCAAAGCCCGGCGGGGTGAACACGATGATGGTGGAGCCATGCTCGAACCAGCCCAGCTCCTGGCCTTTGACGCAGCGGGCAGTGCAGGGCATCTCGTTGGCGCCGCGGTAACGCAAGTGCAGCAGCACATCTAAAAAATGCAGCCGGATACTCGCTACCAAAATAGCTGCCACCGGCACCAGAGCAATTGGCTGGCCGCTGTTACTTAGTCGGGCGCGCAACACGGCCCGCTCATTACGGCAGAACAGACGCTCAACCCGCGCCAGAGCGATCGGGTTCACGTTCCAGGTGTCGCCGCTGAGGTAGGTCACATGCTCCACCACCATGTCCTGCGGCGCATGAAAGCGGTGGTACATGCTTGATGTCAGGCGCAGGGTGATGTAGCTGCCATTGCGAAACACACTGGGGTCTTGACTGGGGCCAAACAGCTCGCCGATCGAATAAGGGAAGCCCTTGGCCTGCAGCACCATGCCATCCACCACGCGACCGCAAGCCCCCACGATGCCGTCACTGGGGCTGCACAGTACCGCTGGGTCGGGGTCAATGGTTCGCGATCCAGGCACCAGTTCACGGGTAAAGCAGTCATGCAGGCTGGCAAAGTGCTGTTGCCTGGCATCGCTCAAGTCCAGGTGGGTGAACAGGCGCCAAACGCGGATCGACAGTCGCGCCAGCAGCGGGCTTTGGAGGTGGCTAAACCAACCCATCCAGCGTGTGAGCAGCAACCGAGGAACCCGGTTGGTGAGCAGAAAGTTCAGGTCTTCCTGCAGAAAAAAACGTTGGAAAAAACTCGGTTTCATGATTTTGTCAATAAAGCTTGTTACGTTTGTCATCTTTGAAAGACGAGGAACCTATGGACGACAGCATTGCTCTCCCTCTCATCGCGCTCGGGGTACTGGCATGGTTATTTCCAAAAGCCAGAAGCCGCCTGGCTCTGTCCCGCGCCAAGCATCGTTCGCTGGCAGGGCACTCGCGTATCGCCAAACGCATTGCCGGCCTGTTGCCTGGCTATGCATATGATGAAGACACATTTTTCAACTCCGACCAGGCTGACCAGGCTGTAGTGCAAAGACGTCGAGACGGCTTTCGCGCTTTGGTGGTGCTGTATGAATCGCGTTTTGCCCAGGGCGTCGCAGTGACCGCAAGTGCCCGCGCCATCATCTCGGACATGCAATTTACCAGTAGGTACCGCGTGCCGTACCAATATAGCGACTACCTGAGCCAGCACCTCAAAACCGCAAGCTTCTTGAAGCAATCCCGGGGCGTGACGGTGACTGACCTGGACGGCAACGAGTTCTATGACCTCACCGGCTCCTACGGCGTCAACCTGTTTGGCTACGACTTTTACAAAACCTGTATTCAGGCCGCTCAGCAAACCGCCGCAGATCTTGGGCCGGTGCTTGGCGCATACCACCCTTGTGTTTTGGGTAATGTCACGCGCCTGCAGACGATCTCTGGACTCGATGAGGTGTCGTTTCACATGTCTGGCACCGAAGCCGTCATGCAGGCGGTACGGCTGGCTCGATACCACACTCAACGCAGCCATTTGGTGCGTTTTTGTGGCGCGTACCACGGTTGGTGGGAAGACGTGCAGCCCGGCCCCGGTAACCCGCTGCCGCCGCGTGAAACCCATACCCTCAAGGACATGGATGAGCGCAGCCTGCACGTGTTGCGTACCCGCAAAGACATCGCCTGTGTGTTGATCAACCCCTTGCAGGCCTTGCACCCCAATGCGCCGGCACCGGGTGACTCGTCGCTGGTTGACAGCAGCCGCAAGGTGGCCTACGACCGGGCCGCCTACACCGCATGGCTCAAGCGGCTGCGCCAAGTTTGTACTGAGCGCGGCATTGTGTTGATTTTTGACGAGGTGTTTTTGGGCTTTCGCCTGGCGCCTGGCGGCGCGCAGGAATACTTTGGCATCCAGGCCGACATGGTGACCTACGGCAAAACCTTGGGGGGAGGCCTGCCCGTCGGCGTGGTTTGCGGCAAAGCAGCCCTGATGAAGCGATACCGCGACGAGCGCCCTGGAGACATTTGTTTTGCCCGCGGCACCTTCAATGCCCATCCCTACGTGATGGCTGCCATGAGCGCGTTTCTTGATGCGCTGCAGACCCCGGCCATCGCCAAACTCTACGAGGGCATTGACGAGCGCTGGGACACCCGCGCAGCGCTGCTCAACAGCCGGCTCGAGCAGCAGGGCCTGCCAGTCAGGGTTGCCAATATGTCCACCGTATGGACCGTGCTCTACACCAAGCCGGCTCGCTATAACTGGATGCTGCAGTTCTACTTGCGTGCGCATGGACTGGCCTTGAGCTGGGTTGGCAGTGGCCGTCTCATTTTCAGCTTGAACTATGGCGACGTTGAGTTTGCCGAAGTGGTTGAGCGCTTTGTCCAAGCCGCCCAGGCCATGGAGCAGGACGGTTGGTGGGATGGCCCCGAGCAAACCAACCAGATGATTCGCAAGGGGATTTTCAGGGAGATGCTGCGTCAACCGCGCTGAATCACCGTATGCCGCTTAGCTGCGGTGTACATGTTCCATGGGGTCTATCAACTCGCCGCGCAACAGCGCTAGTGGGGCCTTGTAGTACAGCATCACATCGTGAAAGGGGTCGGTGATGATTTTGGCTCCCCAAACCAGGCCGGTCCACAGGTTTTGCTGAGCCCAGAGTTGCAGCACGCGAAACAGCAAACCTGCCACACCCAGCGCCAGCCAGGCGATGCCAACATCATGCGCGAACTCGATCAAATCGTTGGCGGGTGCGATCTGCCCGAACACAGAGGGTTCAAACCACAGCAGGGCTGGAACAAAGGCCCAGATCGCCATCAGCACCACCTTGCGACGGATGTTGTAGCCAATCTTGATCGCCTCTTTGTGCTCGTCCGTGGCCTGGTTTACCGTGTCGTAGCCGCGAGGCTCAAAAAAGAAATGGCCAGCCTGACGGCTGGTCATCGACACCGTCCATGCCAGCAGCGCAGACCAGGCCGGGTCCACCAGCAGCAGGGCATAGGCGGTGACAAAGCTCAGAGCGCTGAGCAGGTGCAAGCTTTGGTTGATGCGGCTGTGGTGGTAGTAGCGATGGTCGTCCCACCGCTGGGTCTGTAGCTCTTGGAAAAAACGGTTCACATGGACCTCGCTGAGTTCTGGGTAAATCACCCGTTGCTGTTAAATCACCGATGCCACTCTAGCGATCGGATATGAAATTTGCGTGACACAAGAATTTCAAACGCAAGAAGCTGCCTGTCATAAAACTGTTACGCAGGAGCGCCATCATGCCCCAATGAACCTCGAAGACGACTCTGGCCTGCAGGTTGACAATTACCCGGCTAGCCGCCGCTCCCTGAGGCTGGCCATCGTCACCGAAACCTACCCGCCCGAAGTCAATGGCGTGGCACTCACGCTGGCCAAGCTGGTCGATGGCTTGCGAGCAGCCAACCACGATGTGCAACTCATACGCTTGCGCCAAAGCCGCACTGACGCGGTACGCTCAGACAGTTTGCATTCGGGCTTTCAGGAGGTGCTGATGCGCGGTCTGCCAATCCCGCGTTACCCCGAATTGCGCATGGGTATGCCGTCCAAGGGAGCGCTGATTCGGCTGTGGCAGATCAAGCGGCCAGACCTTGTCCATATCGCAACCGAGGGGCCGCTGGGGTGGTCAGCCCTGCGCGCCGCGCTCTACCTCAAGCTGCCGGTGTCGAGCGACTACCGCACCAATTTCCAAAGTTACAGCACCCACTATGGCGTGGGATTCCTGTACAAGCCCATCATGGCCTACCTCCGTAAGTTTCACAACCGAGCCCACTGCACCATGGTGCCGACCCAGGCTTTGCGGAATTCTTTGGCGCTTGCGGGCTTCCATCACCTGCGGGTGGTTAGCCGCGGTGTTGATACCGTGGCCTTCGACCCGGCGCACCGTAGCGCCCCATTGCGCGCCAGTTGGGGCCTAGGGCCCGAAGACTTGGCTGTGGTTTGCGTTGGCCGACTGGCGCCAGAAAAAAACCTGGCGCTTTTGCTGCGGGCTTTTGAGGCCATCGAGCACCGCAACCCCCGTGCCCGCTTGGTACTGGTGGGCAACGGACCGATGCGCGAAGAACTGCAAGCCAAGTGCCCAGGCGCTTTGTTTGCCGGGCAATTGCGCGGGCAGGCCCTGGCAGAGCACTATGCCTCGGGCGATTTGTTCCTGATGCCCAGCGTCACCGAAACCTTTGGCAATGTCACCACCGAAGCCATGGCCAGCGGTCTGCCGGTATTGGCTTTCGATTACGCTGCCGCGGCAGATTTAATCAAAGACGGCATCAACGGCCTGGTCACACCACTCGGCGACAGCGAGGCATTTGTGTCCGCTTCAGTCGCGCTTGCGGCTGAGCCGGGTCTGCGCATGCGCATCGGCATTGAGGCTCGCCGCACCGCACTGGAGCTAGACTGGAAGCGCATCGTGCAAAATTTTGAGACCGTGTTGTATGAGGTGATGGACCGTGCGCAGATCGAGGCGTCCAGACAAACTAAAGACTACGCGCTGGGACAGACCTGAGGCTTTGGCGAAACAAGTAGGCCATTGCCAAAGCAATGCTCAAACCAAACAGGGTCATCAGTGGAACGATTGGCACCTCGGCGGCAACCAATGCCGCATACAGGCCCAGCATACACAAAACACTGAGGTTTTCATTGAAACCTTGAACCGCTACGGACCGGCCAGCACTCAGAAGAACAAAACCGCGATGCTGTAAAAGCGCATTCAGTGGCACCACCAGCAGGCCGCCCACAAGGCCGACGCAGGCCAGCAAACACAGCGCCAAACCAATCACGTGAACATGGGCGATGACTGGCATCATCAAGCCCAGCAGAATTCCGGCCGGCAACACTTTCTTGGCCTGATGCAGGGCAATCCAGCGCCCGGCCAATCCAGCGCCCGCCACCACGCCAAGGGCCACCGCAGCCTGCAGATAGGCTGACTGGTCTAAGGGCAGCGCGAGCACATCTGCTGCCCACTTCAAAACGACAAATTGCAGGGTTGCGCCAAGGCCCCAAAAAATCGTGGTGACCGCCAGCGACAGGCCACCCTCGGCATCGCGCCAGAGCAGGCGGTTGGCGCGCCAGAAATCTTGTACCAGCGCCAGCGGCGAGCCAGCACTGGCGGGGTATCGGGCCCCGCTGTCCGGAATGCCCATATTGAGCAGACTGGCCAGACCGTAAACCATCAACAGTACGAGCAGCGATGGCAAAAGCGCAGAACCGCCGCGCAGAGCGTCAGGCAACAGTTCCTGCAGTGTTTGCACCACGCTGGCGTTGACCAGCAGGCCACCGAGTACCGCGCCCAGCAGGGCGGCGCAAACCACCGACACCTCCACCCATCCGTTCGCTCTAACCAGGCCCGCAGGCGGAACAATCTCGGTGACCAAACCGTATTTGGCCGGCGCATAGGCTGCGGCGCCCAACCCGGCTAGGGTGAAGGCCAGCAGCGGATTGAAGCCCAGCAAAAGGGCGGCCACCCCCGTGATCTTGACCCCATTCATCCAGGCCATCAGCCTCGCTTTAGGAACCGCATCAGCCAGTGGACCGACAAAAGGCGCAAAGACCACATAAGACAGGGTGAACACAAATTTGAGCATGGGCGCCCACCAAGCTGGCTGTCCCTGTTCGAGGAGGAGCGCGATTGTGACAATCAGCAGACCATTGTCTGCCAGCGCCGAGGCGAACTGGGCCGCAATGATCAGGTGAAAACCCGCCGGCATGCGCAGGCCGCTGCTCACCGGGGCTTTGGCACAAAGTGCACCACGTGGTAGCTTGGGCAGGCGTAGCGCTGGATGTCGTGGGCGTTCAGGGGAAACGATCCACAATTAGAAAACCGTCTGAACGGCGAGTGGTAAATGCCACATTGAAAACGCTGGTCTGCGATTGGCTCCAAAAACACGCAGCGCTTGTCCATGCAGCAGTTGCCGCACTGAACACAGGAGCCTGCAATGTCTTGGGGAACCGCGCTCGCGCGACCCATCACATCCTCAAAGTAGTGTCGGGCCGGGCCTTCGCGCAAGGCTTCAATGTGAATGCGCATTCGGCGGATAAAGCCGCCGTAATCGCCCAGGTATTTCCACCTTCCAAAGACCAAACTCGCACACAACGGCGAGAGCGGCAGCATCAAGGTCAACAGCCCGATATAAGCCGCGGCCAGCCATGAAGCGATGGGTTTGGGGGAAAAGCTAACACGGTGAAAAGCGGGCATGAACTGTGGGCCTGGTGGATGGCGTGAATAGGGCTCACGCGGGCTGAATTCTGTGTCGGGCAAGTGAAGATTTGATGACGCCATTGCGATGGCCGAGCTGGGGCACACGGTTTGCGGCTCGCCTCGATCTGGTCACTCCGATGACATATTGCCCTGCAAAGATCAAAGCCGTCGACGCTCCGTTAGACACCCATTAACCCTAACCACCAGGATCACCACCATGGACCGCAGAGCTTTCCTCACCTCCGCCACAATCGCTGGCGCCGGCCTCGCCAGCACAGGTTCGGCCTTAGCCCAAACCGCACCGGCCGCCATCACCCGCGACAGCGCCCGACCCCAAATGGCCCATGGCGTACAAAGCGGCGACCCCAAGGCTGACAGCGCGGTGATCTGGACCCGCAGCGACCGGCCAGCCCGTATGTGGCTGGACTGGGCCACCACGGCTAATTTCAACAATGCCACTCGGGTACGCGGCCCCTACTTGCTGGAGGACAGCGACTTCACCGGCCGCTTGGATCTGGTCGACCTGCCGGCGGGCCAGGAAATTTTTTACCGTGTGGTGCTGCAAGACCTGCGCAACGAGCGGGTGCTGTCGGAAGCCTTGCCGGGCCACCTGCGGCTGCCGGCGATGGCCGGAGCTAAAGCGACCCGCGATGTGCGCTTTACTTGGGGCGGCGACACCGCCGGCCAGGGATGGGGAATCAACGAGGCTTGGGGCGGCATGAAGATTTATGAGCAGATGCGCAAAGTCAACCCGGATTTTTTCCTGCACAGCGGGGACACCATTTATGCTGATGGCCCGATCCAAGCACAGGTGAAACTGGCTGACGGCACGCTATGGAACAACGTGATGACAGAAGAGGTCAGCAAGGTGGCCGAGACGCTCAATGAGTTTCGTGGCCGGTACCGCTACAACCTGATGGATGCCAATGTCCGGCGCATGGCAGCCGATGTGCCGCAAATTTGGCAATGGGACGACCACGAGGTCACCAACAACTGGTCTGATGCCAAAGACCTTGGCGCTGACAAACGCTACAGCGAGAAAAACGTGCCGTTGCTGATCGCCAGAGGAACTAAGGCGTTTATGGAGTACGCACCATTGCGCCGCACTGCTGATGTAGAGAGCGAACGGGTCTACCGCCACCTGCCACAGGGCCCGCTGCTGGACCTGTTTGTGGTGGATATGCGCAGTTACCGAGGCCCGAACAGCGCCAACCTGCAAAGTTCCGAGAACGAAGAAAGCGCATTCATGGGGCGGCCTCAGATCGCATGGCTGCTTGATGGCCTGAAGCGCTCCAAATCAACCTGGAAAGTGATTGCTGCAGACATGCCGATCAGCCTTCATGTGGGCGACGGCAAGGACGCCCAGGGCCGCGACAAGTGGGAGGCGAGTGCCAATGGCGACGATGGTGCGCCGCTCGGGCGGGAGTTGGAGATCGCCCGCCTGTTGCGCGAGATCAAGCGTGCTGGCATCGAGAACGTGGTGTGGCTGACCGCCGATGTGCATTACACCGCTGCCCACTACTTTGACCCGGTCAAAGCCAAGTTCAGCGACTTTGCACCGTTTTGGGAATTTGTATCGGGCCCGCTTAACGCCGGCGGATTCGGCCCCAACAAGGTGGACGCCACCTTCGGCATGCAGGTGATGTACCAGAAGGCCCCGACCGAAGTGAACGCCCCACCGACCAACGGCATGCAGTTCTTCGGCCAGGTCGACATCGACGCCAAGACCCAAGCCATGACCGTCACCCTGAAGGACTTGGCTGGCGCCTCGCTTTATGCAAAAACTTTGGCGCCACTGCCGGCTTAAACGCTAACAAGCCACAGGCCACTTGGAGCAACGCTCCGGGTGGCTATGCAGCAGTCCTCAGGCCAAGTAGCTGCGAACTTCGCTTGCTGCGGGGCTTGCCACGGCGTAAGTGCCGCTGCTGACGGTATCGATGAAAATCCATTCACCCTTTGCAGCAGCCGAGGTAAAGCTCATCTTGAGATAGCCGCGCCGGGAGGGGTCCATCCATTGCACACGGCTGATCGCGTTGGTGTCCTCAAACAGGCTCTTGATCGTGCTGGTGAGTGTTGGAAAGTAGGCCTCCCAACCCGGCGCACTGACCGAGGTCGTAGCAAATTCTTCGCCAATTTTGGTGCCGTTGAGCAGCGTCAGGTTCGTATGCCAAGCGTTATGCGAATCTCCCGACAAGACCACCAGTTTCTTTCCTATTGCCGGCGACAGGGCGGCGACACTGGCAAAGGACTGCAACACTGTCTCGCGCGCAGCCAAATAGCCATCCCAGGCATCCAGGTTGTAGGGTATGGCCGGGTTGCTAGCCGAAATGTAGGCGCTAGCGCCATTCAGGGTGTAGGCGGCCTTGTAAGCAGCCACCTCGTTGATGATGCCGGTTACTGTGGTGGCATTAGGCGCTGCAAAATAAGCTTGGAATTTCAGTTGTACGCTGACTGGTAGCCAAGTTGAGGCCATCACAACCTGCTGCCCCAATACTTGCCACCTTGCAGATGACGCGGCCATGGCATTTTGCAGCCACGATGTCTGGGTTGTTCCTAGCAACTGGCGCCCGGGCGACTGCCAAGTGGCTTGGCCGGACGCTGTCGACAAATCAGCCTGCACCAACTGCTTGTCGCGCCCAACCAAACGGGTGTCGAGCATATGCAAAGACAGCAGGGTGCCAAAGTTGAAGCTGCGGTAAATGACAGATTGGTCTGCGCCGGTACGGATTGGCAACCATTCATGGTATGCCTGTATGGCGGCGGCCTTGCGGTTAACAAACGCACCCTCTGCCCCTTCAGTATGGTTTTCCGCGCCAGTCATGTAGGCGTCATTCGCAATTTCATGGTCGTCCCAAACAGCGATGACCGGCATGCGGCCGTGCAGGCGTTTGAGGTTGACGTCAGATTTGTACTGGGCATGGCGTGCGCGGTAGTCGGCCAAGGAATAAATCTCTGTGCTGGGAACATGGTTACGCCCAGCGATTGGCGTGCTTGGGTACTCGCCGTCCTTGTACTCATAAATGTAGTCGCCCAGGTGCAAGGCATATTGCGCGTCTGAGTTACTGGCCTCGCCATACACATTGAAGAAACCAAATGCGTAGTTGGAGCATGAAAAAACAGCTAACTTCACCTCGCTAACGTTGCTGGCGGGAAGTGTTCGCGTGCGGCCTACGGCCGAAACCCACCGGCCGCAGGAAAACCGGAAATAGTATTCAAGCCCTGCGCTCAGGCCCACAGCGTCGGCCTTGGCCGTGTAGCCAGTGGCCTCGCTCGCCACGACTGAACCGGAGCTCACGATATTGTTGAACGCCGCATCGCTGGCGACTTGGTACAGCAGCGGCACATTCACAACCAGCCCTTCATATTTCGCATGCGTCCAAAGCATCACTCGGTCTGCCAAAGGGTCCCCGCTGGCGACGCCGTAATTGAACTGCACCATCGCCTCGCCGCCACCGCAGGCTGAGAGCACCGAGCCAGCTGATAAAGCCGCGGACATGGACGCCGCTCTGATGATGAATTCACGACGGGTGTTGAGTAATTGCTTCGTCATTTTGACCCCTGGTTAAAGGCGCGGAGTCTAGAAACCCTGCGTGACACCCGGATGACCGAAGCGCTAATCCTCGAGCCGGGCATTGCATCCACGGCATGACATCATGGGCTGGTACCGAAACTGCTTGACAGAGCCGAACGCCTGTTGATGGGCGTCGGCGCAGCGTGGGCACTATCGCCGAGAATGACATCTGCTGGTCACAGGCTAGTGCTAAAACTAAAAGTTCATTATTTCGGAGCTAACCCATGATCAAAAACAACCGCCGCAGTTTTGTCCTCGGCCTTGCCGCCGTTTCTGCCACCATCACCGGCGCATCCGCCCAAGCGCAGACTGGCGCTGCTTCCCTGCCCCCGCTCAACAGCAGCGCCGTGGCGACCGACGGTACTTACTGGGACGCAGTCCGCAAGCTTTACGCGGTTTCGCCCAGCATCGTCAACCTGGAGAACGGCTACTGGGGCATCATGGCCGAGTCGGTACGGCTGGACTACTTGGCCAAGACTGACATGGTCAACCGGGAGAACTCGTTTTATGCTCGCACGCAATTCGGCCGTGATGGCGAAGCGGCCCGGCTGGCCGTGGCTGCCGCGGTAGGCGCCGCGCCCGAAGAGGTGGCCCTGACACGGGGCGCCACCGAAGCACTGCAACTGCTGATTGGCGGCTACAACAAGTTGCAGCCGGGCGACACCGTGCTGTATTCCGACCTGGATTACGACTCGATGCAGTACGCCATGAACTGGCTCAAGGAGCGTCGTGGCGTGAATGTCGTCAAATTCAGCATCCCTGAGCCGGCGAGCCGCGCGGCGGTGCTCCAGGCTTATCAAAAAGTATTGGCTGACCACCCCAAGGCGGCCTTGCTGCTTGTCACGCACGTTAGCCACCGTACCGGGCTGGTCATGCCGGTGGCCGAGATTGCCGCTCTGGCCCGCGCCCGCGGCGTGGATGTGGTGCTGGACGCCGCCCACTCCTGGGGTCAGATCGACTTTAAAGTGCAGGACCTGGGCGTGGACTTCATCGGCTTTAACCTGCACAAATGGATTGGCGCGCCGCTGGGTATCGGCTTCATGTACGTGGCCAAGTCGCGGCTGGCCGATATCGACCGTGCCATGGGTGACGAAGACTGGGCCCCGACCGACATCCGATCACGGGTGCACACCGGCACCTACAACTTTGCCTCGGTGTTGGCGCTACCAGGTGCGCTGGCCTTGCACCAGCAGATCGGGCCCCGCGCCAAGGCGCTGCGCCTGCGCCATCTGCGCGATTACTGGGTCAGCCGAGTACGCGACTTCAAGGGATTGGAGATCTTGACGCCCGACGAGCCGGGCATGGCCGCTGGCATCACCTCGTTCCGGCTGGCCGGCAAAGGCACGGCTGCCGACAACAACGCCATCGTGGCGCAATTGCGCGACCAGTTTGGTGTGTTTACGGTGCGGCGTGCCGGTGTGGCCAAGGGCCAGTGCATTCGCGTGTCCCCGGCCATCTACACCTCTGAGGCCGATCTGGACCGGCTGGTGCAGGCGCTGCGCGC
>BJGT01000055.1 GCA_014190675.1 Comamonadaceae bacterium | reverse complement strand
TGACCACGGGAGCGGGGTTTGCCGGTTTCGCCATCTGGGGCTTGGGAATGGGTCCGCACGGGCCTGAATATACGGCCGTTGGTGACCTGTCCACGCTGACGCTGTTGCCCTGGATGCCCGGCTACGCGCGTATTGCCTGTGACGGCCATGTGCTGGGCAAGCCGTACGAATATTGCCCTCGGGTCGCCCTGCGCGCCCAGGTGAAGAAACTCGATGCCATGGGCCTGACTATGTTCACGGGCATCGAGCCCGAATTTATGCTGCTGGACCGCAAGGCGGATGGTTCGCTCGCGCCGTTTGACAGCACCGATACGCTGGACAAGCCGTGTTACGACTACAAAGGCCTGGCGCGGCGCAGCGACTACCTGGGCAAGCTGGTGAGCGCCCTGCAGGTGGCAGGGCTGGATGTGTACCAGATCGACCATGAAGACGCCAACGGACAGTTCGAAGTGAACTTTGCCTACCGCGATTGCATGACGTCAGCCGACAACTACACCCTGTTCAAGATGGCGGCGTCCGAGATCGCGCACTCCATGGGCATGGTCTGCACCTTTATGCCCAAGCCATTTTCAAACCGGGCCGGCACGGGTTCGCATTTTCATATTTCAGTGGGTGACGCCAAGACGAAGAACCTGTTTCACGACGACAAGGACAAGCAGGGCATGGGCCTGTCGAAAACCGGCTACTACTTTCTTGCCGGTATCCTGGCCCATGCCCGCGGCCTGGCCGCTTTGGCAGCGCCTTCGGTGAACTCCTACAAACGGCTGGTTGTTGGGCGTTCACTCTCCGGTGCCACATGGGCGCCGGCCTACGTCACTTACGGGGACAACAACCGTACGGCCATGGTGCGGATTCCGTATGGCCGCCTGGAACTACGCCTGCCAGACGGGTCTTGCAACCCGTACCTGGTGACCGCCGGCATCATTGCCGCCGGGCTGGATGGCATCAAGAAGAAACTCGACCCCGGGCCGGCAAACAACACCAATTTATACGAGCTGTCCCCAGAGCAGGTGGCCGCGCAGGGCATCCCCATCCTGCCGCAAAACCTGAACGAAGCCATCGACGCTTTTGCCGCCGATGCAGTGCTGCGCGACGCTGTGGGAGAGAACCTGTCAAACGAATTTATTCGTCTCAAGCGCATGGAGTGGGTCGAGTACTCGCGCCATGTCTCAGCCTGGGAAACCAACCGCTACCTCGAGTTTTTCTGATCGGAAGAAACAGCATGTGTGGAATAGTGGGACTACTGGTCAAGAAACCCGAATTGCGTGTGCAGTTGGGTGAATTGATGATGCCTATCCTGATTGGCATGACAGAGCGCGGTCCGGAGTCTGCTGGTATGGCGGTGTTCACACCGGCAGTGCCAGACGGTCGGCGCAAGTTCAGCGTCTACAGCGGTACTGCCAGTACGCCATGGACGCAGTTCGAGGCGGCGGCCACGCGTGAGTTGGGGGCTGGCTGCACAGTGCAGGTGCGCGCCAACCACGCGGTGCTGGAGACCGCGGCTGCGCCTGAAGCAGTGCGCTCCTGGCTGCGGACCAACTACCCGGGCTACCACGTGCTGTCGGTGGGGCAGTCAATCGACCTCTACAAGGACACCGGTTCTCCAGCCGAGGTGGCTGCGCGCTACCACTTCCCGGCACTCACCGGCTCGCATCTGGTGGGCCATACGCGCATGGCTACTGAGACCGCCGTCACACCAGCGCGTGCCCATCCCTTTACTGCCGGAGAGGATTTCTGCCTAGTGCACAACGGCTCGCTGTCCAATCCGTACAGCGTGCGGCGCAAACTCGAGCCACTGGGCATCAAGTTCGAGACCGACAACGACACCGAGGCGGCCTGCCGTTTCCTGGAGTGGCGCATGCGCGAAGGCGATGGCTTGGAGGCGGCGCTTGAAAAAGGCTTTGACGAGCTCGACGGCTTTTACACGTTCCTGATGGGTACGAAAGACGAGCTGGCCCTGGTGCGTGACGCTTTTTCCTGCAAGCCAGCCATCGTCGCCGAAACCGATGACTATGTCGCGATTTCCTCCGAATTCCGTTCGCTAGCGAAGCTTCCGGGGGTAAAGAACGCCAACATCTTCGAGCCCAAGCCGGAGCAAATATACATATGGCGAGCGTGAATTTCGATCTTGCGCGGCAGCCTCTGCGCGCGCTCAACCAGTACCTGCACGCCGAACTGCCGGATGGCCCGCTGTCGGTTGCGGTGAACAACCCGGACGGCGCCCACAGCATTGCCGTGGGCGTGAACGCACCGATCGACATTGACATCCATGGCCATGCTGGTTACTACGCTGCCGGCATGAACCAGCAGGCGCGCGTGACCGTACACGGCAACGCCGGTCCGGCGGTGGCCGAGAACATGATGTCCGGGCGCGTCCACGTGAAGGGTTTTGCCTCTGTGGCGGCGGGTGCGTCGGGCCAGGGGGGGCTGCTCGTCATCGATGGGGATGCCTCACTGCGGTGTGGGATATCAATGAAGGGCATCGATATCGTCGTGGCCGGCAACGTAGGAGACTTTTCGGCCTTCATGGCCCAAGAGGGGAGGCTGGTGGTCTGTGGCGACGCCGGCGACGCACTGGGCGACTCTCTGTACGAGGCCGTCATCTATGTGCGCGGCCAAATCAAGTCGCTCGGTGCAGATGCCCATGAAGAGCCCATGTCAGACTCAGACCACGCGACGGTTGCCGATTTGCTCAAGCAGGCCGGGTTATCCCACGACCCCCAGGAGTTCCGCCGGGTAGCGTCGATGCGCAGCCTGTACCACTGGAACGCAGACGCCAACCAGGAGTATTGATGGATCACCCCGTTCGTTTTGTACAACACCCGCAGGGTCAGGAGAGTTGGGGTTACGGCCGCAGCACCATAGAGTACATCCAGCATGCTGCGGCGCACGGCCTCTACGAGATACGTGGCCTTGGCGCCAAGCGTCGACTGCCGCATTTCGACGACCTGCTTTTTTTAGCAGCTTCGCTGTCGCGTTATCCACTGGAAGGCTACCGGGAGCGTTGCGACACCAAGACCATTCTTGGCAGCCGGTTCGCCAAAAAGCCGATCGAGTTGGCGATGCCGATCACCATTGCAGGCATGAGTTTTGGCTCCTTGTCGGCCAACGTCAAGCAGGCCTTGGGTATGGCTGCCACCGAGATGGGCACATCCACGACCACCGGCGACGGCGGCATGACCAACGAGGAGCGGCAGTCGTCCAAACAACTGGTCTACCAATGCCTGCCCTCGCGCTACGGCTTCAACCCGAACGACCTGCGCCGCGCTGACGCCATCGAGATCGTGATCGGGCAGGGCGCCAAGCCCGGTGGCGGTGGGATGTTGCTAGGGCAGAAAATCAACCCCCGTGTGGCACGTATGCGGCACCTGCCTGAAGGGGTGGACCAGCGGTCGGCCAGCCGGCACCCGGACTGGACGGGCCCCGACGATCTGGTGATAAAAATCCAGGAACTGCGAGAGATCACCGACTGGGAAAAGCCCATCTATGTCAAGGTCGGTGCAACCCGCACCTTCAACGATGTCAAGCTGGCGGCGATCGCCGGCGCCGACGTGGTGGTGGTCGATGGTATGCAGGGTGGAACTGCCGCAACGCAGACGGTTTTCATCGAAAACGTGGGTGTGCCAACGCTGGCTGCGGTACGCCAGGCGGTCGAGGCGCTGGAAGAACTCAATTTGCGCGGCGTGGTGCAATTGGTGGTGTCGGGCGGCATACGCACCGGTGCAGATGTGGCTAAGGCGTTGGCCATGGGTGCCGACGCGGTGTCAATCGGCCAGGGTATGCTGATGGCGCTGGGTTGCAATGGCGAGACCTACAGTCAAAACGGCAAGAGCCACTCTGCGGTCGATGATTACCTCAAGCTGGGCACGGCGCCTGGGCAGTGCCACCACTGCCATACCGGTAAGTGTCCGGTTGGCGTGACCACACAGGACGCGGTTCTGGAGCAACGGCTGGAGCCTGATGTTGGCGCGCGGCGGGTGCGCAACTACCTCAAGACCATGAACATGGAGCTGACCACCATTGCCCGGGCCTGCGGCAAGCAGAATGTGCATCACCTGGAGCGCGAGGACCTGGTGGCGTTGACCGTCGAGGCGGCGGCCATGGCTGGTGTGCCACTGGCAGGGACGGACTGGATTCCCGGGCAAGGACGCGACCGATTCTGATTTTCCGGGCCGACAAACCCGGTGTGCGCTGGGGCTAAGACGCAAGTCTTGCATGGGGATTAAGATTGGCTGTCAACAGCAGCCGGGGAAAATACGATCATGGCCGAAAAAGAACCGCCGTCTGAACTTGCTCCCCGGGATCTGGAGCGCCATATCGGGCAGACCGTTCGCAAGCTACGGCTACAGCAGAACCTAACCATTGCCGAGATCGCCCGCAAAGCCAGCATCAGCAGCGGCATGCTCAGCAAGATTGAGAATGGCCAGACGTCCGCCAGCTTGGATTCTCTGGCAGCCCTGGCCGACGCCCTGGGGACGACACTGGCAAGCATTTTTGCCGGCTACTCGACCGACGAGGGCGGGGCGCAACACGTCAAGGCGGGGCAGGGTCCTGAAGTGGTGCGTCGTGGCACCAAGCGTGGCCACACCTACCAGTTGTTGTCGATCGAACGCGGGCCGCGCAGGGTTTTCGAGCCGTTCCTCGTGACCTTGAATGACGAGAGCGAGATTTTCCCAAGCTTCCAGCACCCTGGCATCGAGTTCATCTACATCCTGCAGGGCAAACTGAGTTATCGCCACGGCAAGAAAAACTATATGCTGAGCGCTGGCGACTCCCTAACATTCCGTGGCAGCGTGCCACACGGGCCAGAGAAGTTGCTCAAGCTGCCGATCAAGATGATCTCCACCATCATCTACGATGACGAGATGGCGCGGCTGGTGATTTGAAACGCCGGCCCGTGCCCGCCATGCAACGGATTCACCGCGCCGCTGGGAGTACCTCGTAGCCATATTGCGCCGCGCTCGCGCACAGGGCTGACCACACATCATCGGCAAAACTGCGCGCCACGTAGAGCGTGAAGTCGCCATCGGCGTGGCGGTGGTACAGCGCGGCCACATGCCCAAACAAGCTCTGGGCGCAGCTGTCCGGGGTAAACACGCTGTGGTGCAAGTCCAGAGGGCATCCACTGGCGAGCAGATCTAATGCCCTGGGTCCGCGCAGCGTCCAGCCAACGCGGGAAGCCGATACATCGAACAAGGCACCACCGGCCGCGTTGAGTTGGTTGCGGCTGTCCAAAAACCCTGGCTGCATGGCCGGATCGGCTGGTGCGTGCGGGCTGAGACTGAACACCAGCCACGACCTGGGGCCGACCCACATCAGGCGGTGCGTTGCGGAGCTGACGACGCGATGCGGGGCTGGCAGAGTCTCGACGCCCCACAGGCTGGTGGCCCGTACCACGAAGGCCGAGTTGTCCGCTGCGCCCTGCAGGTTCCAGACCGTTCCTGTTGCGGCTGGTTGCAGTGAGACGCGCACTGGCCCGGCGACGCCATAACGTCCGGGTTGGCTCGACCTGATCGCAGCGTTATCAGACACGCAGCCGCTCCCCATCCGGGTCGATGAAACAGGGCGCGCTCACGCGCACCCGGATTTTTGCGCTGGCAAGTGGCGATACGGCCCAGAGCGTCTGGCCGTGCCGTTGGCGGCCTGCCGCGAGCAAGGCCAACGCCAGCCATGCGTTCAGGTTCGGGCTCCAGCACCAGGCAGTAACGTGTCCGAGCATTGCATTGGGCAAGGCGGCGTCGGGGTCCTCCACCAGCTTGGCAGCCCGTGGCATTTCGGCGCCGTCCAGCGCGGTGAGGCCGACCAGTTGCCACCGGTCCGGCCGGGTCAGATCAGGACGGTTCAACAGGGGTTTGCCAATGCACCATTTGGCGGCAGTAACCAGTTTGCCCATGCCCAGATCATCTGCTGTAGTGCGGCCATCGGCCTCGGCACCGACCACCACGTGGCCTTTCTCGATCCGCAGCGTACTCATCGCTTCGGTGCCGTAGGGCATGATGCCCAGCGGCTCGCCAGCGCTGATGATCGCCCCCCACATCGCCAGACCGTGACTGGCTGGCACATGGACCTCGTAAGCACTTTCGCCCGAGTAGCTCATGCGGAATAGACGGGCTGGAATGTTGCCGCTTGCGGTGCGCAATTGGCACTCGGCCACTGCCAAGAATGGAAACGCCGTGTTGCTCAGGTCGATACTGAGCAGGGTGGAGAGCAATGCGCGTGCACTTGGCCCGGAGATAGCTGCGGCGGCCCATTGTTCGGTGACCGAGGTGGCGAATACCTCCAGCTCGGGCCAGTCGTTTTGCAGCAGCAACTCGATGTTTTGCATCACCTTCACCGCGTTGACCGTGGTGGTGGTCATCAGGTAATGCTGGTCGGCCAGGCGCGAGGTGGTGCCGTCGTCGAGCACGATGCCGTCTTCGCGCAACATCAGCCCGTAACGGCAGCGACCGACCTGCAGGGTGTCCCAGCGGTTGCAGTACATGCGGTTGAGGAACTCGGCCACATCGCGCCCCTGCAACTCGATCTTGCCAAGCGTCGACACATCCACCACCCCGACATGGGAGCGCACATTGAGCGCCTCGCGGTTCGCCGCGTCGAACTCTGATTCTCCGGCCCGTGGGTAGGAATGGGGCCGCCGCCACATGCCGCCGTTGACCATGCGCGCGCCCTGCTGCACATGCCAGGCGTGCATCGCGGTCTGACGTATCGGCTCGATATGCAGCCCGGTGGCATGCCCCGGGAACACACCCATGGTGACCGGCGTGTAGGGCGCTCGAAAGGTGGTGGTACCAACGGCCGGGATCGACTTGCCAAGCTGCTCAGCGAGCAATGCCAGCCCGACCACATTGCTGGTCTTGCCCTGGTCGGTGCCCATGCCTAGCGTGGTGTAGCGCTTGGTGTGTTCAACCGATTGGTAACCCTCGCGCGCCGCTAGCGCCACGTCATTGACGGTGACGTCGTTCTGGAAGTCAACAAAGCGTTTGGCACGCGGGTTGGTCGCTGCGACCTCCCACAAGGGCAGCAGCGGGCCAGATTCGATTGCGTCAACCCCGGGCGCTTTGCTTTCGTTGCCGCTCGTCAAGCCGGCACGATGCGCCGCGGCCACACCTTGCGCATGTCCGTCCGCCAGTGCCGCGTGCAGCGCGAAATGGCCCCTGGCAGCCCCAGCGGGGAAAACCGCTGCGACTGTCGATTCAGGCACAAACGCCGCCAGACCCCCGTCGAAACGCAGCTTGCCACCGGCTTGCGAGAACAGGTGTACTGCCGGGCTCCAGCCGCCCGACATACAGACCAAATCACAGGCCACACGGCGTGTGGCGCCGCCGCTGCCGCTAAGCGGAGAAACATCAACGGCGCGAACATGGTTACGCCCATAGGCCATGGTGACAGTACTTGCGGCGTGGATAGCCAGGCCGGCAGTACGAGCCCTTGCCACTAGGCTGCCGGTAAGGGCGGACTCGGCCCGCGCGTCCACCACCTGCACCGCAGCGCCGGCTTGTTGCAAGGCCAGCGCGCAGCTGTAGGCCGAATCGTTGTTGGTGAACACCACCGCCACTGATCCTGGGCGGACCGCGAAACGTTGCACATAGGTTTGGACTGCGCCAGCCAGCATGATGCCTGGCAGGTCGTTGTTGGCAAAGGCGATAGGCCGCTCGTGGGCTCCGCTGGCCAGCACGGTCGATCGGGCACGCACTTTCCACAGGCGCTGGCGCGGCTGGTGTTGGGCAGGCACACCTGCCAGATCGCCCGCGCGCTCTGCCAGTCCGACAAGATTGCCGTCGTAGACGCCAAATGCGGTCGTGTTGTCCAGTAGTGTGACCTTCGGGTTGGCCCGCAGTGCCTCAACCGTGGCGGCGATCCAGTTGGCAGCAGGCATGCCGTCTATCAGTTCGCTGCTGCCCACCAGGCTGCCGCCCATGCAGCTGTCCTCAGTGCAGACGATGGTGCGTGCGCCGCTGCCGGCGGCAGCGAGCGCTGCTGCCAGTCCTGCAGGGCCAGCGCCTACCACCAGCACATCGCAATGGGCAAAGCGGTGCTCGTAGTGGTCTGGGTCTGGTTGCGTCGCCGCACGTCCCATACCGGCGGCGCGCCGGATCAAATGCTCGTAGCGCAACCACCAGGCGGGTCCGTGCGGCCACATGAATGTTTTGTAGTAGAACCCGGCTGGAAAGAGAAACGACAGCGCGTTGTTGACTGCCCCAACATCGAATTTCACCGACGGCCAACAGTTCTGACTGGTGGCGCTCAGGCCTTCAAACAAGGCAATCTGGGTCGTGCGCGCGTTGGGTTCGGTGTGCGCGCCAATGGACAGCTGTACCAGCGCGTTAGGCTCCTCCGAGCCAGCACTAAGAATGCCGCGTGGCCGGTGGTATTTAAAGCTGCGGCCGACCAGGTGCACGTCATTGGCCAACAGGGCCGACGCCAGTGTGTCGCCTGCATACCCCTGGTATCTGTTGCCGTCGTAGGTGAAGTTGAGGATTTCCCCCCTATTCACCAATCCGCCGGACGCGATGCGGCAGGGTTGGCTCATGGTTCTGCACCTTGCTTGGGATTGGCCTGATGCAGGGCGGCGCTGTCGGCAATCTCGTGGGTACGTGTATTGCGACGTAGCTTGAACCAGCTGCGGCAACCGGCGCTGTGCAGCCACAACTCTTCGTGCCAGCCGCTCGGGTTGTCGCGCAGGTAGACAAACGCAAACCACTCGGCCTCAGGCGCATCGGACGCAGGTCGTTTCACGGATGCATCGCCGCCATAGGTGAATTCGGTCTGGTTGCGTGGTCCGCAGCAGGGGCAGGGAATGAGCATCATGATGTCAGCACCTGATCAATGGGCCCAGGCGGTGGGGCCGGCGCCCTTTTCGTCCAGCAGCGCGCCCTGCTCAAAACGTTCCAGTGAAAACGCCGCATTGAGCCCATGTGGCGCACCGGTTGCCATGGTGTACGCGTGCAGCCAGCCTGACGCTGGCGTCGCCTTGAACCCACCGTAACACCAGCCGCCGGTCATGGTCAAGCCCTTGACCGGCAAGGTGCCGATGATTGGACTGCCGTCCAGTGTCATATCCATGATGCCGCCCCAAGTGCGCATAAGCTTAAGACGGCCAAAGTCCGGGAACAGCGTCAGGCAGGCGGCGACCACATGTTCCACAATGGGCAGGTTGCCGCGTTGTGCGAACGAGTTGCAGAAATCCAGGTCTCCTCCCATCACCAGCTCCCCCTTGTCGGACTGACTGATGTAGAAGTGCACTGCACCGGATGTCACGACGGTGTCTAGCACCGGCTTGACAGGCTCAGACACCATGGCCTGCAGCGCGTGCGACTCGATGGGAAGTCGAATGCCAGCCATCGCCGCCAGCTGGCTGGAATGACCAGCGACCGCCAGGCCAACCCGGGGGGTGGCGATGAAACCGCGGTTCGTTTCGACACCGGTGACAGCGCCGCCTTGCATCCGAAGACCGGTCACCTCGCATTGT
The DNA here is from genome assembly GCA_014190675.1 of Comamonadaceae bacterium. Taxonomy (GTDB): domain Bacteria; phylum Pseudomonadota; class Gammaproteobacteria; order Burkholderiales; family Burkholderiaceae_C; genus Rhodoferax. The sequence goes on along the minus strand of BJGT01000055.1, from coordinate 9,309 downwards.
TGGATGATGTCGACGCCACGTGCGTCAGCGGCCCGCGCATAACCCCAGGCTACGGCATCATGGCGTACGGTGCCGCCACGCGGTTGCAGCAGGCCGCCATGGATCGGAAAACGCGCTTGCGGCGAACAATCCAGATTCGGTATCCAGCGCGCGACCTCATCACGCGACATCCACTCGGCGTCGATGCCGTTCAGCCGCATTGCATTACCGCGGCGCATTGCGGCATCGACCTCGGCCGGTGAATGCGTCAGATTCAGCACCCCGCGGGCACTGTACATGACGTTGAAGTTCAGATCCTGCGATAAACCTTCCCACAGCTTGAGTGCAAATTCGTAGAAGTGCGCGTTGGCGTCAAGGTGGTAATTGGAGCGCACGATGGTGGTGTTGCGCCCGGTATTACCGCCACCCAGCCAGCCCTTCTCGAGCACAGCCACGTTGCTCATGCCATGTTCCTTGGCGAGGTAATAGGCGGTGGCCAAGCCATGGCCGCCGCCGCCGATCACAACGGCGTCATAACTGGCTTTGGGCTCGGGGCTGCGCCATGCACGCTGCCAGTTTTCATGGCGTGTCAAAGCGTTGCGAGCGAGTGAAAAAATCGAATACTTCAAGCGTTAGGTCACCAAGTAATGCAGGGCGGCGGAGTGATCCATCACCTGTGCCCAAATTTTAACTGTAAATAAACTAGTTGTCTTCAGAGGAACATGCTCAGGAGGCCGACTAGTCATATTACCGCAGCGGCAGACGGCCAAAAAAACAGCCACACCGTGGCCCATCTCGGTGGGCACAGAAGCGCTTTCTGCCCAACTGATACGACGTGCCTCAGAATGATTTGTTTATGCAGACTGGCTTTTTGTATTTTTTCTGAAAAGTTGCTTCAAAGAAACTAACTTATCATAGGAAGAAACTTGGATACGGGTCCCAAACGACTTTCTGGAGATTTTGCATGAATTTGCCGCGGTTTCTGTCACTGCCAGTGCGCGCCCTAAGTGCCTTTGGAGGCGTGCACACCGCTACCTCGCTTGAGCGAGATGGCTCAATCAGCAAACCGGCCTTGCTGCACTTAAATGAATGCCCATATCCGCCCTCGCCGCGCGTGGTTGAGGCTGTCAGTCGTGCCGTTGCCACGGCAAATCGCTATGGCGACCCGCGGCCGGATGGCCTAGCGCGGCTGATCACCGAGCGCACTGGTATCCCGCCAGAAAATATAGTGATCGGTAACGGATCGGATGAGATTCTTGGCTTGGTGTCGCAAATGGCGCTACAGGCTGGCGATAACGCAGTGATGCCGACGCCGTCGTTTCCGCGTTACCGCCTGGGTGCTCGCGCCATGGGCGCAGAAGCCCGCTTGGTGCGCAATTTGGAAGACGGACGCAACGATGTACTGGGCTTGCTGCGGGCCATCGATGCGAATACCAAGGTGGTTTTTGCCTGCACGCCAAATAATCCCAGTGGTGCGCCCTTGCCGCAATCAGAAATCAGGGCGCTGGTGCAAGGCGTGCCAGATGATGTGCTGTTAGTCATTGATGAAGCCTATTACGAATTTGATGCCGCTCAAGGTGGGCTTGGCGCTTTGCCCGCGTTGCGCGGGCGCCGCGGACCATGGTTGTCGACGCGCACCCTCTCGAAGGCCTATGCGATTGCGGGAATGCGCATTGGTTATGGTCTTGCCGGCTCAGCAGAAGTTGCCGATGGCTTGGTGCGGGTCAAGTTAAATTTCAACTTGAGTTGCCTGGCCGTGGTGGCAGCCGAAGCCGCATTGTCTGATGAGGCTTATGCTCAAGTCTGTATTGCTAAAGCGGTTGCGGAGCGCGAACGAATGGACATGCTGATCGAGGAAATGGGCTACAGAACTTTGCCGTCACGGGCAAATTTTGTCTCGTTTGACTACCGCGCGAGTGCTGCGCCGATTATTTCGCATATGTCCGCGCAGGGTGTATTCATTAGAGAATGGCGTGACCCTGGCTATGAAAGTTTCATTCGGATCAGCGTGGGATTGCCACAAGAAAACGACCGTGCGCTGGCGGCGTTTGGCCGGGCGGTACAGGATGTTGATGTGGCCTAAGCATCGGCCCGTGCGCTAGGGCTTGTAAGTCGACAAGTCATTGCCGTGCAGCGCTACTCATTCTTTTCTCTGGCCCGCAATGCGCTCAGTTACCACGAGCACTGGCAGCGTGCGTGGCGATCAGTGCCGCTGCAAGCGTCTTATGACATCGTCATTGTCGGCGCCGGAGGGCACGGCTTGTCCACCGCCTACCACTTGGCCAAGGAGCACGGTGTCACCAGCGTGGCGGTGATAGAGAAAGGCTGGTTAGGCGGCGGTAACACCGCACGCAATACCCACACCATACGTGCCAACCACCTGCGCGACGCCAGCATCAAGTTCCACGACAAGTCGGTCAAGCTGTACGAGGACATGACGCGCGAGCTGAACTACAACATCCTATTCAGCCAGCGCAGCATGGTTGACCTGGTTCAAAGCTCATCAAAATTGCGCGATCTGCGCCGCCGCTCCATGGCGATGGACCTGCATGGTCCGACCTACAACATTGTTGACATGCAGGAGGTGCACCGGTTGGTGCCCGCCATGGGCGATTTGAAGAGCGTGCGCCTGCCACCGCTGGCCGGTGTTGTGCATCCGCAAGCTGCCATGGCGCGCCACGACGCCATCGCCTGGTCGTATGCGCGCTCGGCCGACGAACGGGGGGTCGAGATCCACCAGCAGACCGAGCTCACCGGTTTTCTGCGCGACGCCGACGGACGGGTCACCGGGGTCAGGACCAACCGGGGCGATATCCGCGCCGGCAAGGTGGCGCTCGCGACGTCGGGTAATACCAGCCATGTGGCGGCTATGGCTGGGCTGCGGCTGCCCCTGGTGACGCGCAACCTCCAGGCTTTCGTGTCGATGCCGATCAAGCCGGTGGTCGATGTGATCGTCAATTGCCCAGACACCGGTGTCTACCTGATGCAGTCCGACAAGGGGGAGTTGGTGATCGGAGGCGCCACCGATCCGATCCCGTCCTACCGTCAGGGTGGCAACTTTCAGGTCTTCGAAGAGGTGGTGGCGGCGATGCTGGAGCTGTTTCCCCGTTTTAAGGGACTGAAGATGCTGCGCCAGTGGGGTGGCGCCATCGAGTTCGCGCATGATGCCAGCCCCATCATTTCGGCCACCCCGGTGGGTGGCTTGTATGTGAGCACCGGATGGTGGGGCGGCTTCAAGGCGATTCCGGTCGGTGGCCTGACCTACGCGCACCTGCTGGCTACGGACCAGCCGCATCCGCTGGCCGACCAGTTCGGGCTGGAGCGCTTCGACGGCCTGAAATTCATGATCGAGGTCGGCCTCGTGTCGCAGCGCTGAGCACACCATGTTGCCCGTCCCCTGCCCATTTTGCGGTGTGCGTCCGGAGACCGAGTTCGTCTGCGCCGGCGAGGTGCTGCCGCCACGCCCGTCCGATCCCCAGGCGATGACCGACGCGGCATGGGCCGATTGGGTCGTGCTGCGCAACAACACGCGGGGCGAACATGCTGAGCGCTGGTGGCACGCCAGGGGTTGTGGCAGCTGGTTTGTACTGCAGCGCAATACGGTGACCCACGAATTGCTCCCAACCGACCCAGCCGTGGGGGACTTGCAGTGATGCAAAAAGCGCGCTTGCCAAGTGGCGGTGTGATCGACCGAAGCCGGCCGCTGTCGTTCAGGTTCGACCGCCAATCCTTTGCTGGCTACGCCGGTGACACGGTGGCCTCTGCATTGCTGGCCAATGGTGTTTCGCTGGTGGGGCGCAGCTTCAAGCTGCACCGACCGCGCGGTTTCTTTGGCGCCGGTTACGAAGACTCGGGCATCCTGGTCAACCGGCTGCACCCCGATCCTTCGACCAACCAGCTCGCGACCACCTTGCCGCTGATGGATGGCATGCAGCTGGCCAGCGTCAACGCGTGGCCCAGTGCGTCTGTGGACCTGGGTTCGGTCACGCAGGCGTTTTCGCGGTTGCTGCCGGCGGGCTTTTATTACAAGACCTTCATGTCTCCCGGGTTCGATTGGTTCGAGCCAGCGATCCGACGTCTCGCCGGTCTGGGGCGCTTGCCCGGGGGCGACGCCTGGCAGCCGTGCACCGAGAGCCGCTTCGGCCACTGTGATCTTCTGGTAGCGGGGGGAGGGCCTGCCGGTTTGACCGCATCCCTGGTTGCGGCCCGTGCCGGCATGCGCGTCATGCTGGTGGACGATGGCATGTTTTTTGGTGGCCGCTTGGTCGGTGACGCCGCCACGCTTGACGGAAAACCAGCTGGACTGTGGGTTGATGGCGTGCTGGCCGAATTGCGCAGCTGTGTCAATGTCCGCGTGCTGGGTCGCTCTTCGGTCTGGGGCTACCACGAGCACAACCTGGTGACGGTACTGGAACGCAACCCGGTTGATGCGCCGGGGCTGGACTTGCGCAACTGGAAAATACGCGCTGCTCAGGTCATCGTGGCCGCCGGTGCCATCGAACGGCCGATCGCTTTCGCCAATAACGACCGGCCAGGCACCATGCTGGCGTCAGCCGTGCGCAGTTACATCAATCAGTATGCAGTGATGCCAGGGCGCCGTGCTGTGGTGTTTGCCAACACCGACTCTGCTTACGGCACTGCCAGTGACCTGGCCCGTTCTGGCGCCTCGGTGCAGGTGGTTGATCCTAGGCCCGAGGCCGCACCTGAGCTGCTGGAGGCAGCCCGCGCCCTGGGCGTGTCCTGCCACATTGGCGCGCAGGTGCGAAAGGCCTTTGGTGGCAGGCATGTCGAAGCGGTGGAAGTGGTCGACTCGGCGGGGCGAGCGGGTCGGCTGAACTGCGATCTGCTCGCCAGTTCCGGCGGCTGGAATCCTGCGATTCACCTCGCTTCCCAGAGCCGGTTGGCGCGCGTCATATGGAGCGATGTGGTGCAGAGCTTTGTGGCGGTTCCGACATCGCGCCACTTGCAGCTTGCAGGTGCCGCCAATGGGGTGTTCGCCCTGTCCCGGTGCCTCGAAGACGGTGGGCGTGCGGGCGCTGCGGCTGTCACGGCATGGGGTGCCAGCAACGCCCCCATCGTGCTGCCGATGGCGCAAGACGACCCGTGCAGTGTCGGGGCACCGTTGTGGGCGGTTGCTCAGGGTCGACGTCGCGACAAGGTGTTCGTCGATTTTTCGGGTGACGTGACTACCGCCGACCTCGGGCTGGCGATCCGTGAGGGTTTCGATTCGATCGAGCTGATCAAACGCTACACCACGGCCGGCATGGGCGTGGACCAGGGCAAGACTGGCAATCTGAATGTGATTGGCGTGGTGGGCGCGATGACCGGCGTCGCACCGGCTGCTGTCGGTACCACCACTTTCCGGCCGCCGTTTGTGCCAGTGGAGTTCGGTGCCATCGCAGGTGCGCGCTCGGGGGCGCAAATGTTTCCTTGGCGCCATACACCGCTGACCGATTGGCACCTGGCACATGGCGCGGTGATGGTGGACGCCGGCATGCGCTGGCAGCGGCCTGGCTATTACCCTGAGCCTGGCGAGTCCTGGAAGGAGGCTGCCGAGCGTGCGGCCCTGGCCGTGCGCAATGCCGTCGGAGTCTATGACGGAACCCCATTGGGCAAGTTCATGCTCAAAGGCCCGGGCGTACCGGCGCTGCTCGATCTGCTGTACGTGAATGACTTTGCCAGTCTGCAGCCTGGCCGTGGCCGCTATGGCGTCATGCTCAGCGACGACGGCCTGCTGCTGGACGATGGGGTCACGTTCCGGCTCGGCGAATCGCACTGGCTGCTGCACTCGTCCACCGGCGCCGCAGAGCGGGTGCATCAGCATATCGAGACCCTGCTCAACGTACACCGTCCTGACCTGGCGGTGTCGGTGATTCCGGTGACATCGGCGTGGGCCAATGCCACCCTGTGCGGTCCAAAGGCGCGTGCGCTGCTGCAGGCGCTAGAGCCAGACTTTGATGTGTCCACTGCGGCACTGCCATTCATGGCAATGCGCGAAGGCCATCTTGGCAAGTTGCCTGTGCGCATCATGCGGGTCAGTTGGACGGGTGAGCTCAGCTTTGAGATCAACACCGCGCCACGTCACGCTGTGGCCATGTGGGAGCGCATCATGGCGGTCGGCGCGCCGTTTGGCATCACGCCGGTCGGGTCTGAAACCAGCCACATCCTGCGGGTCGAAGCAGGCTACATCTCTACCGGCCATGAGGTCGATGGGACTTCCGATGTGATTGACCTGGGTTTGGGCGCAATGGTGTCAAAGACAAAGGCAGACTTCATTGGCAAGCGCTCTATGTTTTTGCGCCGCAAGGTGGAGCCCAGGCGCCCCGAACTCGTCGGATTGATGCCGGTGGACCCCTCCGCTGTGGTGCCCGATGGTGCCCCGATCACACCTGGGGGTGATCGAGTTGACCAAGAGGGCTTCGTCAGCGCGAGTGTGCAAAGCGTGGTGTTGCAACGCAGCATAGCGCTGGGCCTGCTGTGCAATGGGCGTGCGCGCATGGGCGAGACAATCCATGCGCGGGTTTACGGGCAGGTCATCCCCATGGTTGTGGTGAAGCCTGTTTTTTACGACGCTGATCGCCGGCGGGTGAAGTCATGACAACAGGGCGCTACCCAGTTTCGATTCAGCGGCCGCAAGCCCGAGCCCGTTTCGAGGCGTCAGGTCAGCCCGACGCGTTGCTGGCTGCCCTGCGCGCAGCCGGCCTGAGCTTGCCAAGCCGACCCAATAGCGCAGCGCAAAGTGACCGGACTACGCGCTGGACTTACTGGCTGGGTCCGCGCCGCTTTGTCGTTACCACCTCGATCGACGAAGAAGCGCAGCTGGGCCGCGTGTTGAGCGATGCCTTTGCAGCATTTGCGCGAGCGGACGTTTTCTGCACCACGGACATGGTGCTCACCTTCGATCTTCTGGGGGTCGGGGCCTGTGCCTTACTCTCCCAGGGCACGGCGCTTGACATCTCGAACACCGCATTTTCTGCCGGTAGCGTCACGATGACAGACTTGTGGGGTATCGCCGCGATGATTGAACGGCCGCTGGACTTGCCCGAGTGCAGGCGGGTAACAGTAGACCGGTCACTGGGCGGCTTTGTTGAGGGCTGGCTATGGGCGGCCAATGGCCTGTCGTCCACGCACATGCCCGGCGTCATGCGAACGGCACTTGACGCGCAAAACTTGGCCAAACCTAGGTCTGCGCCATGAGCAAGGGCCCCTTCTTTGCGCAGACACTCGTCCCGCTTGCTGAGCTGCGGCCACTGATGGCCCGCTCCAACAAGCCTGCTGTGCGCCAAATTTTCGGATCGGTTTTGGCGCTCAGCGGCGCGGGGATGCTGGTTTGGGCCGCCAGGGACAGTTGGCTGGTGTGGCCAGCTATGTTCACGATGGGGCTGATCTGGGTCCACTTATTCGCCGCCCAGCATGAGTGTGCGCACCGCACGGCTTTCAGATCTATGCGTGCGAATAATTGGCTTGCTTGGGTTTGTGGCGCGCTCATCATGGTGCCAGCGCTGCATTTTAGATACGAGCATACCGCGCACCACACCCACACCAACCTGATTGGACAGGACTCCGAACTGATACCGATGCCAGCGACCTTTCCCGCTTACTTTTGGTACCTGTCAGGCTTGCCCTATTGGGCGAGTAACGGCCTGGGCATATTACGCCGGTCTATCGGCAAGCTCACTGGTGAGGAAATTGGTTTTATTCCCACCGCATGGCGCCGTAGAGTGATTTGGGAGTCTCGCGTGCTCTTGGTCTTGTATGCGGCTGCTGGCTTGGCCATCGCGACTGGGGCGTACGCGCTGCTGTTTTATTGGGTGATCCCGCTTTTGCTGGGTCAGCCAGTGATGCGATTTATCCGCATGACCGAGCACGTGGGTTGTGCGCATGAGCGTGATCCTGCCCGCAACACCCGAAGCACCCGTGTCGCTTGGCCTTGGCAATTTTTAGCCTGGAATATGAATTTTCATGGTGAGCACCATCTGTCGCCACTGGTACCGTTTCACGCGCTGCCAGCGCTCAACCGCTTGCTCCAAGGCCAGATTCCGGTGCGCAAGGGCTACATTGGTGGGCACCGAGAGATCTGGGGCAGTTTGCGCAGCGGCAAGGGGCCAGTGTGCTGACGGCCCCAACTTGGGCGGCCAAGGGTAACTACTGATTGCGGTCGGATGCGTCTAGAGCGAAATTCATCGGCTGGCACCAAATTGGAGCTTGAATCCTGATTGGTGCCTTCAAGTGGGTCGCGCTTGGCAAAGATGAGTCGTATTGATCAGTCTTGGCTGCTTGGCGAGCCCAATTAGTTGGTGTGACCCTTGCTTGTGTTTTGTCCAGCCGGGGTAGCCGGTGTTAATTTAACGGAGTTGATCATGAAGATTTTGAGTAAATGGTTGGGATTTTTGGCCTTTGCAGCGGCAGCTGTTGCATTCTCGCAGCCTGTTTTGGCGCAAGACAGTGCGGTGGATACGATTAAAAAACGCGGCAAGCTGCAGGTTGGATTTGCCACTTTTGTTCCATGGGCAATGCGCGACAAACAGGGTAAATGGGTTGGCTTTGAGATAGACGTTGCGACCAAATTTGCCAAAGATATGGGTGTTGAGCTTGATCTCATCCCAACCGCCTGGGATGCCATCATTCCGTCGCTAATTGCCGGCAAATTTGATGTAATCATCGGCGGTATGACCGTAACGCCAGCGCGCAAAGAGCAGATCGACTTTACCGAAGCCTACTCAAATTCAGGCCTCGGGGTGGCGGCAAACAAGCAACTCGCTAGCAACCTGAAGTGGCCTGAAGGTTACAACGACGCAAAGGTTAGTTTTGCCTGCCGCCGGGGGTCAACACCTTGCCAGTACATTGAGAAAACATTTCCAAAGGCCACTCTGCGGCAGTTTGATGACCAGGGTGTGGGTTACCAAGAGGTGATCAATGGCAATGCCCATGCATTCATTGGCAGCGAGCCACTTCCAAGTTTCAAGGTATTGCAAAACGCAGACAAGCTTTTCAAGCCCAATAGCGATGTGTTCGAGGGCGGCTTTGAGGGCATGGGATTGAAGAAGGGTGGACCGGCAACCATCAAATATTTCAATGACTGGATTGCTAAAAATCAGCCTTGGCTGAAAGAGCGCCACACCTACTGGTTCAAAACCCAGGATTGGGTCTCTTTGGTTCCGGCCTCCTGAGCCGTGACGGTGGGCCGATAACGCGAAAAATCTCCATGGCGTCCAAGCCTTCGGGTCTGACGGTTGACATTGACCTTGAGGCCCGCGGCAAGCGTGTCGGCCACATACGCCTGCCCCATTCCACGCATGAAAGCGCCTACGGATGGCTGGCTATACCGGT
>BJGT01000054.1 GCA_014190675.1 Comamonadaceae bacterium | reverse complement strand
CCCGGGAGGCGTCACCGACACCAGCGGGCGCTTGATTGCCGAGCAGTTGTCCAAGCGTTTGGGGCAGCAGGTGGTGGTGGACAACCGTCCCGGCGCATCGGGCAACATTGGCACCCAGTTGGTGGCTGCCGCAGAGCCCGATGGCTACACCCTGTTGCTGGGCTTTGATGGCACCATGGTCATCAACCCGCATGTGTTTGCCAAGGTCGGTTTTGATACCGTTAAGGACTTTGCGCCAGTGGGAAAAATCGGCGATGCAATTTTGATTCTGGTGGCTCATCCCGCATTAGCTGCCAAGAGCCTTAAAGAGGTGATTGCTCTGTCCAAAACACAGGCCGGCGGCTTGTCTTACGGAACCTCGGGCACCGGAGGCACACCGCACATTGCGGGCGAACTGCTCAAGCAACGCACTGGCGCCAACCTCACCCACATCCCCTACAAGGGCGGCGGGCAGGCCATGACTGACGTTCTGGGTGGCAATATTCCCCTGGTCTACACCGCGATTGCCGGAGCCATCTCACACATCCGGGCCGGAAAACTGCATGCGGTGGCGGTCTCGAGCGCGCAGCGGGCCAGTTCCCTGCCTGAGGTCGCCACCTTCGTCGAAAACGGCTTGGCTGATTTTGATATCAACTCCTGGGTCGGTCTGCTGGCGCCCGCCAAAACGCCCAAAGTAATTGTCGACAAGCTGAACGGCGAACTCAACGCTGTGCTGAGCGATCCGGCGGTGCGCGAACGCCTGAGCGGCCTGGGCATTGCCGCAAGCCCCGGCGCAGCCGACAAGTTTGGCCAGGAGATGCAGCGCGATCTGCTGCGTTACGGCGCGGTCGTCCGGTCTGCCAATATCATTGCCGACTAAACCAACAGACAAAGGTTGTACAAGCATGCTTCATAATTTCTGCAGAACGCTGGCAACTTGGCTGGCACTTTTTTTTGTCATTCAACTGGGCTCAACCCCATGGGTGTCTAGCGCCAATGCGCAGGCCTACCCAAATAAATCGATCAAGCTGATCGCCCCCTATCCGCCCGGCGGCGGCGTTGATACCGTGGCGCGCTTGTTGGCCGAGCGGCTGGCGGCGCGTTTGGGACAACAAATCATTGTCGACAACAAACCCGGTGCTGGTGCCACCATTGGCGGCGATGCGCTGGCCAAGAGTGCGCCAGACGGCTATGCCCTGATGCTGGGCAGCGTGATCGATTACTCGACGGCACCTTTGTTCCAAAAAAGCCTGGGCTTTGATATGCGCCGCGACTTTACGCCGGTGGTGGAAGTCGGCTTTGGGACGGTCGGTCTGATCGTCACCGCCGACCTCCCGGCCAGGTCGGTTCAGGAACTCATTGCGCTGGCCAAGGCTCGCCCGGGCTCTTTGAGCTTTGCATCCACGGGCACTGGCGCACTGCACCACCTCAATATGGAGATGTTCAAGCAACAAACCGGTGTGGACCTGGTTCATGTGCCTTACAAGGGGACCACGCAGTTCTTGCCTGATCTTTTGGCCGGTCGTGTACAGATCACCATGGACAGCATGCCCGCGCACCTGCCGCACATCAAGTCCGGAAAAACGCGTGCCCTGGCTGTTGCAAGCACCCAGCGCTCGGCCATGTTGCCCGATGTCCCCACCATGGCCGAAGCCGGGCTGCCCGGCTTTGAAACCGCCACCAACTACACCCTGTTTGCACCGGCCAACACGCCGCGGGACATCATCGCCATGCTCAACAAGGTTGCCAACGAGGTGCTCAGGCAGGCTGAGCTGCGCGAGCGACTGCTGGCTTTGGGCATTGTGGTCACCGGCGGCACGTCAGAAGAAGTCCAGGCGCGTATCCCGCTGGAGATGAGCAAGTGGGCTACCGTCGTCAAGACAGCCAATATCAAGATTGAGTGAGGCGCTGGCCCTGCGTTGATCCGCTTTCAAGGGCGCAAACGCATCAACTGTCCGTTTTTCTCGTCGCTGAGCAAATAGATCAGGCCGTCCGGCCCTTCGCGGACATCGCGCACCCTTTGGCCCAGGTCTGGCAGCAGTTTTTCCTCTAGCAAGACCCGCTGTCCGTCGAGCTGCAAGCGGGCTAGGTAGCGAAATTTCAGCGAGCCCACCAACAAGCTACCCTGCCAGGCTTTGCCATAACGCTCGCTGGTGATGAAGGCCATGCCTGAGGGTGCGATCGATGGGGTCCAATAATGCGTGGGCTGCTCCATACCGGCCTTGGCCGTGATGCCCTCTCCAATTGGCCCGCCACCGTATTTTTCGCCATAGCTGATGACCGGCCAGCCGTAATTTCGTCCTGCCAGCGGCAGGTTGATCTCGTCGCCGCCCTGGGGTCCGTGCTCATGGGTCCATAACCGGTCGTCCGGCCCCCAGGTCGCGCCCTGAACATTGCGATGTCCGTAGCTCCAAATTTCGGGCAGGGCACCTTTGCGGTTGACAAAAGGGTTGTCGGCCGGCACGCTGCCGTCAGGCCGAATCCGGACAATTTTTCCGTGGTGATTGTCCAATGACTGGGCCTCGGCCATTTTGAAATAGCGCTCTCCCAGTGTCAGGTACAGGTCTGAATTGGGGGCCTGCGCAATGCGGCAACCAAAGTGCAGGTTGCTAGCGACTTTGGGCCGCTGGCTGAAAAGCACTTTGAGGTCTTCCAGACGGGTTTCGTCGGCAGACAAGCGAGCTGAGCCCAGGGCGCTGGAGTTACCGTTGTTACTGGGTTCGGCAAAGCAAAAATAGAGCCGGCGGTTGGCTGCAAAGTTGCGATCTGTGATCAGGTCAAGCAGTCCGCCCTGGCCCACTGCATCGACCTCCGGCAGGCCTTTGATCGGCTCGCCGAGCCGACCGCTGGCGTCGACCAGGCGCAAACGTCCTGGTCGCTCGGTGACCAAAAAGCGCCCATCGGCCAAAAAAGCCACGGCCCAGGGATGTTGCAAACCCCGGGCGAGCACCTCGACAGTGGGCGCGGCTCCGGCGCTGAACACACTGGCGAGTGTCAAGGCCAAGGTGAGAGAGATCTGTGCTTTTGCAAGGTTCATGGATGTGTGCTGGTTTACGGCAGGCAAATTCAGTTTAGTTGGTCCTGAGTTTTGGGCCGTAAAAAGGCCCAGCCCAGCCGTGGCCATCCTCGGCTGGCCAAACGGCAGGCATAATTTCTTTCGTCCTCACTTACAAGCTCACAGCTAACTTCCCATGCACGCAACTGATTCCTCCCAGACCATAGACCCCAAAATTTACGCCCTCTACGACGAGTACTGCCACGGCGGCATGGACCGCCGTGAGTTTCTGGCCCGTGCCAGTGCGGCCGTGGTGGGTGGCTTGGCCATGGCACAGGCCATGTTTCCCCGCTATGCCAATGCGCAGACGGTCGCCAACACCGACGAGCGCATCAAAACCCAGTATGTTCAGTATCCCTCTGCGGGTGGTAGTTCCGGGCAAATGAGGGCCTATCTGGTAGAGCCGGCCAAGGCTGGGCCGCATCCGGCAGTCTTGGTGATTCATGAAAACCGCGGGCTTAACCCCTATATTGAAGATGTGGCGAGACGCCTGGGTCTGGCCGGTTTTTTGGCGCTTGCGCCAGACGGCCTGGCACCGGTTGGGGGCTACCCCGGTAATGACGATGCAGGAACCAAACTCCAGGCCGCTCTGGAGCCCAAAAAACTCAACCAAGACATGCTCAACAGCGCGGTCTTCCTTAAGAGTCATCCGCTGGCTAACGGCCGAATGGGCGCGACCGGCTTTTGCTGGGGCGGCGGGATCGTCAACCACTTGGCGGTCGAGTTAGGCAGTGATCTGCGCTGTGGCGTACCTTTTTATGGCGCTGCAGCGGAGGCCTCCAAGGTCCCGCAAATCAAGGCCGATTTGCTGCTGCATTTCGCCAGCGATGACCCCCGCATCAACGGGCAGTGGCCCGGTTTTGAGTCTGCACTCAAGGCGCAGGGCGTTGCGCACGAGGCCTATTTCTATGCCGGTACACAACACGGTTTTCACAACAATTCCACGCCACGTTTCAACCCGCCGGCCGCCGAGTTGTCATGGTCGCGCACGCTAGACTTTTTCAAGCGGACCTTGGTGGCTTAAGGCCGGGTGACCGCATCAAGGTGAGCGTTGTGCAGCCTGGATGGAGCGTGTGGCCATGTCTTCAAGCCAGGCGAAATCGACGCTCTGGTGTGCTTCGCAGATAAACCAAGGTTCACGGGAATCGGGCTCCAGCATCACGCCGCGCTCAATCAGTTCCCAGGCAAAGCGCCGGTACAGCTCGGTGTCACTCATGCGCCAGTCGCGGTAGTTGGCAGGCACCTGGGGCGTGAAATGGATGCCGAACATGGCCGCTGGGCCGGCAAACGCGTGCTCAATGCCGGCAGCCAAGAACACGCGTCCCAGCAGATCCCTGATCCGTGAGCCAACCTGGTCTATGGTGTGCAGCGCATCGGTTTGGGCCAGAATTTTCAAGGTGGCATGGGCCGCGCCCAGTGCAACCAGGTTGGCCGTGTAGGTGCCACCATGCACAACGCCGCCCGCGTGCGACCCCACCACGCCCATCACCTCGGCGCGCCCGCCAAAGGCTGCCACCGGGTAGCCATTGCCAAGTGCCTTGGCATAGGTGGTCAGGTCGGCATGGACGCCGTAAAGAGCCTGCGCACCCCCCTTGGCAACCCGAAAGCCGGTCTTGACCTCATCAAGGATCAAGAGCGCGCCGTGTTGGCTGCACAGATCGCGCAAGCGCTGCAGCCATGCCGGGGTCGCTGCAATGCTGCCAGCATTGCCGATAATTGGCTCCAACACCACCGCGGCAAGTGTGTCAGACCGAGCGACAAAAAGCTGCTCCAGCAGTTCGAAATCGTTGAGGCGGATGATGTCAAGCAATTCGCGGGAGCGTTGCGGTACGCCCGCGCCAAACGGCACGATGCCCGGCTCGACAAGACCCGTGGGATCCCAGTTTTCCAGGTCCGACTTCCACATCATCTCGTCGTGTAAGCCATGAAACCCACCTTCGACGATGGCGATGCGGTCGCGCCCGGTAAAGCCGCGCGCCGTGCGCACAGCACCCATGACGGCCTCGGTGCCAGAATTGGCAAACCGTATTTTGTCAATATTGGGGCAAAGTTCCTTGATTTGGCACACAACCGCGGTGTCAAGTTCGGTTGAGAACCCTGAGAGTGTGCCGCGACGGGTGATCTGCTCAATCACGGCCTGGTCGACACGCGGGTCTCTGTAGCCCAGAATAATCGGTCCGTAACCGAGGCGGAAATCTACATAGGTCTTGCCGTCGCTGTCGGTTAATTCGCAGCCCTGAGCGCTGCTAATGAACACGGTTTTTGTATCTCCCCAGTAACGATAATTTTCGGCGACACCCTGCGGCATATGCTTCAGGGCTTCGGTCATCAGTGCAGATTGCTGATTCATGGGCAGTCTCGGTTGAACCAGGATTGTCCACCAGCCGATGTGACCCGCCTATACTTGACGCTCCAGCGGCAGGTCAGGGAGAAAAAAAGCCGCTTATTATTCAGCAGAGGATCTGGGCTTGTCATGCTCAAGCGCATTGGCGTCAATCAGTTGACACTTGGGATGCATATCAAGGAGTTTTGCGGCTCCTGGATGGAGCATCCTTTCATGCGAAGCGGGTTCGTGCTCTCAAGCGACGCGGATCTTGCCGCTATTCTTGCCAGCAGTATCAAAGAAGTCTGGATCGATAGCCACAAGGGGCTTGATGTTGCGGCTGATGTGCCAGCGGTGACCGAAGCCGAGTCCGAGGCTGAAATTACGGCATCTCTTGCGCCTGTTGCGACCGCTAAGCGGCACCTATCTACCCTGACCATAGATCAGGAAATAGATCGAGCCGCACGGATTTGCGCTCAGGCCAAAGAGGCGGTGGAGACTATGTTTGACCATGTTCGAATGGGTCAATCGGTCGACGTCGGCAGCGCGCGCTTGCTGGTGGAGGAGATTTCTGGTTCGGTTGCTCGAAATCCAGCCGCCTTGATCAGTCTGGCACGCCTGAAAACCGCCGACAACTACACCTACCTTCACTCGGTTGCTGTGTGCGCCTTAATGGCGGCACTGGCGCGCCAACTCGGGCTTGATGCAGCAGAAATCCGCTCGGCCGGGATGGCAGGCCTGATGCATGATTTGGGTAAGGCGCCCATACCCTTGAAACTGCTCAACAAGGCTGGTAAGTTGACCGAGGCTGAGTTTGAGGTCATCAAAACCCACCCGCAGTTGGGCTTTCGTATCCTTCAAATGAGCCAGCATATCGAGGCCAAGACGCTGGATGCCTGTTTGCACCACCATGAAAAAATGGACGGCTCGGGCTACCCCGAGGGGCTCAAAGGTGATGAGATAAGTTTGGCGGCAAAAATGACTGCGGTGTGCGATGTGTATGACGCGATCACCTCAGACCGGCCCTACAAAAGGGGCTGGGATCCGGCCTATGCCTTGCGCCAAATGGCGGAATGGTCCAGGGGGCATTTTGACCTGCCGGTATTTCATGCCTTGGTCAAGACTTTGGGTATTTACCCGGTGGGCGCCCTGGTCCGAATGAACTCAGGGCGCCTGGGCGTGGTGCTTGAGCAGTCTGGGTCTTCCCTGACCACCCCCCGCATCAAATTGTTTTACTCCACCCGCTCAGCCTTGCGAATTGCGCCTGAATTGCTCGACCTGTCGCGCGGCATTGGCACTGACCGCATCGCCGCCCTAGAAAACCCCGACGACTGGAATTTCCCTGATTTGCAAGAGCTTTGGTCGGGGATTCGTCAACCGTGATGCACAAAACTGAGCCGGCTTGGGGCCTGGCTACTCGAAACCCGGCTGCAAAGCGGGGCTGTTTGCCATGCTAAAGCGCATACACGTTGACCGGTTACTGGTGGGCATGTACATCGCGGAGTTTTGTGGCTCCTGGATGGAGCACCCTTTTGTTCGCGCTAATTTTTTGCTAGCTAAGACCAACGATCTGGAAAAAATTCGTTCCAGCAGCATCAGGGAAGTCTGGATTGACAGCAGCAGGGGCTTGGATGTGCCGGCCTCGGCGCCCGCAGTCGGTCCCAAGCAGGTTGAATCAGAGGTGGATGCAAGCCTGAAAAAGCTCGATGCGGTGGCGCCAGTGGCGGCGCGGGTGTCCATTGAAAGAGAGATGCAACGCGCCGCCCAGATTGTCGACCAGGCGAAGCAGGCTGTGGTCGCCATGTTTCATGAAGTCCGTATGGGCAATGTGGTGGATGCCGCCAAAGCCCAGGGCTTGGTTGAGGATATTGCGGCATCTGTGGCGCGTAATCCGGCGGCCCTGATCAGCATCGCGAGAATCAAAACCGCGGATGATTACACCTATTTGCATTCGGTGGCTGTTTGCGCCCTGATGATCGCTCTGGCTCGGCAACTTGGGCTCGAGCAGGCCCGGATTAGTTCTGCTGGATTGGCTGGCTTGTTGCATGACCTTGGCAAGGCAGCCGTGCCACAGCGAATACTCAACAAACCTGGGGATTTGACAGACGCCGAGTTTGCTGTCATCAAGGGGCATCCATCCAAAGGGTACGACATGCTCAGGCGGGTTGATGGTATGGACGAGATCGCGATGGATGTGTGCTTGCACCACCACGAAAAAATTGATGGATCGGGTTATCCCAAGGGTCTCAAGGGAGACGAAATCAGTTTGATGGCCAAGATGGGTGCAGTATGTGATGTCTATGACGCTATCACCTCAAACCGGCCCTATCGCAAAGGCTGGGACCCAGCCGAGGCCCTTCGAAAAATGGCGGAGTGGACGCCAGGGCATTTTGATTCGTCGGTATTTGCGGTTTTCGTGAAGTGCATCGGCATCTATCCAGTGGGTTCGCTGGTTTCAATGAAATCGGGACGGCTTGGCGTGGTAACCGAGCAGTCAGACACAGTGCTTACAAAGCCGAAAGTCAAGTTGTTTTTCTCAACTCGTTCGAGCATGCGGATCCCCGCTGAAATCGTCGATCTTTCCCGTGCAGGTACCACTGATGGCATCGTGGCTCGGGAGGACCCTGTCAAATGGGGTTTTCCGGATTTGAACGAATTGTGGTCGGGCATCGAAGGCCTGGGCCGTCAAGCCAAGCGCTAAGCTGATTTGCGCGAGCTCTGGCCTAAGGGCGGGGAGTAGGGTTTGCTGTGCCTCAGCCGCCGCGTGTGACCGGCATCTCTACCGGCTTGGAGTCCACAGCGTATTTGCCGAGTTCGAGCTTGGCAATCGCGTTGCGGTGCACTTCATCCGGGCCGTCGGCAAAGCGCAATGTGCGGGCGTTGACATAGCTGTAGGCCAGGGGGAAGTCGTCGCACATGCCGGCGCCGCCGTGCACTTGCATCGCCCAGTCGATCACCTCGCAGGCCATGCTGGGCGCCACCACCTTGATCATGGCAATCTCGTTCTTGGCAAACTTGTTGCCGCCAATGTCCATCATCCAGGCAGCCTTGAGGGTCAATAAGCGGGCCATGTCGATCTTGCAGCGGGATTCGGCAATGCGTTCTTGGGTCACGGTTTGCGAGGCCACGGTCTTGCCAAAGGCCACGCGCGAGGAGGCGCGCCTGCACATTAGCTCCAGCGCCCGCTCAGCCAGGCCGATCAGTCGCATGCAGTGGTGGATACGTCCCGGCCCCAGGCGGCCTTGGGCGATTTCGAAGCCGCGGCCTTCGCCGAGCAGAATGTTGCTGGCCGGCACGCGCACGTTGTCGAAGCGCACCTCCATGTGGCCGTGCGGTGCGTCGTCGTAGCCCATCACATTGAGCGGGCGTATCACCTTCAGGCCCGGGGTGCTGGCTGGCACCAGCACCATGCTCTGCTGGGAGTGGCGGGGCGCATCCGGGTTGGTCTTGCCCATGGTGATGTAGATGGCGCAACGTGGGTCGCCAGCGCCAGATGTCCACCACTTGCGGCCGTTGATCACGTAGTCATCGCCATCGCGTTCGATGCGCGTGGCGATGTTGGTGGCATCGCTGGAGGCGACATCGGGCTCGGTCATGGCGAAGGCTGAGCGTATTTGGCCCTCAAGCAGGGGCTTGAGCCAGCGAGCCTTGTTCTCTTCTGAGCCGTAGCGGGCGATGGTTTCCATGTTACCGGTGTCGGGCGCAGAGCAGTTGAATACCTCGCTCGACCAAAGCACGCGTCCCATGATCTCGGCCAGCGGCGCATACTCTTGGTTGGTTAGGCCCGCGCCGTGGTAGCCTGAAGTGGCGGCGCTGTCGACTGGCAGAAACAGGTTCCAAAGCCCTGCCGAACGAGCCTTGACCTTCAGTCTTTCGATCGTCTGCAGCGGCGTCCAGCGCTTGCCGGCTTCGCTGTTGGCCACGATCTCGGCGTGGTAGGCTCCTTCTGCAGGGTAGATGTGCTCATCCATGAAGGCTTGCAGCCGGGCTTGCAGTTCTTTGGTTTTGGGTGAGTAGTCAAAGTCCATGGAATCTCCTGAGGTGTCGGGGGTAAAAGTCTGGTGACGGGTTCAGGCGCGCTGGGCAAATTGCCAGGCCATTTGCGCCAGCGGTTTCGCGCCCGCGGCTGAGCTGACGGCCTGCGCACTCGCCGCCGTGCCGGCCTCAACCCGCTTGGCAATCCCCTGCAGGATGGCGGCCAGGCGAAACAGGTTGTAGGCCAAGTAAAAGTTCCAGTCGGCCTTCAGCGCATCTGGGGTGGTGAGGCCAGTGCGCTCGCAGTACCAGCCAATGTAGGCATCCTCAGTGGGGATGCCCAGGCTCGTGAGATCAAGCCCACCGATGCCGCGAAACGAGCCCGGCGGGATATGCCAGGCCATGCAGTGGTAGCTGAAATCAGCCAGCGGATGGCCGAGGGTGGACAACTCCCAATCCAGCACGGCAATGATGCGCGGCTCGGTGGGGTGGAACATCAGGTTGTCGAGCCGGTAGTCGCCGTGCACGATGCTGATCATTTTTTCGTCGCGCGCCATGGCCGGGATGTGTTGCGGCAGCCAGGCCATCAAGGCGTCCATTTCAGGAATCGGCTGGGTGATCGAAGCAACATACTGCCGGCTCCAGCGGCCGATTTGGCGCTCAAAATAGTTGCCTGCCTTGCCATAGCCGGACAGCCCGTGTTCCGCAAATTTGACCTTGTGCAGCGCAGCGATGACGCGATTCATCTCGGTGTAGATGGACTGCCGCTCGGCTGGGCTCATGCCGGGCAGCGACTGGTCCCACAGAATACGGCCGGGCATGAACTCCATGATGTAGAAGGCGCGGCCGATCACGGCTTCGTCTTCGCACAGGCAGTGCATGCGCGGCACCGGCACATCGGTGCCCTGCAAGCCGCTCATCACCGCAAACTCGCGCTCAATGGCATGGGCCGAGGGCAGCAGTTTGGCCACCGGCCCCGGTTTGGCGCGCATCACATAGGCGCCGGATGGCCCGCTGAGCTTGTAGGTTGGGTTGGACTGGCCGCCTTTGAAGGCTTCAACTGTCAGCGGACCTGCGAAGCCAGGCAGTTTGGCTTGCAGCCAAGCGCACAAGGCTTCGACGTCAAATGCCTGCTGGGCTGGTACCGGCCGGGTGCCTACAAAGTGGTCAAAGTCGTTCATGGTCAAGTCGCTTTGGCTGGGTGTGCGTTGCCGGGCTTGCTCAGCGGTCGGCTTCGATGATGCGCATCAGGGCATCGCGCTTGCGAATCACCAAGCCACCCGGTTCGATGCGAATCGCCTCTTCCCGTTCCATGGACTTGAGTTCCTGATTCACCCGTTGCCGCGATGCGCCCAGCAGTTGCGCCAATTCTTCCTGTGCGAGTTGCAGGCCAATGCGCATCTCGCGCCCGTCGCTGAGTGACGGCACGCCGTAGCTGCGTACCAGGTGCAGCAGCTGCTTGGCCAGGCGGGCGCGCAGCGGCAGGGTGTTGAGGTCTTCCACCAGGCCGTAGAGCTGGCGGATGCGCCGCGCATGCAGGCGCAGCAGGGCTTCGTAGAGCTCGGCATGCTGGGCCAGAATTTTCTTGAAATCTGCCTTGGCGACGCACAAAATTGTGCAGTCGCCGTGGGCATAGGCATCGTGCGTGCGCCGGTCCCCGTCGAAGATGGAGACATCGCCAAACCAGATGCCAGGCTCGACATAGGTCAGGGTGATTTGCTTGCCAGAGATTGATGTTGAGCTGACCCGTATCGCACCGCGGGCACAGGCTATCCATTCCTCGGGCGGCTCGCCGCGGGCGGCAATCAGCACGCCGTCTTTGAAACGCTTGACATAGGCACATCGCAGAATATCGTGACGCAGGGACGGGGACAGACTGGAAAACCAGCGACCAGAGTTGATCGACTCACGTTCTTCAATGGTAAGAATAGGATCGTCCATGGGCTGTCTTGTGGGTGACTGAAAACCGCTTGATTGTCACCCCCGGGACCGCTGCCCGGCTTGGCCCTGACCCCAGGCCCCGGGGCGTGCTTGCGGCTTGTGTTGGTTTAGGCGCCGAACTTTGGCCGCGCTTTGGCCAAAAAGGCGGCAATGCCAATGCCCGCGTTGGCATGCTGCAGATTGGCTACAAAATGCCGGCTTTCTTGGGCAAGCTGCTGCTCCAAGCTGAACCCAGTGGCCTGACGACTCAGGGTTTTGATGCTGGCCAGGGCATTGGGTGCGCGGGCGTTGAGCCGCTGCGCGAGTGCCAGCGCCGCGTCGAGGGCGCTGCCGGGTGCTGCCACCTGGTTGACAACACCGAGCTGGTGCAGGCGCGGCGCGCCGATGCGTCCACCCAACATCAGCAACTCGGTGGCGAGTTGGCGCGGCAGTGCCTGCGCCAGGCTCCAACTGCCGCCGCCGTCCGGTGATAGGCCAATCGTGCTGTAGGCCATCACGAACACCGCGTCTTCGGCTGCCACCAGCAGGTCGCAGGCCAGCGCCAGCGAGAAGCCGGCGCCAGCCGCTGCACCTTCAACCGCGGCGATGACCGGTTTGGGGCAGTTGGCAATGGCCGTAATCCACTGGTGCAGCGCCTCAATGCTCTGGGCCTGTACCTCGGGCGCTTGCGCGCGGTTGGCCTGCAGGCGCTGCAAATTGCCCCCGGCGCTGAACACCGTGCCGGTGCCGGTAATGACAACCGAGCCAATGTCGGCTGACCGGCTGGCCAGGGCCATGGCCTCCATACCACTTGCATACACCTCGGGGCCGAGCGCATTGCGGTGGGCTGCATCGTCCAGGCTCAGCACCAGGGTTTGGTCTGCCATGCTGCTGTGGAGTTGGGCTGCCATGGGCCTTGCCTATTCTTCCTGGTGCAACAGGCTAAGCCCGATGGCGCCGCGCCGGCGCAGCCAGGGGCTGGGCCGGTAGCGCGGATCGCCGTAGACGGTTTGCATATTGAAGAGCACCTCGAGCAGGTTGCTGGGCCCCACCAGGTTGCCCAGGGCCAAGGGCCCCAAGGGATAACCCAGACCCAGTGTGACCGCGGTTTCAAGGTCGGCTGGCGAGCAGATGCCCTGTTGGCAGATGTCGCAGGCGATGTTGACGATGCTTGCCACCACCCGCTGAGTGACAAAGCCACCGCTGTCACGCACCACACTGACCGACTTGCCATCGCGGGCCATCAGGGCATGGGCGGCTTGGCGCATGTCGGTGCGCGTAGCGGGGTTGCTGGCGAGCACACGGCGGCGCGTGCTGGCATCGTCAAACAGCAGATCGATGCCCATGGTGCGGGTTGGATCAAGCCGCTCGACAACCGCCACGGTGCTGACGTCAAAGCCCAGCGGCGCGACCAGGATCAAGGCCCGCGCAGAGGCTGAGGCGCCGGTTTCTATGTGGGCACCCAGATTTTTGAGCAGTTGCAACAACTCAGCTCGACGCGCTGCTCGGGGCGACACCCAAACGGGCGGCAGGTCGGCTAGCACGGGTGCGCTGGCCTCTGGGCTAAGCTGGGCCATACCTTGAACATAGGTGTAGAAACCCTCGCCGACCTTTTTGCCCAGCAGGCCGCCGGCCAGACGTTGCGCCGTGATGACGCTGGGCCGGTAGCGGGGCTCTTGGTAGTACTGTTGGTACACCGACTCCATCACGGGGTGAGACACGTCCAGGGCAGTCAGGTCCATCAGCTCAAAGGGCCCGAGCTTGAAGCCCACCTGGTCCTTGAGTATGCGGTCTACGGTGGCAAAGTCGGCCACGCCTTCGCCCACCAGTCGCAGCGCTTCGGTGCCGTAACCGCGTCCGGCATGGTTGACGATAAAACCCGGCGTGTCTTGCGCTTGCACTGGCGTATGGCCCATTTGCCGAGCGTAGCGCACCAGTGCCTCGCACACGCCAGGCTCGGTCTTGAGGCCTGCGATGACCTCGACCACCTTCATCAGGGGCACCGGGTTAAAGAAGTGAAAGCCCGCCAGCCGCTGAGGGCGTTTGAGCCGCGCACCCATGGCGGTGATGGACAGGGATGAGGTGTTGCTGGCCAGTACCGCATTGGGCGATATCAGGGCTTCGAGCTCGGCGAACAGTTCGGCCTTGGCATCCAGGCGCTCGACAATCGCCTCAATCAGTAAATCGCATTTGGCCAGGCCAGCCAGCGAGTTGCTGCATTGCAAACGCGAGCGGTAAAGTGTTTTTTGGGCCGTGTCGAAGCGGCCTTTCTCATGCAATTTATCCCACTGCGAATACACGCTTTGCAGCGCTGCATCGCTGGCATCGGCATGGGTGTCAAACAACAACACCTGGCTGCCCGCTTGTGCGGCGATTTGGGCAATGCCCCGGCCCATGGCGCCAGTGCCAACAATGCCAATCAGGGGAAAAACAGCGGCCATGTGCAAAACGATTCAAGTCCCTAGCGGCGCACCTGCAGCGCCCCGGGATTGACGATATTGCTTGGCATGCCCTTGATGAAATTGACCACGTTGTCAAATGCAGCGCCGTAATACAGCTCGTAGCTGTTTTGCTCGACATAGCCGATGTGGGGCGTGCAAATACAGTTCTCCAGCCGCAGCAGGGCATGACCTTGCAGAATCGGCTCTGATTCATACACATCAATGGCTGCCATGCCCGGCCGGCCCCGGTTGAGCCCGGCCAACAGCGCATCGGGCTCAATCAATTCGGCGCGCGAGGTGTTGACCAGCATGGCGGTGGTTTTCATGCGGCCGAGATCGTCCAGCCGCACTAGGCCACGGGTTTCATCCGAAAGCCTGAGGTGAAGCGAGAGCACATCGCTTTTCTCAAACAGCTCGTCGCGGTTGGCGGCAGCCTCAAAACCCTCGAGCACCGCGCGTTCCCGCGATGCCTCCCGGCCCCAGACCAATACCCGCATACCAAAAGCTTCGCCATAGCCGGCTACCAGTTGGCCAACCTTGCCGTAACCCCAGATGCCAAGGGTTTTGCCCTTGAGCAGGGTACCCAGGCCAAAATTGGGCGGCATATTGGCGCTTTTCAAGCCGGACTGTTGCCAGGCGCCGTGCTTGAGGTTGGCAATGTACTGGGGCAGGCGACGGGCTGTTGCCATGATCAGCGCCCAGGTAAGTTCGGCTGGCGCCTCGGGCGAGCCGGTGCCATCCGCAACGACAATGCCGCGCTCTGTGCAGGCAGCGACATCAACATGGGGCCCGATTTTTCCGGTCTGCACCACCAGCTTGAGCCTAGGCAATTTGTCAATCAGGCTTTTGGTCAGGTGGGTACGCTCTCGGTTGAGGACGATCACATCGGCATCTTTGAGCCGCACTGACAACTGCCCCAGGCCCTTGACCGTGTTGGTGTAAACCCTAGCCGTGTAAGACTCCAAGCGCGCAGCGCAGGCCAATTTACGCACTGCATCCTGGTAGTCATCAAGAATGATGATGTTCATGCGACGGATTGTGCCTTGGTACGGCCGACGGCTTGGGCGTCACTGCCGCGGGCTGGCCTGGATCCCCAGTCGAGCTGGTGAGGACGAGAAACTGTCATCCCCGCGCCGGCGGGGATCCATGACTTAAATTAGCCTCCATCCCCCGTATTTATTGGTTCAGCAACGGCGTTGGTATCGAGCAGAATCATTCAAAGCTTATTGGAGCTACTTGCCCAAGCGGCGCAGGCGCTGCGCGAGTTTTTGCCGGAGTTCAGGTTTTCGATGCCTCAGGGAAGCACGTCGATCTGGGTGCAGGCGCCGACATGGTTGACGCGGCCGAACTCGGTGAGATGGCGCGCGCCCACGGGGTGTTGATCGAGGCCGGTGATGTGTTCTTCGTCAAGCCGCCGTACCCGTGCCCATTTTTTCCCCTGCGACTGTCATCGATTGCAGCCAGCCAGATTGCTGCGGGCATCCAGGCGCCGGAGCCAAAAGCCCGGACCCTTCCCCGATCAGCGTTTTCGGGACATCGTGTCGTAGGGCGCCAGTGGCGCCCAGATCGAATGCGGAATGTCGACCAGGTCCTTGCGCGCCGCGTAACCCTGCGCCCACACGTGGGTGAACAGCACCGGCGCATCCGACACCACCTGGCGCTGGAACTCGGCGTACAGCTTCTTGCGTTTCTCGTTGTCCCGTTCCACCGTGGCCTGCGCGAGCAACTCGTCCACCTTCGGGTTCGCATAGTTCTGGGTGTTGGACCAGATCACGCCCGGCTTGATGTTGGAGGACAGGTAGGTGCGATGCACGCCGATCACCGGGTCGCCGTAGTTGAAGGCGCCGTCCACCGTCGCATCGAAATCGTAGGTCGAGACGCGGCGCGCCCAGGTGGGAAAGTCGGGTGAACTGCGCACCGACACCTCAATCCCGATCTTGGCCAGCTGCGGGCGCAAGTACTCGGCGATGGTCTGCGAGTTGTCGGGCGTGTTGGGCAGAAAGTCAATGGCCATCGCAAATCGCTTGCCATTGGCGCCCGCTTTCAGCCCCGCTGCGTCGAGTAACTTGGCCGCCTTGTCCAAGTTGAGTTTGTAGGGTTCGACCTTGTCGGTATAAAACGGTGAACCCTGCGCAATCGGCCCGGTGGCCAACAGTGTCTTGCCCTGGTGCAGTTGGCGCACGATGAACTCCTTGTCCATCGCGAACCCGATCGCCTGGCGCACGCGCACGTCGTCGAACGGTTTCTTTTTCAGGTTGAACGCCAGCCAGCCCAGCGGGCCGATCGCTTCACCGCCCTTGCGTGACACCACGACCTCAGGCGACTTGGCGAGTTGCGTCAGCTGGCTGAGGGTCAGCGAACCCGGCAGTAGGTCGATCTCGCCGCGCTCCAGCGCCAGGGCCTGGGCCGCAGTGTCGGGAATGATCCGGATAATCAGGCGGTCCACCTTGGGTCGGTCCTTGATGAAGAACCCGGCGTAACGCTCCAGCACGATAGCCTCGCGCGGATTGAATGCGACCACCTTGAACGGCCCGGACCCGACCGGATTGACGTTGCGCGGATGTGTCTGCAAGTTTTGGCCGTCGTCAAAAATGTGTTTGGGAATAATCGGGCAGAAGGCCGGGGACAGCGCCAACAAAATGGCTGGATGCGGCTGCTTGAGCCGGATGATGGCGATCTGCGGGGTCGGGGTGTCGACCCGCTCGACCGGTTCGAACATCGACTGGAACGGATGGTTGGCCTTGATCGCCATGATAGAAAACGCAACGTCCTCCGAGGTGATGGGTTTGCCATCGTGGAACGTCGCACCCGGCACCAGCCTCAGCAGCAGCGACTTGCCGTCGTCCTGGAACACCCAGCTTTCGGCCAGGTAGGGCTGCGCATTCCAGTCCTTGTCGAACCGCAGCGGGCTGGCAAATATCTGGGTCGCCGGAATACCAGTAGCGATTCCGGACTGCACCGCCGAGTTCAGATGGCGCGGCACCGGCCCCATGCCGATCACGATCGTGCTGGGCGGCGTCTGCGCCGCTGCACCGATGGCACAGACCGCCAGCAAGGCGGCCAGCAGGCCACGCGCACTGGTCAAAGCAAAAAAATTTTTTGACATGTCGAATTCCGGTTGGGATCAATGGGCACCACGCCCTGACGAGGCGTGGACACGCTGCGATTTTGCGGTCGGTTTCGGGCGGGGTACGTTCAGTTTGCGCCAGTAAATTGACGATAACAGCCATGCATTGCACAATCCCGCATGGCCATTGCCAGTGCAACACCGCAGAAAAGCCCCCCGATGCTGCCCGGCCCGATCGGGTTTGTGCTGATCCCGCAGTTCGCCGTGATCGCGCTGGCCTCGGCTATCGAGCCGCTGCGCATCGCCAACCGCTACTTGCAGACACCCTACACCTGGAAGCTGCTGTCGCTGGACGGCCAGGCGGTGGCAGACGACAACGGCATTCTGATCCAGCCCCACGGCTGCCTTTACGACGAAAAGGCGCTGGGCACCGTCATCCTGTGCGCTGATATCCAGCCCGACCGCTACTACGCTCGCGCGCTTCGCACCTGGCTGCAAAGCATGAACACCGGCGGCGCATCACTGGGGGCCCTCGACACTGGCTGCTTTCTGCTCGCGCGTGCCGGGCTGCTGGACGGCCACCGTGTCACGATGCACTGGGAAGTGGTCGATGCCTTCCGCGAACGGTTTCCAAAAATCGTGGTGGCGCAAACCCTGTTCGAAGTCGGCGCGCGACGCCTGACCTGCGCGGGAGGTACCGCCGCCATCGACATGATGTTGCACGCCATCGCCGCCGACCATGGGCAGCATCTGGCCAACCGCGTCGCCGAACACTGCCTGCACGACCATATGCGCCCTGGCGACCTGGCGCAACGCATGTTGCCCACGGCACGCAAGCGCATCCACCATCCGGCGCTGGCCAAGGCCATGGAGTTCCTCGACGGAACACTCGACCGGGCCGTGGGCATACCGGAGCTCGCCAGCTATGCCGGGTTGTCGACGCGCCAACTGCAGCGACTGTTCGCGCAAATCATCGGCGAAGGGCCGGGCCAGTACCACCGCCGGCTGCGGCTCGAACATGCGCGCAGCCTGTTGCGCTACACCGCCATCTCCGTGACAGAGACGGCCGTAGCCGTCGGCTTCGAGTCATTGGCGCATTTCTGCCGGGCCTACCGGCAGCAGTACGGACAGGCGCCTGGCGTCAACCGCCGCCATGACGCCCAGGGCAAACCCCTGTTGCGGGACCGGGTAGTCTGACAGTTGCGGCCCATGGCGCAATCCGGCAATTCCTTGGCACGCATGGTCAATAACGATCTGCGCGGTCGCCGTACATTGCCAGATCCTGTCGCGGCCCGTCGGTCGCGCGATGCCCACCAAGGATTCGTCCATGCCCTCGTTATTGAAGAGCCTATTGACCGCGCTGGCCCTGGCGCTTGCGTTTAGTGCGCCGGCCAGCGCCCAGTGGAAACCAAGCAAGCCCATCCGCGTCGTTGTTCCGTTCACGCCTGGCGGCGGCACCGACCTGCAGGCGCGGCGCATCGCAGTCGCATTGGCCGAGGCACTGGGCGTGCCGGTCATTGTCGACAACAAGCCGGGCGCAGGCACGCTGGTGGGCACGCGTGAAGTGGCGAAGGCCGCACCCGATGGCTCCACACTGCTCTACACCGTTGCAGCGATGACGCAGATGCCACACCTCTATGCGACACCGCCCTACGATCTTTTCAAGGACTTCACGCCGATCACGCCAGGCTCATTGGGCGGCACCGTGCTTGTGGCGCGTCAGGACGCCCCGTTCTCCACCGTTCGCGAGATGGTCGACTACGCCAAACGCAATCCGGGCAAACTCAATGTCGCGTCTTATGGCATCGGCACAACGGGGCATCTGAACATTGAGTTCCTGAAACGGGTCGCCGGCATCGATGTCATCCACATCCCCTACCCGGGCCCGGCGCAGGCGAACCAGGACCTGTATGCCGGGCGCATCGACATGTTCTTCGACGGCCCCACTACCGCCAGCGCCAGTTCCAAGAGTGGGCGGACAAAATTGATCGCGGCCGCCACCGAAAAGCGCATCCCGTCCCTGCCGGACCTGCAGACCTTCCACGAGGCCGGGCTCGATTTCGGCATTGACGGCTGGATCGCCTTTTTCGGGCCGGGCGGCATGAAGCCGGAGATCGTGGCGACACTGCACAAGGAAATCGCACGCATCGTCAATACGCTGGAGTTCCGCAAGTTCATTTTCGAGAGCGGGCTGGACTACGGGGGCATGACGCCGGCCGACT
>BJGT01000053.1:3537-19697 GCA_014190675.1 Comamonadaceae bacterium | reverse complement strand
GGCTCCTTGACCGGGCTGGGCACGCCGTCAAAGTATTGGATGGGGCGCAGGCAGACGTACAGGTCAAGCTCCTGGCGCAAGGCCACATTGAGCGAGCGGATGCCGCCGCCAACTGGCGTGGTGAGCGGGCCCTTGATGGAGACCACGTAGTCACGGATGGCGTGCAGGGTTTCTTCAGGTAGCCACATGTCGGGGCCGTAGACATTGGTCGATTTCTCGCCGGCAAACACCTCCATCCAGTGGATCTTCTTTTTGCCGCTATAGGCCTTGGCCACAGCGGCGTCCACCACCTTGAGCATCACCGGGGTGATGTCCAGCCCAGTGCCGTCACCCTCGATGTAGGGAATGATCGGCTCGTCAGGGACATTGAGAGACATGTCCGCATTGACGGAGATTTTTTCGCCTTGGCTGGGCACCTTGATGTGTTTGTACATGGGTTTGATTCCGTAATAGTGGCGGTTTAACGCATTGAGAACGCCATGCCGAGCCCTTGGGCCAGGCTGCGAGACGGTCGATTTTAGCCCCTTTGCGGGCATGGAAAAGGGCTTGAAACCGGCGCGCCAGGGGGTCAACAGGCCATCCTGAACTCGGACCTTTGACAGCACAGTGGCGGGCACTTTAGCCGCCCTGGGGTAAGCTCTGCGACTGTTTGAAAGCTACTGAATGTCCAGCGACCCCATCATCGCCATCAAACCCCTAGGCTTCACCTGGGACACCGTCGACCCCTTCCTGTTTTGCGCCTACCACGACGACGCTTACCCGGTGGCCAATGCGCATATGGCGCCGCAGGCCTCGCTGGCCGGCCGAGACATTGGCCAGGATTTCAGCCGCAAGGACGGCTGGAGCATGTACCACGGCCGCACGGTGCCGGGTTTCCCGTCGCATCCGCACCGCGGCTTTGAGACCGTGACCATCGTGCGCAAAGGGCTGATTGACCACTCGGACTCCTTGGGCGCTCGGGCCCGCTTTGGCCAGGGGGATGTGCAATGGCTGACCGCCGGCCGGGGCGTGGTGCATTCGGAAATGTTCCCGCTGCTCAATACCGCAGCGCCTAACCCGCTGGAGTTGTTCCAGATCTGGCTCAACCTGCCAGCAGTGAACAAAATGGCAGCGCCCTACTTCACCATGTTTTGGGCCGACCGCATCCCCCGTGCGACCCTGGCCGACGGTGATGGCCGTGAGACTGAGGTGGCGGTGATTGCCGGCCAACTGCCGAGTGCCAACACGCCACTGGCGGCGCCACCGGCCTCGTGGGCGGCGCAGGCCGATGCCGATGTGGCCATCTGGACCCTGCGCATGGCACCCGGCGCGCGCTGGACCCTGCCGCCAGCCGCCAGTGCCGCCACCCGGCGCCATTTGTATTTCTTCAAGGGCGGCTCGGTCAGCATTGCCGGCCAACCGGTGCAGCAGCATGGCGCCATCGAGCTGCGCGGCGATGCGTCGGTGGAGTTGCTGAACGGCGAAAGCGAGAGCGAATTTTTGCTGCTGCAGGGCTGCCCGATCGGCGAACCGGTGGCGCAGCACGGGCCGTTTGTCATGAACACCCGAGCCGAGATCATGCAGGCGTTTGCAGATTACCAGCGCACCCAGTTTGGCGGCTGGCCCTGGCCTGACAGTGCCCCGGTGCACGGCCGCGACCCGGCGCGCTTTGCCCGTCACCCGGACGGGCGCGAAGAGCAACCCGGCCATTGACATGACCGAATTAACCAGCCTCTCAGCCATCGAGCTACGTCGGCGCATTGGCGCCAAGCAAATCTCGCCAGTGGAACTGATGCGGGCCTGCATCGCCCGCATTGAGCGGTTCAACCCGGCAGTCAATGCCATTTGCGCTACAGATTTTGAGCGCGCTCTGCAAGCCGCAAGACAAGCCGAAGAGGCCGTGATGAAAGGCCAGTTCTTGGGGCCTTTGCATGGCTTGCCATTGGGCGTCAAAGACTTGCAAGACACCGCCGGCCTGCTGACCACCTACGGCAATGTTCGCTTGCGCGGCAATGTGCCCAAGGCAGACAACGCCCTGGTGGCCCGCTTGCGCCAGATGGGGGCGATCGTCACCGCCAAAACCAATGTGCCCGACATGGGTGCGGGCGCCAATACCCGTAACCCGGTCTGGGGAGCAACGGGCAATCCGTTTAACCCCCACTTGAATGCAGGCGGCTCTTCAGGGGGCTCAGCAGCCGCTCTGGCCACCGATATGCTGCCTTTGTGTACTGGCTCTGACACCGGTGGGTCCCTTCGCATTCCCGCTGCCTTGTGCGGCGTGGTCGGTCTTCGCCCGTCGCCCGGCTTGGTCGCCAACGATGCCCGGCCTTTGGGGTGGTCGGTGCTGTCGGTGCTAGGCCCCATGGCACGAACGGTGGCGGACACCGCGCTGCTCTTTTCGGCCAGCGTCGGGCCGCATGCGATGGACCCACTGAGCATTCCCGTTGACGCACAGGCCTTTCACCCCCTGCCTCATGTGGACCTGTCGCGCTTGCGCATTGGCACCACCGAAGATTTTGGTGTTTGCATCGTGGACCCAGACATCCGTCGGGTTTTCCGCCAGCGTGTCGATGCGATTCGGCCCATGGTGTCGGTGTGTGAGCCCGTGGACCTGCAATTCAGTGACGCTGATCGCGCCTTTGATGTATTGCGTGCCGAGGGTTTTGTGGCCGCTTTTGCCGAGGTCTACCGAACTGCGCCTGAAACCTTAGGCCCCAATGTGCGCAGCAATGTGGAGATGGCGGCAGCCATTACATTGGCTGACCGGGCTTGGGCCCATTTGGAGCAGACCCGCATTTCACGGCGCTTTGCCCAGGCCTTGCAGCACTACGACCTGATCTTGGCGCCGGTGACGCCGGTCAGCCCCTTCCCATGGACCGAGCTCTATGCCCAGCGCGTGGACGGGCAAACTATGCGGAACTATTACCATTGGCTGGCCTTGGCCTATGTGGTGACTTTGGGCACGCAACCAGCGCTGTCATTGCCCTGTGGGCGCGATGAGCATGGCATGCCGTTTGGCCTGCAAGTGATTGGTCATCTGCACGGCGACGCGCGCATGCTGGGCGCAGCCCATGCCCTGGAACAGGCTTTTGCATCGAACCCTGAACTGGTTCGTCCCCAACCTGACATGCTGAAGCTGCAAACGCCGAACGAGAGCTTGAAATCTATCGTGACCAATCCGCCACAGATGAGCCTGGTTGGCCAGGGCGGGTCCGCACACAACGCCGTTTAACGCTGGCACACCAGCGCCATCGACTCGGTCAACAGAAGATCCACCGGTACGTCGTGCGGCTCGGCCGGCACGCGGTCCACCAGCAGGGCGTCATGCAGGCAGGCCACACGCAAGGCAGACGGCGGCAAACGCTGAAACAGTCGGTCATAAAAACCAGCACCGTAGCCCAGGCGATTGCCCCATCGGTCAAACGCTACCCCCGGCACCAGCACCAGATCGATCTGGGCCGGGTCGACCAGTGGGCAGCGCTCGGGCTGCGGCTCGGGGATGCCCCAGCGGCTGGGCCCCAGGTCTTGTGTCAAATCGGCCACCTGCCGCAGCTCCAGCGCCCGGCCCTGCGCCGGCACCCGGGGCGCGACCAGCAGCCGGCCTTGCTTCAACAGCTCGCGGTGCAACTCGTCCAGATCCAGCTCTGAGCCAAAGGCCATGTAGCTCAACACACCCCGGGCCCGCTGCCAGGCCGGCAGGCTGCGCACTCGAGCCGCGATGGCTGCGGCGGAAGCCGCCCTTGCCTGCGGTGTCAGGCCATCGCGGCGGGCCACTTGGGCAGCCCGCAGGGCGGTCTTGGCCTCAGGCATTCAGGCTCAGGCGACGACGCGCACCATCTCCAGGCACTTGTTGGAGTAGCCCCACTCGTTGTCGTACCAGGCCACGATCTTGACAAAGGTGCTGTCAAGCGCAATGCCGGCGTCGGCATCAAACACGCTGGTGCAGGTTTCGCCACGGAAATCGGTGGCGACCACCTTGTCTTCGGTGTAACCCAGCACGCCCTTGAGCGCGCCCTGGCTTTGCGCCTTCATCTCGGCGCAAATTTCCTTGTAACTGGCCTCGGTGTTCAGCTCCACCGTCAGGTCGACCACCGACACGTCACTGGTCGGCACCCGAAACGACATGCCGGTGAGCTTTTTGTTGAGCGCCGGAATCACCACGCCCACCGCCTTGGCAGCACCCGTGCTGCTGGGGATGATGTTTTCCAGGATGCCGCGGCCACCGCGCCAGTCTTTGTTGCTTGGGCTGTCCACCGTTTTTTGCGTGGCCGTAGCCGCGTGCACGGTGGTCATCAGGCCGCGCTTGATGCCCCACTTGTCGTTAAGCACCTTGGCCACCGGGGCCAGGCAGTTGGTGGTGCAAGAGGCATTGCTGATGATGGCCTGGCCGGCGTAGGTGGCGTGGTTCACGCCAAACACAAACATCGGCGTGTCGTCCTTGCTGGGCGCCGACAGAATGACTTTCTTGGCACCGGCGGCCAGATGCTTCTCGGCCGTGGCCTTGTCGAGGAACAGGCCAGTGGACTCGATCACAACGTCAGCGCCGACCTCATTCCACTTCAGGTTAGCCGGGTCGCGCTCCTGGGTGAGGCGGATGCGCCGTCCGTTGACGATCAGCGTACCGCCGTCAACACTGACATCGCCCTTGAAGCGGCCGTGCACGCTGTCGTACTGCAGCATGTAGGCGAGGTAATCAGGCTCGAGCAGGTCATTGATGGCCACCACTTCGATGTCTGAAAAGTTTTGCAGCGCGGCGCGCAGCACATTGCGGCCGATACGGCCAAAGCCGTTGATACCCAGCTTGATAGTCATGGAAAACTCCCGATGATGTGAATGGGGTTACGCTTATTTGCGGGCCAGTGCCGCCTGCACGGTGTCGGCCAGGTTCTCGGGCGTGAAGCCGAAGTGCTTGAACAGCACTGGTGCCGGCGCCGACTCGCCGTAGGTATCAATACCGACCACGGCAGCGCAACCGTATTTCCACCAGCCAGCAGTGGCGCCCATCTCGACTGCCACGCGCGGCAGCCCCTTGGGCAGAACAGCGCTTTTGTAGGCGGCATCCTGAAGGTCAAAGGTGGTGGTGCTGGGCATGGAGACCACGCGCACCGCAATCTTGCGGGTGGCCAGCAGCTCTTGCGCCTTGAGTGCCAATTGCACTTCAGAGCCAGTGGCGATGATGACCGCCTGGGCTTTTTTCTTCAGGCCCACCTCGGTGGGCTCAGCCAGCACATAGGCGCCGCGACTGATGTCACCCAGGCCAGCCTTGGGCGCGTAGCTGATGTTCTGGCGCGACAGCAGCAAAGCGGTCGGCTTGGTCTTGTTCTGCAGCGCCACGGTCCAGGCCACGGCGGTCTCGGCGGTGTCGCCCGGGCGCCAGACGTCCAGGTTGGGGATCAGGCGCAGGCTGGCCGCATGCTCGATCGACTGGTGGGTCGGGCCGTCCTCGCCCAGGCCGATCGAGTCATGGGTGAACACATGCACCACGCGCAGCTTCATCAGCGCCGCCATGCGGATGGCGTTGCGGCTGTAATCGCTGAAGGTCAGGAAGGTGCCGCCGTAGGGGATGTAGCC
Source organism: Comamonadaceae bacterium (assembly GCA_014190675.1). Classification (GTDB taxonomy): domain Bacteria; phylum Pseudomonadota; class Gammaproteobacteria; order Burkholderiales; family Burkholderiaceae_C; genus Rhodoferax. Next base: position 14,147 of record BJGT01000053.1, on the reverse strand, counting down.
GCCGTGCAGCGCAATGCCGTTCATGATGGCGGCCATGCCGAACTCGCGCACGCCATAGTTGATGTGGCGCCCGCCGTTGCCTTTGCCCTCAAAGTCAAAGCGCAGGTTGGGCGTGCTCTTGGTGTTGGTCAGGTTGGAGCCGGTCAGGTCGGCCGAGCCGCCCAACAGCTCGGGCAGGGCGGCGGTGAAGGATTCGAGCGCCAGCTGTGAGGCCTTGCGCGAGGCCACGGTCTCGGCCTTGGTGTGCGCCGCCACGACCGTGTCCACGGCCAATTGGTTGAATTTTTTGGGCAGATCGCCCTTCATGCGGCGAACCAGCTCGCGCGCCAACTCGGGGTGGGCGGCCTGGTAGGCCTTGAAGCGCTCGTTCCAGCCCTGCTCGGCAGCGGCGCCGCTGGCCTTGGCATCCCAGGCGGCATACACCGGCTTGGGGATGACAAACGGGGCGTGTGGCCAGTTCAGCACCTCGCGGGTGAGCTTGATCTCTTCCGCGCCCAGTGGCTCGCCGTGAGCCTTTGCGGTGTTGGCGCGGTTCGGACTGCCTTGGCCGATGGCCGTCTTGCAAATGATCAGGGTGGGGCGCTCGGTGGATTTTTTGGCCTCGACAAGCGTATTGGCCACCAGTTCGGCGTCATGGCCGTCGATGGGGCCCAGCACGTTCCAGCCGTAGGCGACAAAGCGCAGGGCGGTGTTGTCGACAAACCAGGGTGCCACCTGGCCGTCAATCGATATGCCGTTGCTGTCGTACAGCGCAACCAGCTTGTTGAGCTTCCAGGCGCCAGCCAACGCAGCAGCTTCGTGGCTGATGCCCTCCATCAGGCAGCCATCACCCAGAAACACATAGCTGTGGTGGTCGACCACGGTATGCCCGTCACGGTTGAACTCTTGCGCCAGCAGCTTTTCAGCCAGTGCCATGCCCACCGCATTGGTCAAGCCTTGTCCGAGCGGGCCGGTGGTGGTCTCGATCCCGGGGGTGACGCCCACCTCGGGGTGACCCGCGGTCTTGCTGTGCAGTTGGCGGAAGTTTTTGAGCTCTTTCATCGGCAGCTTGTAGCCAGTCAGGTGCAGCAGCGCATAGACCAGCATCGAGCCGTGGCCGTTGGACAGCACGAAGCGGTCGCGGTCAAACCAGTGCGGGTTAGCCGGGTTGTGCTTGAGGTGCCGGCCCCACAGGGCCACGGCCATGTCGGCCATACCCATAGGCGCGCCGGGGTGGCCCGAGTTGGCCTGCTGTACCGCGTCCATCGCCAGAGCGCGGATCGCATTTGCCATCTCAGCGCTGGAGCTGAAAGCTTGTTCTTGTGTATCAGCCATGGGTGCCAACTCCGGGAGTAGTAGGGGTGAAAAGCGAAAGCCGCTTAGTTTAGTGGAGCGGCTGCTGGTGTCGGCACAATGGCGCAATGCAGACGCTTAACGACAGACTGCCCGCTCGCGCCATGGTTTTGGCCGCAGGGCGCGGCGAGCGCATGCGCCCGCTCAGCGACCACCGGCCCAAACCGCTGCTAACAGTTCAGGGCAAACCGCTGATGCAATGGCCTATGGAGGCGTTGGCCCGGGCCGGCCTGCCCTGCCTGTTGGTTAACACAGCATGGCTGGGCGAGCAGATCAGCGACTACTTTGGCGCGCAGTTCCAGCTGCCCGGCGGGCCTGGCGCGGCTGCGAGCAGCGACATCATTTATTCGCACGAGGGGCTGGATTTTGGCGGTGCGCTTGAAACCGCTGGTGGCATTGCACGGGCTCTGCCCCGGCTGGCCGAGGTGTTCTGGGTGGTCGCAGGCGACGTGTTGGCGCCCGACTTTGTCTTTAGCCAAGAGGCTGTGACGCGCTTCGCCGGCGGAGGCAAGCTGGCCCACCTGTGGCTGGTGCCCAACCCGGCACATAAGCCAGACGGGGATTTTGGGCTGAACGCCCAGGGCCTGGCGCTCAACCAGGCCGAGCGGCGCCTCACCTATTCCACCATCGGCCTGTACCGCCAAGCCCTGTTCGCGCCACCGCTCTGTGACATCCCACCCGGCAACCCGCAGGGCCTGAAAGCGCCGCTGGCACCGCTGCTGCGTGCTGCCATCGCCCAAGGCCGTGTGAGTGCCGAGCTGTACACCGGCGCCTGGACCGATGTGGGCACGCCCGAGCGGCTGGCTGCACTAAACCGGCCAGATGATTAAGATAGGCCACTTGGTTCTGTCCCACCCGATCACTGCCTGATCCTTTCCCTTTGCTGGAATGCCCATGAGATCCGCCCCCACCGCCACCCCCGCCCTCTACGCTCAGCGCCGCGCCCACCTGGCCCGGCTGCTCGGTCCCAAGGGCATCGCCGTTATCCCAACCGCGCCCGAGCAGCAACGCAACCGCGATGCCGACTTTTTGTACCGTCACGACAGCTATTTTTATTACCTCAGCGGCTTTACCGAGCCCAAAGCCTTTTTGGTGATCACCGGTGAAGGCCGGACCACCCTGTTTTGCCAGCCCAAAGACCTGGAACGCGAGATCTGGGACGGCTACCGTCTAGGCCCGGCTGATGCGCCGGCGCGGCTCGGCATGGAGGTCGCCCATTCATCAGCCGAACTGGACGCGCACATGCCGGCACTGCTGGACGGACGGGACGCTGTCTGGTACCCGTTTGCCACCCACAAGGGGCTGGAGGCGCGCATTGACGGCTGGCTCGGCCAGGTGCGCGCCCGCGTACGCTACGGCACGCTGTGCCCGGAGCAACAGCGTGACCTGTGCGGCCTGCTCGACGAAATGCGGCTGGTCAAGGACGCCCATGAGCAGGACGTGATGCGGCGCGCCGGCCAGATCAGCGCTGGCGCCCATATCCGCGCCATGCAGCTCTCAGCCCGCATGCTGCGCGCCGGCCAGGAGGTGCGCGAGTACCACCTGGACGCCGAACTGCTGCACGAGTTTCGTCGGCACGGCTCACAGTACCCGGCCTATGGCTCCATCGTGGCGGCTGGCGCCAACGCCTGCGTGCTGCATTACCGGGCTGACACCGCGCCGGTGCGCGACGGCGAGCTGGTGCTGATCGATGCCGGCTGCGAGCTCGACGGCTACGCCAGCGACATCACTCGCACCTTCCCGGCCAACGGCCGCTTCAGCGGGCCGCAGCGCACGCTGTACGAGCTGGTGCTGGCCAGCCAGTACGCGGCAGTGGCCGCCACCCGGGCCGGCGCCCGCTTCACCGACCCGCACGAGGCCAGCGTGAAGGTGCTGGCGCAGGGCATGCTCGATGTTGGCCTGCTGGACAGCAACAAGGTGGGCACGCTGGACGATGTGATCGAAAAACGCGCCTACTTCCAGTTCTACATGCACCGCACCGGCCACTGGCTGGGCATGGATGTGCACGACTGCGGCGCCTACACCGAGCCCTCGGAAATCGGCCAGACCAGCGTGCGCAAGGACGCGCTCACCGGCGACACCATCGTCAACCGGCCGGCGCGTATTCTGCAGCCCGGCATGGTGCTGACGATTGAGCCCGGCATCTATGTGCGCCCGGCGTCCGGCGTACCCGAGGCCTTCCACAACATCGGCATCCGGATCGAAGACGACGCCATCGTCACCGCCGGCGGCTGCGAGCTGATCAGCCGCGGCGTGCCGGTGGCGGTCGATGAGATTGAGGCGCTGATGCGCGCTTGAGGGCCGGGCACTGCGCCCGGCCAGGGCTCAGGGCGCCAGCAGCGGCAGCTGGCGCCCTTCCGAACTGGACGGCGCAGGCACCTGCAGCAGCCGGGCCAGCGTAGGCGCCATGTCCACCACCTCGACCCGGGTGTCAACGCGCCCCGGCTTGACCCACGTCGGGCCGTACACCAGGATCGGCACGTTGGTGTCATAGGCATGGGGCGAGCCGTGTGTGGTGACCGACGTGCTGGATGCGAACATCCAGTTGGCTTTCAGGGAAAACTGCACCTCGCCCGAGACGTCCGGGTGCCAGGACTTGCGCATCTGCTCAAACAAGGGCGCGCCGGTTCGGCTATTGGCCAGCAGTTCACGCCGCGTGTAGGCCACCCCAAAGCCGGGTTCTGCAAGAAGCAGCGCTCGGGCAGCCTCGGCCACATCATCCGGGTCCAATTTGGCGGCCGCCATCAGCTTTTTGTCCAGCAGCAGCGTGGAGCCGGACGCGTTGATCACCCATCGGCCTGGCCCAAAACGCGCGACCAGCCCCTGGTTCACTCGGCCCAGCGCCTGGCTGGGGTTAATGCGGCCAGAGTCCTGGCCCAGAGCCGCCGTGACCTCGGGCGCCGGCATGAAGCCATGGTCGGCCGTGAGTGTGGCCAGGTAATTACCGGCACCCACAGTGGCATCAAGCTCCCGGAAGAAGCCCTGCAACATGCGGTCCAGTTGCAGCAGGTGGTCGTGTGACAGGCGTGACTCTGCACTGAAGGCGTGGTTCACGTAGTCATGACCGGACAGGCTGACGGCCAAAATATCGGGCGCGTCGTCCTGACCCAGCGCTTCGCCGGCAATGGCCGCCCGGGCAAAGTCCAGCGACAACTGGTCCACAAAGGGGCCGCGCAGCAAGCCGGTGTAGTAGCGAGGACCAGGCGCGTCATCCTCGGCCGCGCCAAAGGTGGCAGGCAAGCCTCCGCCGCCAGGACCAAACCATTTTTGCTGGTCAGGCAGGGAGCCGGCGTACTCAGTTTCAGGCAACAGGGCGGTCCACTGTTTCTTGAAATACTGGTCGGCCGGCTTGGCCGCATTGAAGGCGTTGACCCAGGCCGGGTGGGCGGGCATGTAATGCGTGGTCGAGGCAAATTGGCCGCTCGCCCCCATGTACATGTAGGCAACACCAGACTTGCCGGCTGGCAAGATGGCACCTCGGTCCTTGCCAGAAATGCCGATCACCTTGGACCTGGGGTCAATGCGGCGCAGCACATCGCCCAGCGTCTCCACTCTCAAGTTCTTGGGGCTGGTGCCGTCAAGCGCATTGGTGGCGTGGCCGATGTAGCTGGCCGAGGTGTCGCCGGCACAGTATTCAGGCTGCCCGGTCAGGGGGTCGAGCCAGTCGTTGCCGATGATGCCCGTGCGGCTGGGGTTGGCGCCGCTGAGCATGATGGCGTGGCCAGCGCCGGTGACGGTAAAGGAGTGCGCGTAATGCGCGTCCGAAAACCAGGCACCCCGGTCCAGAAAACGCGCCAAACCATCGGGCGAAAGCTGGTCCCGGTAGGCCAGGATCTGGCGTTGGGGAAGACCATCCACCACCAAAAACACAAGCAGTTTGGGCTTGCTGGCGGCCACTGGCAACTGTTGCGCAGCGACGCCACCCACAAGAGCCAAAACCGCCAAGCCCGCCACAAGCAGCCCGCGGCGAAAAGTTGAGTTAGCCATAGAGTTTCTCCTTGAGCGCACAGTTTTGGACAAGCTGCGACATTGTGCAATTGGCGTTATCCCTCGGTGACACTGCGGGTCAATAGGGACCCGGATCTGTATAGACTGTGCTCCATGAACACCCTGACCCGCATCGACACCCATGTCTTCAACGTCTCGCCCAAAACCAATTGGGTCTTCATCGCTGTCACCGACAGCGATGGCGCAGTGGGCTGGGGTGAGGCCTCGCTGATCGGCTGGGAGCCGATGCTGGTGGCGGCTACGGCCCATCTGGCGCCGGACTGGCTCGGCCTGTCACTGGACGACGCTGCCAGCCATTTGCGGGTGTCGCCACAGTCGCCCGGCGGCCTGGTGGGCAACACGGTCACCAGCGCGGTGCTGCAGGCGGTGGCCAGCCTGCTGGTACAGGCGCGAGGGGTCCAGCCGACTTCAGTGCTGGGGCCGATTCAGCGCGCCCAGGTAGCCTTGTACGCCAACATCAACCGCGCCACCCGCCTTCGCACGCCAGAGGGTTTTGTAGCCACCGCCCGGCGGGCGCAGGCCCAGGGCTTTAGCGCCTTTAAGGCCGCGCCTTTTGATGGCCTGACACCGGCGCTGTGCGGCACACCCGACGGCCAGGCCCGCATTCGTCACGGCGTGGCTTGCATGCTGGCGCTGCGCGAGGCGTTGGGTCCAACGGCCCGTTTGATGGTGGACTGCCATTGGCGCTTTGACGAGGCCCATGCCCTGCAGGCCTTGCAGGCGCTGGCGCCAGCCCGCCTGCACTGGTTCGAATGCCCGATTGCCGAAACCCACGCCCATTGGGCTGCCACGCGCCGCTTGCGCGCCGCCGCCAACGCACAGGGGGTGCTGCTGGCTGCGGCCGAAACCCAGGTTGGGTTGGCGGCGTTTCAGACCCTGTTTGACGAAGGCCTGTATGACGTGGTCATGCCCGATGTGAAGTACTGCGGCGGCCCCTGGGAGATGCTGCGCATTGCCGAGCGGGCGGCGGCGCAGGGTGTGCAGTTTTCCCCGCACAACCCCTCCGGGCCAGTCTGCAGCTGGCACAGCCTGCTGGCGGCGGCGGTAGCACCAGCCTGCGACATGCTGGAGATCCAGTTTGATGAAAGCCCGCTGTACGACTCCGTGCAAGCAGGGCCGAGCCTGGCGATGGAAGGCGGGCAGTTGCCGGTGCCGGTGCAAGCCGGCAGCGTGCTGGGCGTGCAGACTGCCGTGCTGGCAGCCCACCCCTACCAGGCCGTGCCGCCGGGCATCGAGACCCGGCTCAACCGCTGAGCGCGCTGGTCAGGCCAGGCTGCCGACGCACCCTGCGCTCAGTCGGCGCGGATGTTTTTCTCTGCGGCGAGTTTTTTCCAGCGCGCCACGTCGCCATTGACGCGGCTTACAAACGCCTCGGGGGTCGCAGGTGCCGGGTCACAGGCCAGGGTGGCCAGCCGCGCCTTAATGTCAGGCTGCTCCAGTGCCTGGTTGACCAGGGTGTTGATGCGCTCCACCACCGCCCGCGGGGTACCGGCTGGGGCCAGCACACCGAACCAGGCCAGGGTCTCAAAACCTGGCAGGCTCTCCGCCAGGGCCGGTACCTCGGGCAGGCTGTGGTGGCGCTGGGCGGTGCTGACTGCCAGCGCCTGCACCCGGCCGGCCTTGATCTGCGCCGACCAAGGCGGCAGGTTGCCGATCATCACCTGCACCTCGTCGCCCAGCAGGCCGGCCACGGCCGGCGCCGAGCCCTTGTAGGGGATGTGGGTCAGGTCGGTGCCGGTCAGGCTCTTGAACAGCTCGGCCGACAAATGGGCCGAACTGCCGACGCCGCCCGAGGCATAGTTGAACTTGCCCGGGTTGGCCTTGGCCAGGGCCACAAACTCGGCCACGTTGCGGGCCTTGACGCTGGGGCTGACCACCATCACATTCGGCGTGGTGCAAATCATGGCCACAGGCACAAAGTCTTTCACCACGTCATAGGGCAGCTTGGTGTAAATGCCGGCGTTGACGCCATGCGAGCCGGCATTGCCAACAATCATGGTGTAGCCGTCGGGTGCAGAGCGGGCCGCGGCTTCGGTGCCCAGCACGCCACCGGCGCCCGGCTTGTTGTCGATGACCACCGGCTGCCCCAACTCGCGCGACAGGCGCTCGGCGATGATGCGCCCGGTGATGTCCGAGCCGTCGCCCGGCGTGCTGGGGACCACCCAGCGGATCGGCTTGTTCGGGTAAGTCTGGGCCAGAGCGTTGCCGGCCAGCAAGGTGCTTAGCAAGGTGACGCTCAAAGCGGCCTTGAGCGCAGCGCGTGCAATGTGTGTCATCGTCGTCTCCAAATTTTTGGCTGAGTCTATGCGACCGGCATCGGTCAATCGACCTTGGCGCCGCTGAGCTCCACCGCACGCTTCCATTTTTGCAGGTCCTGCCGCAGGTAATCGGGAAATGCCTGGTGCCCGAGCCCGACGATTTCGGTGCCGTCGGCCTGAACCTTGTCCCGGAAGGCCGGGTCGGCCAGGGCCTTTTGTATTTCTTGATCGATGCGGCGCACCAACTCAACCGGAAATTTGGCAGGCGCCATCACCGCGAACCACGACACCACCTCGAAGCCCTGCACTGTCTCACCCACCGGGGACACCTCCGGCAGGGCTGCATTGCGCTTGGGCCCGGTCACCCCCAGGGCGCGGATCTTGCCGCCCTTGACCAGTGGCACGGCGGTAGACAGCGTAGGAAAGCCAAACAGGGCGGAAGCACCCATCACCGATGTGATGATCTCCGGCGCCCCCCGGTACGGCACATGCAAAGCGTCCACTCCGGCCATGGCCTTGAACAGTTCGGCACACAGGTGGGCACCGCTGCCATTGCCTCCCGACGCGTAGTTGTACTTGGCCGGCGCGGCCTTGAGCATGCGCACCAGGTCAGCCACCGTCTTGAGGGGCGAGTCCGCCTGAACGATCAGGGCATGGGGCATGGCGTAGGTCAAGTTGATCGGCGTGAAGTCGTTGATCGGGTCGAAGGGCACCTTGCGGTACAGGTAGGGGTTGATGGACAGACTGCTGGTACCCAGCCCCAGGGTGTAGCCGTCCCCGGCCGATTTGGCAATGGCGTCCAGACCGATGTTGCCGCCGGCTCCCGGCTTGTTGTCAATCACCACGGCCTGGCCGAGTGCCATGGTCAGCCGCTCGCTCAGGCCGCGCGCAATCACATCGGGTGCGCTGCCTGGAATAAAGGGCACGATCAGCTTGATGGGCCGCGCCGGCCAGGCCTGCGCCAAAGTGGTCGGCAAAGTACCCAGACCAGCCAGTGTGGCGCCGAGGCCGATGAATTTGCGTCTGTACATGTAGGTCTCCTTGTCTGTCAACAATCAAACATCAATTGAATGCGGCCTCTGTGCCCGGGGCCGGGGTAAAGCCCAGGTCACCGCGGGCCAGCGCCGCGTCGCGCCCACCGTGGGCCGCCAGCAGGTCTTGCTGCCTTTGCTTGGCTCGGTGGTCCACCTCATCGGGGTTGAGCACCCGCCTCAAGGCCGCTTCGCAGGCCAGCAGGGTCTCGCGGTGGGCCGGGTTGGTGGCCAGGTCCTGCAATTCTTCGGGGTCAACCGCAAGATCAAACAGCTGGGCCGGGTGGTCCACATAGTGACAGTATTTGAAGCTGCCGTGCCTCAGCAGGGTGGCGCCACCCGTGCAGCCGATGGCGTGGTACTCCGACAGCACCGGGCGGTGGGCGGTGGCCCCCTGCGCCAGTTCGGTCAGCGATTGCCCGCTGGCCTGCGCCAGCGCCGGCGCTGCGGCCGCTTGCAGGATCGTGACGGCACAGTCCACATGGCTGACCGGCTCTGCCAAAACCTGCCCGGCCGGGATGCCAGGCCCTGCCAGAATCATCGGCACACCGGCGGATTCTTCGTACAACGTTGATTTACCCCACAGGCCGCGCGCACCCAGGTTGTCGCCGTGGTCGCTGGTGTAGATCACCAGCGTGTCATCACGCATGCCCGTTTGATCCAGCGCCGCCAGCACCTGGCCCATCTGCTCGTCCATGAAGGAGACCAGGCCGCAGTATCCAGCGATGGCCCGGCGCACATCCTGATCGTTGTGGAAGTGGCTGCCGTAATCGACCACCCGTGCGTATTCGTCGGTGTAAGGGTGGTGCGGCCGCACCGCGGGGTCATAAAGTTTGGGCATGGGCAGGTCCAGCGCCGCATAGTGCTCGTACCAGGGCGTGGGTGCTGTCAACGGGAAATGCGGCGCGACCATGGAGACAAACAGCACCCAGGGCTTGTCATCCGGCTGCTGAGCCCGCTCCTGCAGCCAGGCGCAGGCAGCATCGCCGATCTTGCGGTCATAGCGGGTGTAGGTGGATTCGCCCGGGCCGGCCAGTTTGGCCATCTTGTCGCCGCCACGCCGCACCGGGATGTTGCTGCGCACCAAGCCCTTGATGTCGCCGATGCCATCGATCACGTGCATGGGCAGGATTTCTTCTGACCAGCCATGGTCATCGCCGGGCTGACCCCGGAAATGCAGTTTGCCAATGGACGTCGCTCGGTGGCCGGCCTGGCGCAGCGCATGGTGCCAACTCGGCACGCTGCCGTCATAGGCGTCGGCGTTATCCCAAAAACCGACCTCATGCACATAGCGGCCAGTGGCAAAGGCGGCGCGGGCCGGCACGCAAATGGGGCTGCAGGTATAGGCCTGGCTGAAACGGGTGCCCCGGCTGGCGAGCCGGTCAAGGTTCGGGGTCTGAATGAACGGATGGCCGGCACAGCTCATGAATTTGGGGTTGTGCTCGTCGGACATCAATACCAGGACATTGAGTGGTTTTTTCACACAGAACAGGGCAGTTGAACAGGGCCTGCATTATTCGGCGTGCGGCCTCCGAAGACAATACGGAATAAAGACAATACAGCTATTCTTAAATGGAATTGGAAAGATCAGATGTCGCTGGACAATCTCAAACTTTTTTTAGCCGTGGCCAACACGGGCAGTTTTTCCCGGGCGGCGCAGGTCTCAGATGTCACCCAATCGGCGATCAGCAAACGGATTTTTCAGCTGGAGTTGCAATTGGGGCATCGCCTGTTTGACCGGCACGGGCGTGGCGCCACCCTGACCGACGCCGGCCGGGTACTGGTGCGCCATGCCGAGTCGCTGCTGCGTGACGCCGATCAGCTGGCCCAGGTGATCGGTGGTGAGCTGGCCCAACCCCAGGGCGTGGTGCGTCTGGCGGTCCAGGCGTCGATTTCCTGGCCGCTGCTGCAGCACCTGTACAGCGCCTTGCAGCCCGATTACCCGCTGATCCGCTTGCAGGTGGTGGAAGCGCCCACGCGC
>BJGT01000053.1:0-3211 GCA_014190675.1 Comamonadaceae bacterium | reverse complement strand
CGCGCTGAGTGAATCGGTGCAGGACGACCTGGCACTTGGCAGCCTGGGCGCCTGCCCCATCGTGGTGCCGGCGATGTCGCAAAACTTCTACCTCTCGGTCAGCAACCAGCGCAAAGGCGCCGGCGCAGTAGGTGTGATCGCCGAGTTGATCCGCCGCTGGCGACGCTAGCCTGTCATCGCGCCTAGGCACCTTGTCCAGCAAACCACTGCTGCCTCACCGGATGCGCCAGCGTCTCCCGGTTCACGACATGAGTAGGTGCGGTGTGGCCGCAGACCTCAACCACCGCGCACTGAGAACGGCGACATCCACCGAGTGGTAGCCCACGCCTTGGCGCGCAATTAACTTGATTCGCGGCGGCTCGACCCAGAGGCGATCGGCACCGCCCCGTTCCGCATTGACACACAACGCACCGTAGCGATCTGATCGCGCCGGTCGCAGCCGGCGCCGGCACCAACACTCAGACCAGTGCCGCCTGTGGTGCCGACTGTTTCAATCCGACGCGGTCCAGCGCCAGCGCCAAGTGGGCCACGCTGCGCTCGACGTTGTGCAGTTTCTCCAGGCCAAACAGGCCGATTCGAAAGGTCATGAAATCGGCTGGTTCGTCGCATTGCAGGGGCACGCCGGCGGCTGTTTGCAGGCCTAGGGCCAAGAACTTTTTGCTGTTTTGGATTTCAGGATCGCGGGTGTAGCTGACCACTACCCCGGGCGCCTTGAAGCCCTCAGCGGCCACACTGACCAGGCCCCGGCTCTCAAAAAGCTCGCGCACCTGGGCGCCCAAGGCACGCTGCTCGGCACACACCTTGGCAAAGCCGTAGGCCCGGGTTTCCTGCATCACCTCATACAAGCGTGTCAGCGCATCGGTGGGCATGGTGGCGTGGTAGGCGTGGCCGCCTTTTTCATAGGTTTCCATGATTTGCAGCCATTTTTTTAGGTCGCAGGCAAAGCTGCTGCTGCTGGTGCCCTCGATCGCGGCGCGGGCGCGCTCGCTGAGCATCACCATGGCGCAGCAGGGCGAACTGCTCCAGCCTTTTTGTGGTGCGCTCACCAGCACATCAACGCCGGTGGCGACCATATCGATCCAAATTGCCCCCGAGGCAATACAGTCCAGCACCAGCAAGCCGCCCACCTCATGCACCGCATCAGCCACGGTCTTGAGATAAGCATCGGGCAAAATCATGCCCGCCGATGTCTCCACATGGGGTGCAAACACCACATCGGGGCGCTGGCTGCGGATGGTGGCAACCACCTCATCGACCGGACAGGGAATCCAGGGCGCCTGACTCTCGGTGCCCACACGGCGCGCCTTGAGCACGGTGCAGGAGGCCGGGATATGGCCCATGTCAAAAATTTGGGTCCAGCGGTAGCTGAACCAGCCGTTGCGAATAACCAGTGCCTTTTTGCCGGTGGCAAACTGGCGGGCCACAGCCTCCATGCCGAAGGTGCCGCTGCCGGGCACCAAGACGGCTGAATTGGCATGGTAGACCTCTTTGAGAATGCCCGATATACCTTTCATCACGCCTTGGAAGCGTTGCGACATGTGGTTCAGGGAGCGGTCGGTGTAGACCACTGAAAACTCCAGCAATCCATCTGGATCAACGTTGGGCAAAAGGCTTGGCATGGTGCGCTCCAAAAGAGTAGGGCGTGGATATTACAGAAGTCCAGCTTAGCATGTTCAGGCCCAAGCCCCTCTGCAAGGGGTGGCAAGCCCCAAAATCTGACCTGGCCTGTGGGTGCATCATGGCAGGGCTTTCTGCCGGGCCCTTGGCTCCATGAGCGAATGGCATTTGGATCCATGACCCCAAACGCCTTGCCCAGATAATGCTGCGATTTACAGATTGACAGGCGCAACCGACATGCCGATCAACCCGGCTCATACTGATCAGGCCACTCGCGCGCAGGCCGGCGCTTACCTGCAAATCTCCAGTCTGTCCAAAAGTTTTGGCCGCTTCAAGGCGCTCGATCAGGTTTCGTTTGAGATTGCACGGGGCGAGTTTGTTTGCCTTCTGGGCCCGTCTGGATGCGGCAAGACAACGCTGTTGCGCTGCATTGCGGGGCTAGAAGTGCAATCAGCGGGCAGCGTCATACAAAACGGCCATGACATCAGCGCCTTGCCGCCATCGGGCCGCGACTTTGGCATCGTGTTTCAGTCTTACGCGCTTTTCCCCAACTTGACCGGCACACAAAACATTGCCTTTGGTATGCAAAACCAACGCCCCTTGCCCGCTGGCATTGATGCCCGGGTCGCGGAATTGATGCAGTTGGTCGGCCTTGATGGGCATGGCGACAAATACCCGGCCCAGCTCTCGGGGGGGCAGCAACAACGGGTCGCGCTGGCACGGGCACTAGCCACGTCGCCGGGCTTGTTGCTGCTCGATGAACCACTGTCGGCGCTGGATGCCAAGGTGCGGGTGCGGCTACGCCAAGAAATTCGTAGTTTACAAAGACGCCTGGGGATCACCACCATCATGGTGACGCATGACCAAGAAGAAGCGCAGGCCATGGCTGACCGCATTGTGGTGATGAACGAGGGGCGGGTAGAGCAGATGGGCTCGCCAGGCGACATTTACACCCGTCCGGCTAGCGCTTTTGTGGCCGACTTTATTGGCGTGATGAACTTTGTGCCTGGCCGGGTGCAGGGTCCGGCGGGCGTTCAATGCGCCAGCATGCTGCTTGCCTGCGCGGCCGGCGCGCACCCGGTGGGCAGCGCTGTGCGCTGTGGTTTCAGGCCTGAAGACGTGACCCGGGTTGCGGGGCCGGCCAGCGATGCGGGCCTGTTGGCCCGGCTGCTGTCGGTGGAGCCGCTGGGGCCCTTTGTGCGCCTGCACTGCGAAGTACCAGCGCTCGGCGTAACGCCCATCAAGGTTGACATGCGGCGCAGCAGCTTTGCCGAGCAGCCGCTCGAGCCGGGGCAGGCCTTGACGCTGCGCATCGACCCGGCGGCAGTGCACCTGTTCCCTGAAGGCGACCGCGCATGACATTGGCGCAGAGCCTGCGTCCGATGGCGCTGCGGCGCGACCGGGACGACAGCCTGATGCGCTGGCTGCTGCTGGGCTGCGGTGCGTTCATGCTGCTGGCGCTGTTGCTGCCGGTGGGCATGATCCTGGTGCGCAGCCTGCAGGACAGCAACGGCGTGTTTGTCGGCCTGGCCAATTACCGCAGTTATTTCAGCACCGGCACGCCCTGGCAGTCCATGCGCAACAGCCTGCTGGT
>BJGT01000052.1 GCA_014190675.1 Comamonadaceae bacterium | reverse complement strand
ATCGCGCGCTGGCTGTAAAGCCGTTTCGGGCTACGCCCTTCACAGCTTTACAGCCAGCGCAATTCAATCAACAGAAAGCGGACAATCTACTTGTTACCAAACCGGACAGTTCTATTTACTGCCGACACTTTTAAGTAAAGATTAAGCAGCCAATTGACTGCCTCCCTTTGGAGGTGCGTCTACCCGAGCGCGCCGCCCAGCACCAGTCGGAGCGGGAAGCGCTCTGATACTGCGCTACCTGCCGGACACCAACATCGTCTTGTACGTGTTGAAGCGGCGACAACTCACTGGGCTAACCCTTATCATCGTCCTGTTTTTATCTAAGGTCCCTATGAAACCAATGATTCTTCCCACACTGGCTACCTCGGTGCTGATCAGCTGGAGCTTCGGCAGCTGGGCTGCCGACCCCATCCCCTGTGAAGCCCTGGCGCAACACATGCCGTCCGACGGCGTCACCATCACGTCCGCCAAACCCATGGCCTTGGCTACGGGGACGCAGGTCTGTCGTGTGGAGGGTGTTTTGAGCCCCGAGCCGAGCTCCAGCATCCGCTTCGCCACCAACATTCCCGCAGCCAATTGGAACGGTCGCTTTGTCATGTTGGGCAATGGTGGCTATGCCGGCGGCGCGCTAGCGGCTGCCGGGCCTTTTCTGGCCGATGGTTATGCCACGGCCGTCACCGACACCGGCCACACGGCCGCCAATGACGGCACCGTGTTTTATAACAACCGGGTCACTGAAATTGACTACGGCTACCGTGCTGTCCACCTGGCCAGTCTCGTCTCGAAGTCCATCATTACCGCCAACCAGGGCAAGCCGCCCAGCTACAACTACTTCAATGGTTGCTCCACCGGCGGTCGCCAGGCCCTGGTGTCAGCCCAGCGCTACCCCGATGACTTCGACGGCATCATTGCCGGCTCGCCCGCCCACCAGCTCACCGGTTTGGCCGTCGAGCAAAACTGGAGCCTGAGGCAGTTTCACGACAACAACTTCGCCGGCAACATCCACGGCAAGGTCAACCTGCTCAGCAATGCTGTCAAGGCGGCATGCGCCGACCCGGAAGGCATCATCCCCGCTAATGGGAGCTGCAAGTTTGACCCAGCCAGCCTGATCTGCCCCGCCGGCACCGATGCGGCCAGCTGCCTGACCCCGGCACAGGTTAAAGCCGTCAAGGCGGTTTACGCCGGCCCCTCCAACAGTGCCGGTACCAATTGGTACCCGGGCAAACCGCTGGGCTCGGAAGCCTCCTGGGCGCTGTGGCTGGTGAATGACGCGACCGACCCGGCCAAATGGAAACCGGCACAAGGTGGTTTTGCCTTCTCCTTTGTGAACAATTTATTCTTCGAGAACGACCCGCCCAGCACCTACAAATGGTCAGACTTCAACTTCGAAACCGACCCCACCCGGGGTGACTTCATGGCGCGCATCCTGAACGCCACCGACCCGGATCTGTCGGCATTCCAGATGCGCCGGGGCAAGCTGCTGGCCTACCACGGCACGGGCGACGGCCTGATTGGCTACCAACCCACGGTGAACTACATGACCAGCGTACGCGACCGCCTAGGGGCGGCCAACGTGGACAAGTTTGCACGCTTGTTCCTGGTGAACGGCATGGACCACTGCGACTTTGTTGACCGCGGCGGCCTGTCCGTGGCCGACTGGATGTCTCCCTTGGTCAACTGGGTTGAAAAAGGCGTGGCGCCGGACGCCATCATGGCCAGCAGCCGCAGCACCAACCCGGTCAAGTTCACCCGCCCGATCTGCGCCTGGCCCAAGACCGCCAGCTATAAGGGCAGCGGCGCCCGCACCGAGGCCGCCAACTGGTCCTGCAAGTAGCGCTGCCGCGAAAGCGGTCTTGTGAAAAACAAGACTGGGCTAGGCGTGGACATTAGCAATTGTCCGGTGTCGGGAAGCGGGTATTGGCTCTAGGCCGGGGCTCGCAAAACGTGTGTTGTAGGGAACAGAGGCTCTTGCAAAGCAGCCAATTGACTGCCTCCGAAATGCCATATACACTTGCTATATACATTTCTTGAGAGCTAGTCATGTCCATCGGCACTGTTTTCGTCAATAACCGCACCCAAGCTGTCCGCCTCCCTTTGGACGTGCGTCTACCCGAGGGTGTCCAAAAGGTCGAAATACGCGCCAAAGGCAACGAGCGCATCATCGCCCCCCTAGGCCAAACTTGGGACAGCTTCTTTCTGGGTGGCCCCACAGTGAGCGACGACTTCCTGCCCGAGCGCGCCACCCAGCACCAGTCGGAGCGGGAAGCGCTCTGATGCTGCGCTACCTGCTGGACACCAAAATCGTCATCTACGTGCTGAAGCGGCGACCCGTCCAGGTGCTTTCCACCTTCAACGACAACGCCAGCCGCATGGCAATTTCCTCCATTACCCTCGCCGAACTCATGCACGGTGCGGAGAAAAGCAGCCGCGTGAGTGAGAACCTCGCTGCTATCGAGGACTTTTGCAGCCGCTTGGAAGTTTTGCCCTACGGCCCCAAGGCTGCGCAGCACTACGGCGCCATTCGCGCCGCCTTGGAAAAACTCGGCCAGCCTATCGGTGTGAACGACATGCATATTGCAGCGCACGCCCGAAGCGAAGGCCTGGTACTGGTGACGAACAACATGGGGGAGTTTTCGCGGGTGCCTGGGCTGGAAGCGGAGAACTGGGTCGACACGGCGCAGTAATTTAGATCGTTGTGGTGCATCAGTCGCACATAAGTGCTGCGATATCTGGGCCAGCCCCGGCCAGGTGCTGACGTTATCCAACTACGGCTTAGGAGCGATGGCTTGGACCCGACTTCATTGCAGCCGCCCGTCATTGCACTCAGCAGTACTAGCCTGGGTGTCAAGGTAGTCCATGTAGCGTGCTCCCGGGCGTGTGTTGAAGCAGGGCATCGGGGGTGGTCCAGTACACATTTGGGTAGGCGCGCAGCCGCGCCAGCAGGCTGCGCAGGGCGGCAATGCGGCTGGGCATGCCGCTAAGCCAGGGGTGCAGGCCCAGGCCAAAAACCGCCGCCCGCTGGTGCATCGCACATTCGCGGTGCAGACGGTCAAACGCGGCCACCGCCAGGTCCGCGTGGTCGCGCGGGCTCACCCGGCGCAGCTACTGGCACTGCACATCGTCCCACTCGGCCGACAGGGGCACAGACAGTAGGCTGGGTGTGGTCGTCAGGGCATAGGGTTGGTCGTCGTTACACCAGTCCAGGCTGTATCGGGTCACTACGATTGCCACGACTTCCCCTTCCAGAAAAAAGTGAGTTGACGAAAAGATTTGCTGCTCCATCTTGGCACTTTGCTGCTTTAAACCGCAACCCTGACAGGTCGCGGCTCGCTTGGGACGGGGAAGTTCCTTTCATTCGTTATTCGGTTTCGGCCGTCCGTAAAATCGGGCCGGCCTAGGTACCTGCTATCCTTCAATCATGAAAGTCAGCGAAGTCCTCCGATTGCTTCAACGCGATGGTTGAAATTTGGTCGCGACAAGAGGGAGTCATCGGCAATTCAAGCACGCGAGCAGGCCTGGTCGCGTCACTGTTCCCGGAAAACCCAGCGACGATTTGGCGCCGGGTACTTTGAACAGCATATTCAAACAGGCTGGACTCAAGTGAGGTGCTATGCGCTATGCAATCGTTATTGAAAAGGCAGAAGGAAATTACTCGGCGTATGCGCCTGATTTGCCCGGGTGCGTGGCTACCGGGGCAACCGTTGCAGAAGTCGAGTTCGAAATGCGTGAGGCCATAGCCTTTCACCTTGAAGGGTTGCGCGAGGACGGCTTGCCAGTGCCTGCAGGTGCAAGCCAAGTTGAGTACGTTGAAGTCGCCGCATAACGGGCCATTCCATCGGACGGCTGAGCCGCTCACTGAATTTTTACGGTGGGCCGCATAGAAGTCACCACTGAGTGCGCTCCCCAAAGCAGGTTCTGCTTCCAGAAATTCAGCGCTTCAAGTCAGACTCGCCACGCATCTGCAATCGTCTACCTGCATGGCGCGGGCGAACGCAGCAACTAACTATTGATGGTCACACGATTTGGTGTGCCTGCCATGCTCGCCGAGGGACGCGCCTGTTCGCGCCGATTGAATATTGACCCAGGGACGGGCCCTTTTACTGGCCGGCGCGCAGGGACTGCAAATCATCCGCCACCGATGGGCTGTCAAAAAAGAAGCTGTCCTAGGTGTGCCCCAGCCGGTTGGTCAAGCGTCAGTCATTTCCCCGCCACATCACCCAGCGCTGGCACCCTTAGCAACTCGCACCACTGCGCCAAACTCGCGCCACCCTGCCCCAGCGCCAGGGTCAGGTCCAGCACTTCTTGGGCATGACTTTCGGGCCAAACCCGGCTCGTCAAGTCCATGAACTTGGCCGCCAGCTCGGCGCGGCTGTAGGGGGCGGCGTCGTCACCGCGGTTGACGCCGGCCTCGCCCACCAGCGTGCTGCCATCAAGCAGGGTGATGACGACCCGGGCCGGGCGCTCAAAAGGCAGGCGGCGTGTCGTGGCCGGGTCTTCCGTCACACTGACCCGCTGGGCCAGGGCCAGCACCGCCGGGTTGCGCACGGCGTCCCAGCTGAAGCTGGCCAGACCGCTGTGACCATGCACCAGCCGGGTGGCCACCGCAAAGGGCACCGAAAACTTGGCCGCCAGGGTGTTGTGCGGGGCGGGGTTGTTCAGCTCAGCCGCCAGGTTGTAGCTGCTGACCTGGATGTCGCGGATCTGTTCGGGCGCCGGCAGTGCGCCGGCTGCGGCCATCTGGTCGATGGCGTCGAGCGTGCCGTGGTTGAAGCGGCAGCAGGAGTGCAGCTTGAAGTAGTTTTGCAGCACATGCCACTCTTGCCCCAGGCCGCGCAGCACCTCTGCGCTATCAAAGTGCTCCGAGACGATGGCGCCAAACAGCGAGGCCGGACCATCGTGTTCGCCGCTGAAACCGCTCTGGGCCAGTTGCAGCGCAAGCAGGCCGTTGCGGTTGCTTAAGCCCGCATACACATTGCGCACCAGGCCGCCCTGCAGCATGGTCTGCTTAGAGGTGGCGGTGCTCATGGAGGCGGCGATGTTGATGGTCTCGCGCATGGCCGCCGTGCCCAAGCCAGCCACCCGGGCACAAGCAGCAGCAGCCCCCAGCGTGCCCCAGGTGCCGTGCGGGTGCATGGCCGGGCGCAGGCGGGACGCTGCGCCAAAGCGCGAGCCGACCTCATAGCCCACCAGCAGCGCCGCCATAAAGACCTCTGCCGACGCGCCGCTTGCCTCGCACAGGGCCAGTGCCGCGGGAATGACATGCACCGCCGGGTGACCGCGCGAAAAGCGGTTGCCCTCGTCCATCTCCAAAAAGGTGCCAGCCGTGCCATTCACCAGTGCGGCCACATCGGCTGAGCCGCTGCAGCCTAAGCCAACCAGCGTAGCCGGGCCTGGCGTGCCAAGGCGGCCTGCCAGAGCGCGCAGCTCGGGCTCGGCCGAGCCACCGACGATGGACGCCAAGGTGTCGGCCAGCACCCAGCTGGTCTGCTCGCGCACGGCTGGGGGCAGGCTGGCGTAATCAAGCTCGGCCGCAAAGCGGCTCAGGGTGTCAAGGTAGTCCATGTGGCGTGCTCTCTGGGACGTGTTGAAGCAGGGCACCGGGGGTGGTCCAGTGCACATCGGGGTAGGCACGCAGCCGCGCCAGCAGGCTGCGCAGGGCGGCGATGCGGCTGGGCATGCCGCTGAGCCAGGGGTGCAGGCCCAGTCCAAACACCGCCGAGCGCTGGTGCATGGCACATTCGCGGTGCAGCCGGTCAAACGCGGCTACCGCCAGGTCGGCGTGGTCGCGCGGGCTCACCTGGCGCAGCCACTGGCATTGCACATCGTCCCACTCGGCCGACAGGGGCACCGACAGCAGGGCCGGTGAACTGTCGAGCCAATAGGGTTGGTCGTCGTTGCACCAGTCCAGCGTGTAGCGGATGCCGGCATCTGCCAGCAGCTGTGGCGTGTCTGGCGTGGTGCCCCAGTCTTGGCTCAGCCAGCCCAGCGGCTGCACCCCGGTGGCATGGGCCAGCGCCGCGATTGAGGCGGCGATGTGCTGGCGCTGCTCGTCCAGCGGCATGTTTGAGTGCATCATGCGGGTGGCCGCCAGGCCGTGTGCCAGCCAGTCACAACCCCAGTCCTGCAACTGCGCCACCAGCCCCGGCAGGCGCTCAACGGCCATGGCATTGGCGGCAATCACGGGGCGAATGCCGGCGGTTTTCAGGGCATCGATGACCCGGAAGATCCCTACGCGCAAGCCGTACTCTCGCTGCGACCAGCTGCGGTAGTCGGGCGTGAAGCTGCCAAATTCACCCACCATGCGGGGGTCGCGCCGGCTGCCCTCAGGCGGTAGCAGCTCCCAGTGCTCCAGAAAGAGCACCACATAGGCGGCCAGCCCCTGCCCGGCAGGCCATGGGTAAGCCGGACGCACGGGCAGTGCCGAGTAAGCGTAGATCGAATGGTCCATGTGGCGCGCTAACTGAACGGGTGGGGTGGGTCTGCCCGGGTTGACGAGCGGGCCCGAACCGTGCACAGTCTAGGCGAATTGTTCTACTTATGGAACAATATCTTTGTCACCTTACCCTGCCACCACCGAGAGGATTGCCATGAGTTCTACCCATCCCGTATCGCGCCGCCTGATTTTGCAGGCCAGCGCAGCCACCGCCGTACTCGGCGCCCCCGGCCTGCTGCTGGCCCAGCCCAAGCCGGTCAAGGTCGGCCTGCTGCACCCGGTCAGTGGCGCACTTGCCTACAGCGGCGGCCAGTCGCGCATGGGCGGCATGATGGCCATTGATGAGATCAATGCCGCCGGCGGTATCAAGTCCATGGGCGGCGCCAAACTCGAAGCCATGCTGGGCGACTCGCAGTCGCGCCCCGAGGTGGGGGTAAGCGAAGTCGAACGCATGCAGCAAGACGGCGTCTCGGCCTATGTGGGCTGCTTTGCCAGCGGTATCGCGCTGCCCGCCACACAGGCCGCTGCCAAATACAACACCCCGTTCCTGATCGACGTCGGCGTGTCTGACGCGCTGGTCAGTCGCGGCCTGAAAAACGTGTTCCGCCTGGCCCCGGGCAACGGCAAGTGCGTGGACGATGCCTTTGCCGGTCTGGCCGAGGTCAACAAGGCCGCCGGCGGCGTAGCCAAGACCGCGGTCATCGTGCACGAAGACTCCGAGTTCGGCACCAGCACCGCCAAGCTGCTCAATGCCAAGCTCTCAGGCATCGGGCTGGAGGTCAAAGAGGTGCTGCCGCACGCCACGCCGACACGTGACTTCACCAACCTGGTGCTGCGCATCAAGGCCATCAAGCCTGATATTGTGATCATGAGCAACTACCAGAACGAGTATGTGCTGATCGCCCGAACCATCTTCCAGCAAAAAGTCGATCTGGCCGGCATGTTCAGTGTGCTGGGCGGCGGCTTCAACTACAAGCTGGTCAAAGAGCAGCCCGATGTTGCCCAGTACATGATGGACTTCAACCACTGGTACAGCCCGCGCAACCCCAGGGCACAGGAGATGCGCCGCCAGGTCGAGTCCAAGGGCGGTCTCTTCACCTTCGAGGTGTATTGCACATATAACTCGGTCAAGCTCTACGCCAGCGCGCTAGAGGCAGCCAAATCAGCCGACAAGGCAGCCGTGATTGCCGCGCTGGAGGTCAGCACCTGGTCTGACCATTTCATGCCCTACGGACCGACCAAGTTTGTCAACGGCCAGAACCAGGGCGGCCGTGCCGCGCTGCTGCAAGCCTCAAAAACCGACATCGATGTGGTCTGGCCCAATGAGTTTGCAGGCGCGAAGCCGATCTTTCCCCGGCCCAAGTTTGGCTGATTGTTAGCCACGCCCGCAGGAGGGTGCAGAACGCCAGCGTTCTGCACCCCACGCACACCGGGAGAGCACCTTGGATCCGACCATCCTCGCCGCAGCCGCCATCAATGGCCTGCTGCTCGGCGGCATGTACACGCTGGTCGCCAGCGGCCTGACCCTGATTTACGGGGTCTTGCACATCATCAATTTTGCCCATGGCAGCATGCTGATGCTGGCCATGTTCGGCGTGTTTTACCTGCTGACCAAGTTTGGCGTCGACCCTTATCTGGCCATGGTGGTGATGGTGCCGGTCATGTACCTGCTGGGCTACGCCCTTTACAAAGGCGTGATTGGTCGCCTGTCCAATGGCAAAGATGAAAACATTCTGCTGATCACGCTGGGCCTGTCGATCCTGATCGAAAACATTTCACTGATGCTGTTCAAAGGGGATTCGCGCACCATCACGGTGAGCTATTCCGACCGCATGATTGAACTCGGGCCCACACTGGTGCCCCTGCCCAAACTCATCTCGTTTGCGGTGGCGCTGGGCTTGTGCGCCGCTTTGGGCCTGTTCATGCAGCGCACCGACCTGGGCCGTGCCATCCGCGCGGTGGCCAAGGAGCGGGTTGGGGCCCGCTTGGTGGGCATCGATGTTGACCGTATTTTTGCCATCTCTTATGGCATCGGTCTGGCCACCCTGGGTGCTGCGGCCTGCCTGCTGATGCCGATTTTCTATGTCTCGCCCACCATTGGGCATGTGTTTGTGCTGGTGGCCTTCACGGTGGTGGTGCTGGGTGGCATGGGCAGCTTTTTGGGCGCGGTGGTGGGCGGCATGATCGTCGGTCTGACCGAGTCCTTTGGCGGCCTGTACTTGGGCGAGAGCCTGGGGCAAATCGGCATTTCGCTGATCTTCATCCTTATTTTGCTGTTTCGGCCGTCGGGCCTGTTTGGGGCACGGCAATGATCTCCACCCTCAAGCCCGTGCCCTGGGCGCTGCACCTGAGTGTGCTGACGGTCGCCATCCTTTTCCCCTTTGTCTTTCCATCGAATTTCATGGTGAACTTCGGTGTGATGGCGCTGTTCTATGCCTTCATCGGCCAGTCCTGGAACATCTCGGGCGGTTTTGCCGGCCAGTTGTCCTTCGGCCATGTGGCGTTTTTTGGCGTGGGGGCCTATGCCTCGACCATCGTGCAGCTGCGCCTGGGCTGGTCTCCCTGGCTGGGGCTGCCGGCGGCGGCACTGGCCGGTGCGGCCGTGGGCGGGGTGATCGGCGTGCTGTCGTTCCGGGCCGGCCTGAAGGGCTCCTACTTTGCCCTGATCACGCTGGCCTTTGCCGAGGTGCTGCGCATCGTCACCAACTCGGTCAGTTTCACAGGCGGCGGTCTGGGCATGCTGATCCCGATGAAAGCCAGTGCCGCCAACTTTCAGTTTGCCGACCGCAGCGGGTTTTACTTCCTGATCCTTCTGCTGGCCGCGCTGTCAGTGGCACTGGCCGAATGGTTGCGCCGCTCGCGCTTTGGCGCACAGCTGGCGGCCATCCGCGAGAACGAGGACTCGGCCAAGGCACTCGGCATCAATGTGTTTCGCGAAAAGGTCAAGGTCATGCTGCTCTCAGGCGCGATTGGCGGCATGGGCGGCTGCTTTTTTGCCCAGTACTTTCTCTACATCGACCCGCTGGTGGTGTTTGGCGTGGACAAATCGGTCGAGATGCTGCTGGTCAGCATGATCGGCGGCGCAGGCACGGTGTACGGCCCGCTGGTGGGGGCCCTGCTGCTGGCCTTCATCAGCGACATCACCCGGGTGCTGACGCAGATCCAGGGACTGTCTTTGGTGCTCTACGGCAGCCTGCTGGTGGTGATCATCGCCTACCTGCCCAATGGCCTGATCGACCTGTTCAAGCGCCGGCGCAAGCCCACCGGAGGGCAGTCATGATGCTGCAAGTCACTGGGCTCACCAAAATCTTCGGTGGCTTGCGCGCGGTCGACAACGCCAGCCTGGGGGTGGATGAGGGCCGCATCGTGGCGCTGATCGGCCCCAACGGTGCCGGCAAGACCACGCTGTTTGCCTGTATTGCCGGTTTTCTGCCCATCAACGCAGGTCGGGTAACTTTTCTGGGCCGCGACATCACAGGACTGCCGGTGCACGAGATTGCCCGCGCCGGTATGGTGCGCACCTTCCAGATTACCCAGCCCTTTGCCAAGCTCACGGTGCACGAAAACATCGCGGTGGGTGCCTACCAAAGGTTCAGCCAACGGGCGCAGGCCTGGGCCCATGCGCAGGCCATCGCCGAGCAGGTGGGCATGGCGCACATGCTGGCGCAGCCGGCGTCCGAACTGACCGTGGCCGGGCGCAAGCGGCTGGAGCTGGCGCGGGCGCTGGCCACCTCGCCCCGACTGCTGTTGCTCGATGAGGTGATGGCCGGGCTCAACCCCTCCGAGATTCTGGAGATCATTGCCATCATCCGCCAGATCCGCGACAGCGGCGTCACCGTGCTGTTGATCGAACATGTGATGCACGCGGTGATGAGCCTGTCCGACCACATCCATGTGCTGTCTTACGGGAAGATCATCGCCGAGGGCAGCCCGCAGCAGGTGGTGAGCAACCAGGCCGTGGTCGAGGCCTACCTCGGGCGCGGCAGCACTGCCAAGACCGATGCCGATACCGACGCCGTCGCGGGAGCGCTCCATGCTTGAAATCCGGCAACTGCACGCCGGCTATGGCAGCGTAGAAATCCTGCGCGGCATTGACCTTGATGTCGGGCAGGGGGAAATCGTCGCCGTGCTCGGCAGCAACGGGGTGGGCAAATCGACCCTGAACAACAATATCTCGGCGCTGCATCGGCCGTTTGCCGGCTCGATCCGTTTTCAGGGCCAGGAGCTGGTGGGCTTAAGCTCGTCTGAGATCGTGCGCCGGGGTGTCATCCATGTGCCCGAGGGTCGCCGGGTGTTTCCTAACCTCAATGTGCTGGAGAACCTGGAACTCGGCAGCCTGGTGCGCGGCAAGGCCAACCGGGCGCGCAACCTGGAGAAGGTGGTGGCCATCTTTCCTCGCCTCCAGGAGCGCTTTACCCAATCCGCGGGCACGCTCTCCGGCGGCGAACAACAGATGCTGGCCATAGGCCGCGGCCTGATGTCCGAGCCCGAGCTGTTGATCATGGACGAGCCCTCGCTCGGCCTCGCGCCGCTGCTGGTGGAAGAGATGTTTGCCCTGATCGGCCGCATCAACCGAGAAGGCCAGTCCATTTTGCTGATGGAGCAGAACGCGGTGCAAACCCTGGCCATTGCCCACCGGGGGTACATCATCGAGAACGGGTGCGTGGCCATGCAGGGGCTGGCCTCCGAGCTGGCGCGCGACCCCGAGTTGCGAAAAAACTACCTCGGGCTGTGACGCGCATGGCCGCGCCACCCGAACTTGCCGGCCGCCGTGCCCTGGTCACTGGCGCAGGTTCGGGCATCGGCCTGGCCACCGCCGAGCGCTTGCAACAACTCGGTGCGCAGGTGGCCGCCGTGGTGCAAAACGAGGAACAGGCCCAGCAGTTGCGGCACCGCCTGCCCGACGCGCTGGTGCTGGTGCAAGACCTGCTCGACCACGCCGCTTGCGCGGCCCTGCCCGGGCTGGCGGCGCGAAGCCTGGGCGGGCTAGACGCTTTGGCCTGCTGCGCCGGCATGTTTGTTAAAAAAGGCTCAGACGACACCTCTCTCGACGAGTGGCGGCAAACCCTTGACCTCAACCTGACCGCCACTTTTGTGCTGACCCGCGCCGCCATTGCGCAGATGCGCAGCATCGCTGGCCAAGCGGGCAGTGTGGTGGTCATCAGCAGCCAGATCGGGTTAGTTGGTCATGCGCGTGGGGCGGCCTATGCCGCATCCAAGGCCGGGCTCAATGGCATGGTCAAGTCGCTCGCGCTGGAGTGGGCGCAGCAGAACATACGCATCAATGCGGTTGGTCCCGGGCCGGTTGAGACCGCCATGCTGGCCGGCGTGCTGGCCGACCCGGTGGCGCTGGCCGCCATGCACCAGAGTATTCCCATGGGGCGCCTGGGCCAGCCCCGGGAAATTGCCGAGTTGGTGAGTTTTTTGCTGTCGCATCGGGCCTCGTTCGTGACCGGACAGGTGGTCTGTGCCGATGGCGGCTTCACGGCGCGCTGATGGCCGGCCATGCTGTCCCCGGTCAAACCCCAAACCTTGGCCAGCCTGGCGCGGGTGCTGCGCAGCAAGAATGCC
Organism: Comamonadaceae bacterium; assembly: GCA_014190675.1. Lineage (GTDB taxonomy): Bacteria > Pseudomonadota > Gammaproteobacteria > Burkholderiales > Burkholderiaceae_C > Rhodoferax. The sequence goes on along the minus strand of BJGT01000052.1, from coordinate 8,338 downwards.
GGCCCGACGCTGCTGACGATCGATATTTTCTTCCAAGACGCCGCCGGCTACGCTCAGGCCAGCGACAGCCCGGCCTTGTCTGTGCCAGCCGTGGCGGCGCTCTACCAGGCCGACCCGGCCCAGGTGCAGCGCCATCTGCTGCCCACGCTGCTAGCCATCAAATACGCGCTGCCCCGCCGGCTGTGCGCCGGCACCCCTGGCGATGGCGATGTGTATGGCGCGCAGCAGCACGCCCCCTTGCTGGATATTGTGCTGGACGGCGTGTTGGACGGCGCGCCATGAGTGCCAGCGAGCGCCTGCTGCAAAACCACCGCCCGCAGGATGGGCCGCTGCGGATTCTGGCCGCCTCTGGCCAGCTGGGCTATGGCATTCCCGAGGCGGCGCTGCAGCGCGGCTTGGCGCGCCGACCGCATCTGATCGGCTGCGACATGGGCTCGATCGACCCCGGCCCCTATTACCTGGGCTCGGGCCAGATGGCAGCGCCCGCGGCCATGGTTTACCGCGACCTTGAGCTGGTGCTGAGTGCAGCCCTGGCGCTGGGCATCCCGCTGATCATCGGCAGCGCCGGCACGGCCGGGGCACGGCCCCAGCTCGAGGCTACCGTGGCCTTGGTTCGGGCCATTGCGCAGGCCAAGGGCCTGCGCTTTCGCCTGACCACGGTGGCCAGCGACATCGCGCCAGAGCGGGTGGTGCAGGCCCTGCAGGCCGGGCGGCTCAGCCCGATCGGTCCGATGGCTATGCCCTCCGAGGCTGACATCCGGCTCTGCAGCCATATCGTGGGCCAGTGCGGTACCGAGACGCTGGTCCGTGCGCTGCGCGAGCCGACCGACGTACTGATTGCCGGGCGCGCCTGCGACACCGCGGTGTTTGCCGCCCTGCCCGAAATGCTGGGCTACCCCACCGCGCTGTGCCAGCACATGGCCAAGATCATTGAGTGCACCTCACTGTGCTGCAACCCGTCGGCGCGTGACGCCATGCTGGCTGAGCTGGACCAAGACGGCTTCACCCTAGAGAGCATGAACCCGCTGGCGCACGCCACGCCCGCCTCGGTGGCAGCCCATGCCCTGTACGAACAGGCCAACCCGTTTGAAGTGGACGAGCCCACCGGCACCCTGCTGTTGCAGCAGGCACAGTACCAGGCGCTGGATGCGCACCGCACCCGGGTCAGCGGCGCGCAATGGCGGCCGCGGGCCCAGGCCACGCTCAAGATCGAAGGCGCTGCCCGGCTCGGTGAACGCTGGGTGCTGTTGGCCGGTGTGGCTGATCCCACCCTGCTGGCCAGTTTGGACGAGATCTTGCAAGTGGTCGAGGCTCGGGTGCGCGCGCTGCTGCCCGGCCACTGGAGCATGCACCCCCATATTTATGGCCAAGGCGCAGTGCGGGCGCTGCCGCAGGCGCAGCACAGCCAGCATGAGGCCGGGCTGGTGATCGAATTCGTCGCCCCCACCGCCGACCTGGCCCGCACCGCCGCCGGTGTGTTCAAGCAAAACCTGCTGCACCACGGCTTTGCCGGGCGGCTGTGCAGCGCGGGGAACCTGGCTTTTGCCTTCACCCCGAGCGAGCTTGACGCCGGCACCGCCTACCGCTTTGTGCTCTACCACGTGATGCAGGCCGCGCCGCTGGCGGAGATTTTCCGGGTGGAAACCTGGGTAGTCGACAACGCCGGCCAAGCTGGGGCCAGGCCATGAACGCCGCCCTGCCGCTGCCCAAATACCACCAGATTTACCTGGTGCTGCGCGAACAACTGCACGAGGGCCAGTTCACGCAGGGTCTGCCCGCAGAAACTGCGCTCAGTCGGCAGTTTGGAGCAGGTCGGGTCACGGTGCGCCGGGCACTGGAGCAGCTGGCAAGCGAGGGCTTGATCATCCGCCAGGCTGGCCGTGGCACCCGGCCAGCGCCGGCGAACAGCCTGGGCAAGAACGGTGCCGGCCGCGCGCCCACCAGCAAAACCAGTCGACTCAATGGTTTGCTCGAAACCATCGTCACCGCCAGCCTGAAAACCTCGGTCAAGGTGATCGAGTGGCGCACGATTCGCGCCTCGCCCAGCGTGGCCGCGGCCCTACAGATACCGCTGGGCAGCAGAGTCAAAAAAGGCGTGCGCCGGCGCAGCCTGCCCGAGGGGCCGCTGTCCTACATCACCACCTACCTGCCTGAGGCCTTGACCGAGCATTTCGGCCCGCGAGAGCTGGGCAACAAACCAATTCTCCGGCTGCTCGAGGAGTCAGGCGTCGAGCTTGGCCGGGCGCAGCAGACAGTCTCGGCCAGACAGGCGGATGCCGAGGTAGCGCAGCAGCTCGATGTTGCGGTTGGCACCGCCCTGCTGGCGGTTCACCGCCTGGTTTTTGACACGCAGGATAGACCGGTGCAGTGGTTGCACGGACTCTACCGCCCGGACCGCTACGAGTACCAGATGGAGATCTCACAGGTGGGCAACAGCAATGCAACGATTTCGGTCAAAGAAAACCTCGCCGGCTGAGCCGCCACACCGCCCAAGACCCGCACCATGAGCCCCCTGCCAACGCCGGCCAGCACCCTGGCCCAAAAACTCATAGCCCGGGCCGCCGGGCGCAACCATGTCATGCCGGGCGAAATCGTCAACTGCCAGGTCGACCTGGCGATGTTCCATGACTCCTCCGGGCCACGCCGGCTCAAGCCCATGCTCGAAGAACTTGGGGCCACGATCTGGGACCGCTCGCGCGTGGTGCTGGTGCTGGACCATTACGTGCCCGAACGCGACGACGAGTCACGCCGCATTGTCAAAATCGCTCGCGAGTGGGCGCGCGAGCAGGCCCTGCCCCATGTGTATGACGGCCAGGGCATCTGCCACGTGGTGGTGCCGCAGGGCGGGCATATCCGGCCCGGCATGTTTTGCGTCGGCGGTGACTCGCATTCGCCCACCGGCGGTGCCTTTGGCGCCTACATGTTTGGCATCGGCAGCACCGAGATGCTGGGCGTGGTGGTCACCGGCGAAATTTGGCTGCGGGTTCCGCAGACCATCCAGATGGTCTGGCAGGGCCGCCTGTCCGCCGGGGTCTGCGCCAAGGACATGATGCTGCACATGATCGGCCGCTTCGGCATGAACGGCGGCCAGTACCAGGCGATTGAATTTGCCGGCGACACGGTGCTGGGCCTGAGCATGCAAGAGCGCATGACGCTGTCCAACATGAGCGCCGAACTGGGCTCGCAAGTCGGACTGATTGCCCCCGATGCCACCACACGGGCCTGGCTGCGCGCCACTGGCGCCGAGGTGGCAGACACCGAGCACTGGTGCACCGACCAAGGTGCCGCGCTGACCCGGTATGACTTCGACGCCAGCACCCTGGCGCCGCAGGTGGCCGCACCCCACAGCCCAGCCAACGCTGGCGATGTCACGCAATGGGCCGGCCGGCCGATCGATGTGGCCTACATCGGCGCTTGTACCGGCGCCAAGCTCGACGACCTGCGCGCCGCCGCTGGCGTGCTGCGCGGCCAGCGCGCGGCTGCCAGCGTCAAGCTGATCGTGGCGCCGGCCAGCCAACATGACCAGCGGCTGGCCGAGCAGGAGGGCGTGATGCAGGTGCTGCGCGATGCCGGTGCCCAGATTGCAGCGACCGCCTGCGGCGCCTGTGCGGGTTATGGTGACGCCCTGGTCGGTGGCAGCACCGTGCTCTCGACCACGGCGCGCAACTTCAAGGGCCGCATGGGCTCGGCCGACGCCCAGGTCTACCTGGCCTCGCCCTACACCGTGGCAGCCTCCTCCATCAGCGGGCGCATCAGCGACCCGCGCGCTTTTGAAGCCGGGGCCAGCACATGAACCCGGCTGCGCCGCCAGCCAAGGCGGCACCTCCCTCAGGGCGGCAAGCAGGCCACCGTGTCTGGCGTTTTGGCGCCAATATCGACACCGATGTGCTGGCACCTGGCGCCTACATGAAACTCGGCATCGAAGGCATTGCGCCGCACTGCCTGGAGAGCGTTCGACCGGAGTTCGCTGGCAGCGTGCAACGCGGCGATGTGATCGTCGCTGGGCCCAACTTCGGTATCGGCTCCTCGCGCGAACAGGCCGCCGCCGCCCTGGTGCACCTCGGCGTGGCGGCGGTGATTGCCCCCTCTTACAACGGGCTGTACTTCCGCAACGCCTTCAATGTGGGGCTGCTGCTGCTCACCTGCGCGCAAGCCGAGTTACTGCAAGAAGGGGAACGAGTCGAACTTGAGCCCTCGGGGCTGGGGCTAAGGTCTGACCTGATCGGCCATTTGCCGTGCGAGCCGGTGCCCGATTTTTTACTCGCCATGGTGCAGGCTGGCGGCCTGTTCAAGCAACTCAAGCTGCGCCTAGCCGCGCGTGGCCCTTGACCGGAGTCCTCACATGCCCAACAGCGTACAAACCCCGCCAGCGGCTCGAAGCGCCAGCCAGCCCCTCATCAAGCAAGGCCAGCCACCCGCCGACAGCCCCCAGGTGCCAGTGGCCATCGTGGGTGCTGGCGCCTGCGGCCTGGTAACCGCCCTGGGCCTGCGCGACGCCGGCGTGGACTGCCTGTTGCTGGAGCGCGACGCCAGCCCCAGCGGCTCGACTGCGCTCTCGTCGGGCTTTATCCCGGCCCCAGCCACCCGCATGCAGCGCGAAGCTGGCATCAGCGGCGACAGCCCGGCCTTGTTTGCCAAGGACATTCAGGCCAAGGCGCATGGCACGGCAGCGCCGCATCTGGTTGAGGCGTACTCGCAGGCCGTTGGGCCAGCGCTGGACCAGTTGGCGGAACGGCATGGCATCACGCTGCAGGTGTTGGACGGGTTTCTGTACCCCGGCCACAGCCTGCGGCGCATGCACGCCGTCCCCGAAAAAACCGGTGCGGCGCTGGTGGCCCAGCTTGAACAGGCGGCACGGGCCGCCGGCGCCGACCTGCTGACCGAAGCTACGGTGCGCACCCTGTGGGTGGATGAGCAACAACGCGTGACCGGACTGAGTTTTGAGCGGCCCGACGGCAAACTGGAGCACCTGCGCTGCGAGCTGCTGGTGCTGGCCTGCAACGGCTTTGGCGGCAACCCAGCCATGGTGCGCGAGCTGCTGCCCGAGATGCGCGAGGCACCCTTTGCCGGGCACACCGGCAACGACGGCAGCGCCATTGGCTGGGGCCGCGCCCTGGGCGCCCGCTTGGCTGACCTGGGCGGCTACCAGGGCCACGGCGCCTGGGCCACGCCGCACGGCATGCTGGTCAGCTGGGCCCTGATGATGGAGGGCGGCATCCAGCTCAACGCCCGCGGCGAGCGCTTTCATGATGAGACCGGCGGCTACTCGGAGGCGGCGGTGCAGGTGCTGGCCCAGCCCGGCGGCGTGGCCTGGAATGTGTTTGATGAGCCGATCCTGGCGCTGGCACGCAGCTTTCCGGATTTTGTGGCGGCCGAGGCCGCCGGCGCCGTCAAAACCTGTGCTGATGCTGAGGCACTGGCAGCCCTGATCGGTGCCGACGCGGCAACCGTGCTGGCAGCCTGCAAAAGCCCCAGCAGGGCCGGCTACACCGGCGCGGCCCGCGGTACGGCGCCGGCCGAAGCCCGGCCCAAACGGCCACTGCAAGCGCCGTATTACGCGGTCAAAGTGACCGGCGCGCTGTTTCACACCCAGGGCGGGCTCGACATCGACGCCCACTGCCGGGTGCTGCGCGAAGACGGCAGCCCGCTGCCCAACCTGCTGGCCGCTGGTGGCGCGGCCAGGGGGGTTTCGGGCAATGCGGTGTGGGGCTATTTGTCAGGCAACGGCCTGCTCAGTGCGGTGGCCGGCGGCTCTATTGCCGCGCAAACTGCGGTGACACAATGCCAGCCATGAGCACACTGAAATCCCGGCTGAATCAGCCAAAAGCCCTGCTGGCCCCCGGCATCTTTGACGCCCTGAGCGCGCTGGTGGCCGAGCAGGCCGGCTTTGAAGCGCTGTACCTGTCGGGCGCCTCGATCGCCTACACCCGGCTGGCCCGCTCCGACATCGGCCTGACCACCTTCAGCGAGGTGGCAGACACGCTGGCGCGCATCACCGAGCGGGTGCGCACGCCGGTCATCGTCGACGGCGACACCGGCTTTGGCAATGCGCTCAACGTGCAGCGCACGGTACGCGGCTTTGAGCGCGCCGGGGCCGCCATGGTGCAACTCGAAGACCAGGGCTTCCCCAAGCGCTGCGGCCACCTGGACGGCAAGGCGGTGGTCAGCACCGGCGAGATGTGCGGCAAGCTGCACGCCGCACTCGACGCCCGCCACAGCGAGCAGACCCTGATCCTGGCTCGCACCGACGCGCTGGCCATCGAGGGCCTGGATGCCGCGCTGGACCGGGCCGAGGCCTACCTGGCCTGCGGCGTGGACGCACTCTTTATTGAAGCGCTGCGCACGCCGGAGCAGATGGACGCGGCCTGCCAGCGCTTCGCGCAGCGGGTGCCGCTGCTGGCCAATATGGTCGAAGGCGGCAAGACGCCTGTGCAAAGTGCCGATGAACTGGGGCAGCGGGGTTTTCGCATCGTGATTTTTCCTGGCGGCACGGCGCGCGCCGTGGCCCACACCCTGCAACGCTATTACGCCTCGCTGCACAGCCACCAGACCACCGCACCGATGGGCCATGCCATGCTTGATTTTGAGCAACTCAACGCACTCATAGGCACGCCCGAGTTGCTGGCGCTGGGGCAGCGCTATGCCCGGCCCTGATGCGCTTGATGCGCTTGATGAGCCTGATGGGCCTGGGGATGGCCAGGCGCATCCAGTGGGTGCCGGTGTCGTTCCACTCGGGTCCACTCGAAGCCGACATCGCGCTGGCTAGCCGGTCATGGGGCTTGCCTGTGGACAAGTACGGGGGATGGCGCCGCGTCGGCCATGGCCTCACCGAGCCGGATCGGCCGGCCCGGCGCCCAGGCCGGGTTAAAGCACAGCGGCCCCCTGGGGACCAGCAGCACCACCGTAGAGCCCAACAGAAAGCGCCCCATTTCCTGGCCCTGGCGCAGTGATACCGGCGACTGCTCGTAGTGCCACTCGCGCAAGCGGCCCGGGCGCGGCGGGTTGACCAGGCCGTGCCAGACCGTGGCCATGCTGCCAACAATGGTGGCTCCCACCAACACCAGGGCCAAGGGGCCCAGGGCGGTCTCAAACACACAAACCAGGCGCTCGTTGCGGGCAAACAAGCCAGGCACGCCGCGCGCGGTGCTCGGATTGACCGAAAACAATTCTCCCGGCACATGCAACATGCGGGTCAGGCGGCCGTCGCAGGGCATGTGGATTCGGTGGTAGTCGCGCGGGCTGAGGTAGAGCGTGGCAAACAGGCCATCGTCAAACACAGCGGCAAGCTGGTTGTCGCCGCCCAACAGCGCCGTGCAGCTGTAGTCGTGCCCCTTGGCTTGAAAAATCCGGCCAGCGCTCACCGCACCGAGCTGGCTAATGGCGCCGTCTACCGGGCTGAGCAATTCAGCCCGAGCCAGCGGCCTGGCATCCGGCTTGAGGGCGCGGGTGAAGAAATCATTAAAACAAGCGTAGCTGGCCGGGTCCGGATTAGCTGCCTCGGCCATGTTGACCTGGTAGCGCTGCACAAACCAGCGGATCAAGGCAGTGCTCCAGGCACCGGCACGGGCGCCGGCGATTTTGCCCGCCAGCAGGGTCATGGCCTGCTTGGGCAGCAGGTATTGCGGCAGCACAGCGAGACGATCAGACATGAAGGCCACCAGAGTAGAGAACGGCGGCCGATTCTAGCCAGCAGGTGCTTCGGATCGAAATGGCAAAATGGCTGATGCCAGCGACGCGAATTCCACCGATTCAGTGCCTGTTAACCTTTGAAGCTTTGGCCCGCTTGCGCAGCGTGACGCAGGCCAGCGACGAATTGTTTGTGACACCCAGCGCAGTCAGCCACCGGGTCAAGCAGCTCGAGCAAATCATCGGAACCCGGCTTTTTGGCCGGGCTGATTTTTCCCTGACCTCCGAGGGCAGCGAGTACCTCGCCCATGTGCGCGAGGGGCTCGCCACACTGCAAAAATTTCCCAGCTCCGCCGCTGCGCCGGGCAAGCGCAAGCTGCGCCTGGCGGTTACACCCACCTTTGCCCGGTCTATGTTGATCCCGCGCCTGGCCGAGTTCGCCAAAGCCTATCCCGAGATCGACCTGACGCTGCAAATCTCCATCCCGCTGCTCGATGTGGTGGCGGAGGATGCCGACCTGATGGTCCGATTTGGCACCGGGCGCTACGCCGACGTGGAGCACCAGATACTGTTCAAGGACGAGGTCACGCCGCTCGCCTCACCCGCGTATGTGCGTGAACACGGCCCCTTTGCAGTCGCCCAGGACCTGGAGCGCGCCAGCCTGTTGCGCAGCCCGCTGGAGCCCTGGCGCACCTGGTTTGCCGCGCAACAC
>BJGT01000051.1 GCA_014190675.1 Comamonadaceae bacterium | reverse complement strand
GCCGGCTTGGGCTCGGCCTCGCATCTGTGCGGCCTGATGTGGCAGTCAGCGGTCAATGCCAAAGAGGCCATGACCACCATCCCCTACAACGGCACTGGCCCGGCCATGACCGCGCTCATCAGCGGGCAGGTCGATTTGATGTGCGACCAAACCACCAACACCACGCAGCAGATTGAGGCCGGCCGAGTCAAGGCATTTGCGGTTACCACGGCCGGGCGCCTGAACAACCACAAACTGCTCAAAGACTATCCCTCGCTGCAGGAGATGGGCCTCAAGGGCTTCAATTTGACGGTCTGGCACGGCATGTATGCGCCCAAGGGCACGCCGCCGGCGGTGCTCAAGCAACTTAATGAGGCCATGAAGGCCGCCCTGAATGACCCCGAGTTTCTCAAACGGCAGGAAGCCTTGGGCGCGGTGGTGGTCACCGACAAGCGGGTGGACCCCGAAGGCCACAAGGCTTTTGTAAGCGCCGAGATTGCCAAGCTCAAGCCAGCCATTGAAGCTGCTGGCAAATTTGCGGACTGACGCCATGCAAACCTGTCTCAGGGCTCAGGGGTTCAAGGCGCTCGCCCACGCCAGTGTTCTTGCAGTGGCCGGGCTTTGCCTGGCGGCCTCGGCATTGGCTCAGGGCAGCTGGCCGAGCCGGCCGGTGAAGATCGTGGTGCCGTTTGCGCCAGGTGGCACCACCGACATCCTGGCCCGGGCGGTTGCGCCTGAGCTGGCCCGGGCCTTTGGACAATCCTTTGTGGTGGAAAACCGGGGTGGTGCTGGCGGCAATATCGGCGCCGAGCAGGTCGCCAAAGCGCCAGGCGACGGCTACACCCTGTTGATGGGTACGGTAGGCACGCACGGCATCAACAAGTCGCTGTATGCCAAGCTGGCCTACGACCCGCAAAAAGACTTTGTACCGATCACTCTGGTGGCCGGCGTACCCAATGTGATGGTCATGAACACCGAGCGGGCCCGACAACTGGGCATCAACAGCGTGCCAGACTTCATCAAGTATGCACGCAGCCATCCCGGCGAGTTCAACATGGCCTCTAGCGGCAGCGGCACCTCCATCCACCTGGCCGGCGAGTTGTTCAAGTCGATGACTGGTGTCAGCATGACGCACGTGCCCTACACCGGCTCAAGTCCGGCACTGCTGGGTCTGGTGGCGGGCCAGGTCGATGTCATGTTTGACAACCTGCCCTCCTCCATGGCGCTGATCAAGGGCGGCAAGCTCAAGGCTTTTGCGGTCACCAGTGGCTCGCGCTCGCTGGCTATGCCGGACCTTCCGACGATCGAAGAGGCCGGACAACTCAAAGGCTTTGAGGCAAGCAGCTGGTTCGGTTTGCTGGCACCGGCCGGCACGCCCGCCGAGGTAGTGAGCCGCCTGCAGCAAGAAACTGCCAAGGCCCTGAACTCCCCCGACATGAAAGAAAAACTGCTGCTCCAAGGCGCGATTCCCAGCGGCAACACGCCACAAGAGTTTGCCGCACTGATCGAGGCTGAAATCAAAAAGTGGGCCCTGGTGGTCAAGGCCTCTGGCGCCCGGGTGGATTAAAAATACCAGGTTGAGGCGATGGCCATGAAAGCCCAGGCGATTGTTTTCCGTGCCCCCCAGTCCCTCTCGGTCACCGCCCTGGAGATCGCCGATCTTGGTGACCCGGATGTTGAGGTAGAGGTCGACTTCACCGGCATCAGCACCGGCACCGAGCGCCTGCTGTGGGACGGCACCATGCCACCTTTTCCAGGACTGGGCTACCCATTGGTGCCGGGCTACGAGGCTGTGGGCCGGGTGGTGCGGCGCGGTGCTGCTGCACTTGAACTCGACCTTGGCGCTCAGGTTTTCGTACCCGGCTCTTACAGCTTCAAGGGTGTGCAAAATATTTTTGGCGGCTCGGGCGCACGCTTGATCGTGCCGCAGGAGCGGGCGGTCAAGGTGCCGACCGAGCTCGGTGCCAAGACAGTCCTGATGGCCTTGGCGGCCACCGCCTACCATGCGCTGTCTTTGGGCGGCCAGCGCGACCCCATCATCGCGCCAGACCTGATTGTTGGCCATGGCGTGATGGGGCGCCTGCTCGCCCGCCTGGTGCTGGCGCTTGGCTTGCCTGCACCGACCGTGTGGGAAACCCAGGCCATCCGGCAGCAGGGTGGGCAGGGCTATTCGGTCATTCATCCGCAAGACGACGAGCGCAAGAATTACCGGGCGATTTACGATGTCAGCGGAGACGCAGGCATCCTCAACGCGCTGATCACCCGCCTGCAAGCTGGCGGTGAGGTGGTGCTGGCCGGTTTTTACAAGCAAGACCTCAGCTTTGCCTATGCCCCGGCTTTCATGCGCGAGGCGCAGATCCGGGTGGCCGCCCAGTGGAAAAAGTCAGACCTGCTGGCCGTGAGCGATTTGATTCACAGTGGCAAACTGGCGCTGGACGGTTTGCTCACCCACACCCAGAGCCCGGGGCAGGCCCGGCAGGCTTACGAGCAGGCTTTTGCCGATCCGCAGTGCCTGAAAATGACCATTGACTGGCGCACCTGACCCCTGTTCCAGCGAGCCCCCGTCAATCTCTGGCTTGACATCGCTGCTGCTTGCAGCCCGGTCGAAACTTGCCTCGCATTGAAGCAAGCCGGATAGGCCGTCGCCCGGGCGTATGTCCCAGCATAATGGGCACACCATGCTGGCCCCTCAAGTCGTCGCGCCCATTCCTCCTGCACATCGCATGCAAGAGCAGATGTGGTTCATTGGCTTGCTTGGTGTTTATTCGATGGTTGAGCTGGGTTTTAACCACCGCATGCTCGATTTGAGCGGCGGCTTTTTGTCCAGGTCGGAGCTTGATGGTTTGCAGCTTTGGGGCCGACTCATCGCCGGATTCGGCTTGTCGATGCTGCTGTTGCGATGGCTAGATGCACGCTCGCAACAACGCTGGAAAGCGGTACTGATCAGTTTTTCGTTGGGCATGTCGGTCATGTGGCACTTTCAAAAAATAGCCATCGACCACCTGGTCGAGCGCGCCTCTCTAGAGGACAAACAATTCAATATCTACCTGCTCAATAAAGCGGCGCTCGCGGCCAATGGCCAACTGTTCGTGCGTGGTGAGCGCCTGGGCAGCCAGGGTATGGATTTGAGCGTTCGGTCGGTGGTACAAGCCCTTTTCCCAGCCTCGGCGCTGGGCATGTCGATACCGGATTTCGAAGGCCCAGACGCGGGGCGCTGGCAGGCGCAGGCAGCAGCACTTGCATTGTCCGGGGCTAAAACCCTGCTGGACGACGCGTACCGAAACACCATTACGCCCCCGGTCGCCTTAGGGCTGTCCTCGTTTTTCGGCCTGCTCAACTTGGCGCAATGTCTTGGCCTGGCCCTGTTGCTTTGCCTGCGCCGGGCGGGACACCCAAAGTGGTCGGCTTGGCTACGGAAAAATTTATTGATTTTGAGCGCCCTTTTGATTCTGGGCTTGACCAGTTTGCACCGTGATGCCTTTCTTGATTCTCCGGCCTACCGGCAACACTTGATGCCAAGCGCCTGGGACCGCCAGCCCCTGCTTGCCGTGTTGCTGGCCTGGGGCCTGCGGGCTGAGCCTGCCTGGCATGGCGTGTCACGCTGGGCCCACCAAGACCTGATGCAGGGCTTTTCCTTCACCTGGCACTGAGTGGTGTGGCTGCGGCCCCGGCGCCCGGGCAGCCTAAACACCCCACATCACCGCCTCACCCGCCTTCTCGCAGCGCCGCAGCATCTCGATGAAGGGGTGGGCCCGTAGGCGTAGGCTGATGCCGCCCGACAGGGGCAGCCCTGTGGGTTGAGCCAGGGCCTCTGCGCCCGCGGCCTGCTGCTGGGCCTCCTCTTGGGCCACAGCCGCTTGCAGCGCCGCAATCGCGCCGGGTATGTGCTCGGGTAACAGGATGCCCTGGCCGCTTGGTGTGCCAGGGTTGTCCAGCCCGATGATGCGCAAGATGCGTTGGCCATTGGGCTGCAACATGATCAAGTCGCCGGTGACGCGGGATTTGAATTTGTAGAGCATTTGTTAACCCTGCTTTAGCTTGCCATCTGCATGCGCAAACGACGCGCTGCATCCTCGGCCCGCGCGTCGTCAATTTCGCGGATCAGGCCGCGCACATCCACCGCGCCAGCCTGAGGCGTGAACTGGCCGTTCAGGCTCACATCAGCCCCCAGCAGGCCGCGCTGGTACAGGTCCCAGATCTCCGGGCCGTAGTGGGTTTGGAGGAGTTCGGGCGCAAACTGTCCAAAGAAGTCGCGCAGGTTGGCCACGTCGCGCTGCAACATGCGCTGGGCGTGGTTGTTGCCGGCCGCGTCCACCGCCTGCGGCAGGTCGATGATCACTGGCACCGCCGTGCCGTCTTCATGCCCGAGCAGGATGTTGAACTCCGAGAGGTCGCCGTGCACAATGCCGGCGCCCAGCATCCGCACCACCTCGCCTATCAGGGTGGCATGGTGGATCTGAGCCTGCTCTGCGCTGTAGGCCACATCGTTCAGGCGCGGGGCGGCATCGCCGTTGGCGTCGGTCACCAGTTCCATCAGCAACACGCCCTCAAAGAAGTTGTAGGGCTTGGGCACCCGCACGCCGGCGTCGGCCAACCGGTACAGCGCATCGACCTCGGCGCTCTGCCAAGCCGCCTCTTGCGCCTGTCGGCCAAAGCGTGTGCCCTTGGCCATGGCGCGGGCCTGGCGCGAGTTTTTCACCTTGCGGTTTTCGGTGTAGTCCACCGCCTGGCGAAAACTGCGCTGGTTCGCCTCCTTGTAAACCTTGGCGCATCGGGTCTCGCTGCCGCAGCGCACCACATACACCTCGGCCTCCTTGCCGCTCATCAGTTGGCGCACCACGTTGTCGATCAGGCCTTCTTCAACCAGGGTTTGCAGTCGGGCGGGGGCTTTCATTCAGGGGGTTGTGCGTCAGGCAGCGTGCGGACTGTCAGTCTCAAGCGGTTTCCCGGCTGTCGCGACGTTCGATCTTGGACAGAACATCGCCCAGGGAGGCTCGCGCAATGGCCATGTCATAGTCGGTTTGCAGGCCCAGCCAGAATTCAGCACTGGTACCCAAGTACCGCGCCAGACGCAGCGCGGTATCGACGCTGATGGCGCGACGCTCGCGAACCACATCGTGGATCCGAGGCGGTGGCACCTGCAAAGCGACCGCCAGCGCGTGAGCGGACATGCCAAAGGGCACCAGAAACTCTTCGCGCAACACTTCGCCCGGGTGGACTGGGCGCATGCCATTGGTCGGGGTGGTCATTCGGTTCTCCTTCAGTGGTAGTCCACAATTTCAACGTCCCAGGCCTCGCGCCCATCGAACCGGACGCAGAGGCGCCACTGCGCATTGATCCGGATGCTGTGCTGGCCTTGCCGATCACGTTTGAGCGCTTCCAGCTGATTGTTGGGCGGAATCCGCAAATCATCCAGGCTCACGGCCCGGTGCAGCATTTGCAGCTTGCGCTCGGCCACAGACCTGATATTGACAAACTGCAACGCTGGCCGACCTTCGAACAGCGCCTGGGTGCCCGCATGTTTGAAAGAACGGATCATGCCTGAATCATATAACGCATAGCGTTATATTTCAAGGTAGTCAAACACGTCGCAAGGTGCGCTGACCTCAAGCCGCTTGACAGGCAATAGTTTAGGTCTAAACTATTGCCTCATGAATATTCTGTGCATAGGCGGAGGTCCCGCCGGTTTGTATTTTGCGTTGCTCATGAAGCTGCAAAATCCTGCCCATCGCATCACCGTATTGGAGCGCAACAAGCCCTTTGACACCTTTGGCTGGGGCGTGGTGCTGTCGGACCAGACCTTGGACAACATGCGCGCGGCCGATCCGGTCACCGGGCAGTTGATTGGTGACGCGCTCAACCACTGGGACGATATCGAGGTGTTTTTTAAGGGCCGCAGCGTGCGCTCCACCGGCCACGGGTTTTGCGGCATAGGGCGCAAGCACCTGCTCAACATCCTGCAGGACCGCTGCCTGGCGCTGGGTGTGGAACTGGTGTTTGAGGTCGATGTGTCGGACGACCAGGCGCTGGCGCAGCAGTACGCGGCTGATTTGGTGATTGCCAGCGACGGTCTTAACAGCCGCATCCGCAGCCGCTACGCTGAGGTGTTCCAGCCTGACATCGACACCCGCGACTGCCGTTTTGTCTGGCTGGGCACGCACAAAACCTTCGATGCCTTCACCTTTGCTTTTGAGCAGACCGAGCACGGCTGGTTCCAGGCCCACGCTTATAAGTTTGACGAGCACACCTCCACCTTCATCGTCGAGACGCCTGAGGCGGTCTGGCAGGCGCACGGCCTGGCGGCCATGAGCCAGCAGGAGGGCATTGCCTTCTGTGAGCGCCTGTTTGCCAAATACTTGGACGGCCAGGCGCTGGTCAGCAATGCCTTGCACCTGCGCGGCTCCGCGCAGTGGATCCAGTTTCCGCGTGTGGTCTGCAACACCTGGGTGCACCAGCTGCCGCTGCCCGGCGGCCCGGTGCCGCTGGTGCTGATGGGCGACTCGGCCCACACCGCGCACTTTTCGATTGGCAGCGGCACCAAGCTGGCGGTGGAAGACGCGATTGACCTGGCCAATGAATTTGCCGCCAGCACCGACGAGCTGGTGGCCAGCGCCGACCTGCTGCCGGTGCTACAGCGCTACGAGGCGCGCCGCAGTGTCGAGGTGCTCAAGATTCAGAACGCCGCGCGCAATTCGACCGAGTGGTTCGAGAACGTCACGCGCTACACCGGCATGGCGATCGAGCAGTTTGCCTATTCGCTACTGACCCGTTCGCAGCGCATCAGCCACGAAAACCTGCGCCTGCGCGACGCCGCGTGGCTGGGCGGCTTTGAAGCCTGGCTGGCCGGCGGTAAGCCGGTAGCACCCATGCTGCTGCCGCTGACGGTGCGCGGCCTGACCTTGAAGAACCGCATTGTGGTCTCCCCCATGGCCACCTACAGCGCGGTGGATGGTCTGGTGCAAGACTTTCACCTGGTGCACCTGGGTGCCCGCGCCCTGGGTGGCGCCGCGCTGGTGATGGTGGAGATGACCAGCCCGAGCCCCGAGGGGCGCATCACCCCGGGCTGCACCGGCTTGTGGAGTGCAGCCCAGGAGGCAGCGCTGAAGCGGGTGGTTGATTTTGTGCACGGCCAGAGCAGCGCCGCCATCGGCTTGCAGTTGGGCCACAGCGGCCCCAAGGGTTCGACCCAGGTGGGTTGGGCGCAGGCCGACGAGCCGCTGCAGACGCCTGATGCCAACTGGCCGCTGCTGGCCGCCAGCGCCCTGCCTTATGGCCCGCAGAACCAGGTGCCGCAGGCCCTGAGCCGGGCCGACATGGACCGGGTGCGCGACGAGTTTGTGGCGGCCACCCGGCGCGCGGCGCAAGCCGGCTTTGACTGGCTGGAGCTGCACTGCGCCCACGGCTACCTGTTGTCGTCTTTCCTGACGCCATTGACCAACCTCCGTACCGACGACTATGGCGGCAAGCTCGCCAACCGCTGCCGCTACCCGCTGGAGGTGTTTGCAGCCATGCGCGCCGTCTGGCCGGCCGCTAGGCCGATGAGCGTGCGCATTTCGGCGCACGACTGGGCGCCCGGTGGCAATACGGCCGACGACGCGGTGGCCATGGCCCGGCTGTTCCAGGCCGCCGGCTGCGACGTGATCGACGTGTCTTCGGGCCAGACCACACGTGCCGCGCGGCCGGTCTACGGCCGCATGTACCAGACCCCGTTTTCCGACCGCATCCGCAACGAGGTCGGTATCCAGACCATCGCAGTGGGCGCCATCACCGACGCCGATCAGGCCAACAGCATCATTGCCGCCGGCCGGGCAGACCTGTGTGCCATTGCCCGGCCGCACCTGGCCGACCCGGCCTGGACCCTGCACGAAGCCGCCAAGCTGCAAAGCCGCGCCATCGACTGGCCGCGCCAGTACCTCAGTGGGCGAGACCAGCTTTACCGCGAGCTCGCCAAGCAGCATGGATAAAGAAGCGCGCCTGCACGGCACCGCCGAACACCCGCAGGCGCTGCGTTTGTGGCTGCGCATGCTGACCTGCACCCAGTTGATCGAGACCCATATCCGGGCCGACTTGCGCGAGCAATTTGACACCACCCTGCCGCGCTTTGACCTGATGGCGCAACTCGAACGTGCGCCCGATGGTCTGAAGATGAACGAGTTGTCGCGCCGCATGATGGTCACCGGCGGCAATGTCACTGGCATCACCGATCAGCTGGTCAGCGAGGGCCTGGTGCAGCGGCTGGAGGTGGCCGGCGACCGGCGGGCCTACCGGGTACAGCTCACGCCGTCCGGGCGAGCGCAGTTCGGCGCTATGGCGCAGCAGCACGAGGGCTGGATTGTTGATGCCTTCTCTGCCCTGGACGACAAAGAAGTGGCAACCCTGTACCGGCTGCTTGGCCGGGTCAAGGCGCACAGCCAGGCCCAGTCCGCCCAAACAACCCAGCCGCCCAACCCCACCCAAACCGACACCCCATGAAGCACTACATCGCCGCCAGCAACCCGATGCACAGCCAGTTCGAGGCCACCGCGGGCTACCAGGCCCGCCACTTTGCCTGGCAGTACGGGAATGGCGTGGGCACCATCACCCTGAACCGGCCCGAGCGCAAAAACCCACTCACCTTTGACTCGTACCATGAGCTGCGCACGCTGTTCCACGGCCTGCGCAGCAGCACCGATGTCAAGGCGGTGGTGGTGACCGGTGCCGGTGGAAATTTTTGCTCGGGCGGCGATGTGCACGAGATCATTGGTCCACTCACCCGCATGAGCATGCCCGAACTGCTGGCGTTTACCCGTCTGACTGGTGACCTGGTCAAGGCCATGCGCAATTGTCCGCAGCCGGTCATTGGCGCCATTGACGGAATTTGCGCCGGTGCCGGCGCCATGATGGCGCTGGCCTGCGACATGCGGCTGGGCGCGCCCAGCGCCAAAACCGCGTTTTTGTTCACCCGGGTCGGGCTGGCTGGTGCCGATATGGGCGCCTGCGCCCTGCTGCCAAGGCTGATTGGACAGGGCCGCGCCTCTGAGCTGCTGTTCACCGGGCGCGCCATGACCGCGTCTGAGGGCCTGGCCTGGGGCTTTTTCAATGCTCTGCACGAGCCGGCCGAACTGTTGGAGAGGGCGCAGGCACTGGCCAGCGAACTCGCCAGTGGCCCGACCTTTGCGCACGGCATGACCAAGACCATGCTGCAGCAAGAGTGGGCCATGACCATCGAGCAGGCGATTGAGGCCGAGGCTCAGGCTCAGGCCATTTGCATGCAAACACAAGATTTTCGGCGTGCCTATGAGGCCTTTGCGGCCAAGCAAAAACCTCTTTTTGAGGGCGACTGAGATGGCCCCCACCGACCACCTGGCGCTGCCGTTTTTTGACGCGGCACACCGCAGCCTGGGCGCTGCACTGATCGACTGGGTGCCGCTGCAGCAGATTGACGAGCAGGATGACCGTGCCGCCTGCCGCGCCTGGGTGCGGGCACTGGGCGACGCCGGCTGGCTGCGTTACTGCGTTCCGGCGGCCTTTGGCGGGGCCCTGCCGGCGCTGGATTCGCGCGCGCTGGTGGTGCTGCGCGAAACCCTGGCCTACCACTCGCCGCTGGCCGACTTTGCCTTTGCCATGCAGGGCCTGGGCAGTGGCGCCATCACCCTGGCCGGCAGCCCGGCACAGCAGGCCGCCTACCTGCCGGCGGTGGCCCGGGGCGACAAGATTGCCGCCTTTGCCCTGAGCGAGGCTGACGCCGGCTCTGATGCCGGCGCGATGAAAACTGTCGCCTCTCAGACCCATGCCGCGGCGACAGGTTTTGTGCTGGACGGCAGCAAGACCTGGATCAGCAATGGCGGCATTGCCGACTACTACTGTGTGTTTGCCAAAACCGCGCCCGAGGCCGGCACCCGTGGTATCAGCGCCTTCATCGTGGATGCCAGCACGCCCGGGCTGGATGCGTCGGAGCACATCGCCGTGATGGCGCCGCACCCGCTTGCCACCCTGCGTTTGGCGCAGTGCCAGCTGCCGGCTGATGCCCTGCTGGGCGAGCTGCATGGCGGCTTCAAACTGGCCATGCGCACGCTCGACATCTTTCGTGCCTCGGTGGCCGCCGCCGCCCTGGGCATGGCGCGCCGCGCGCTGGCCGAGGCCGTGGCCTACGCCCGTGCCCGGCCGATGTTCGGCCAGCGGTTGGCAGATTTTCAGTTGACGCAGGCCAAGCTCGGCGAGATGGCGGCGCTGGTGGACGCCGCCGCCGTGCTGACCTACCGCGCCGCCTGGCTGCGCGACTGTGTTGGTACCGAATCGGCGGCGCAGGCGCAGGCCTACACCGCCGCCGCCGCCATGGCCAAGATGACCGCCACCGAAAACGCCCAGCGCGTGATCGACATGGCGCTGCAGATGCACGGCGGCATGGGTGTCAAGGTCGGCACCAAGGTCGAGAGCCTGTACCGCGACATTCGCTCGCTGCGCATCTACGAGGGCGCCACTGAGGTGCAGCAGCTCATCATTGGCAAATCGGTGTTGAAAAACCTGCCGCTCAGTGCCGTGTCGTCCGGTCCCCGGGCGCCTGCTTGCTAAGACCCTTTCCCAGAGGATTTGCATGAGCTACTCCGCCCAGACCGACCGCTTTGTGCATGACCGACTGCCGCCGCCCGAGCAGTGGCCCCGGATGAGTTACGACTTGAGCGAGTTGCAGTTGCTGGCGCGAGTGAACCTGGTGCAGGTCTTGTTTGAGGGCGTAGCCCGGCGTGGCCTGGGCGACCGGCCGCTGCTGCGCTCGCCCCGCCGCACCTTGAGCTACGCGCAGGCCCGGATCGAGGTGGCGCGCCTTGCGCAAGCCCTGGTGGAGGACTACGGCCTGGTGCCGGGCAACCGGGTGCTGCTGCGCGGCGGTAATTCCATCGGCATGGCGCTGGCCTGGTTGGCGGTGGTGCAGGCCGGGGCGGTGGCGGTGGCCACCATGCCGCTGCTGCGCGCCAAGGAGCTCATTGAGATCATCGACAAGTCGCAACCCACGCTGGCCCTGTGCGACGAGCGCCTGCTAGGCGAGTTGCAACAGGCCCAGGCCCAGCAGCCCGGGCTACAAACCCTGGTCAGCTTTGATTCGCTGCACCAAAGCGGCCAACTGGCGCTTGCCGCCGCCCGCTACGACGGCCAGCACCCAGCCTGCGCCACCGCCGCTGATGACATCGCGCTGCTGGCCTTCACCTCGGGCACCACCGGCAAACCCAAAGCCGCGGTGCACACCCACCGCGACGTGCTGGCCGCCTGCGAAACCTGGCCGCGCCATGTGTTGCGTGCCACCCCCGACGACATCGTGATGGGCTCGCCGCCGCTGGCCTTCACCTTCGGCCTGGGCGGGTTGCTGATCTTCCCCATGTGGGCGGGTGCCTCGGTGTATTTCCCCGACATTCCCTACACACCGGAGGCGATGGCGCAGCTGATTTTTGACACCGGCGCCACCATTGTCTACACCGCGCCCACTTTTTACCGCCAGATGGCGCCCTTCATGCAGCAGCAAGCGGCGCAGCGGGGCCAGGCCGCGGCGCTGCGCCTGAGCGTCAGCGCTGGCGAGGGCCTGCCCGACGCCACCCGCCAACTGTGGAAAAACGCCACTGGCCTGGAGATGCTCGACGGCATTGGCGCCACCGAAATGTTCCACATCTTTGTTTCGGCTGCGCCCGAGCAGGTGCGCCGCGGCGCCATCGGGCGCGTGGTGCCGGGTTACTCCGCCCGGGTTGTTGACGAACAGGGGCAGGAGCTGCCGCGCGGCAGCATTGGCCGCATCGCCGTGATTGGGCCCACCGGCTGCAAGTACCTGGACGATGCGCGCCAGACCAACTATGTGAGAGACGGCTGGAACTACCCCGGCGACGCCTTTGTGCAGGACGCCGATGGTTACTTTTTTTACCAGGCCCGCACCGACGACATGATCATTACCTCGGGCTACAACGTCGGCGCCCCCGAGGTCGAGGACGCCCTGCTGGGCCACCCGGCGGTGGCCGAGTGCGGCGTGATCGGCCAGCGCGACCTGGAGCGCGGCATGATTGTCAAGGCCTTTTGCGTGCTGCGCCCCGGCGTGGTGGGCGATGCCGCGCTGGTGCAGGCGCTGCAAGACCATGTCAAAGCCACCATCGCCCCCTACAAATACCCGCGCGAGATCACCTTTCTGGACAAGCTGCCCCGCACCGAAACCGGCAAACTGCAACGCTTCAGGCTGAAAACCCCATGAAATACCTCCATCCCCCCGGCTGGGTGCCCGCCAAGGGCTACGCCAACGGTGTGGCCGCACGCGGCACCCAGATTTATGTGGGTGGCCAGATCGGCTGGAACGCCCAGCAGCAGTTCGAGAGCGATGATTTCATTGCGCAGACCGCGCAGACCCTGCGCAATGTCTTGGCTGTGCTGGCCGAGGCCGGCGCCGGCCCCGAGCACATGGTGCGCATGACCTGGTACATCCTGGACCGCAGCGAGTACAAGGCCCGTCTTAAAGAGCTTGGCCAGGTCTACCGCGAGGTGATTGGACGCCACTTCCCGGCCATGAGCTGCGTTCAGGTGGCCGGCCTGGTCGAGGCTCGGGCCAAGGTGGAGATTGAGGTCACGGCGGTGGTGCCGGATTGACTCCCACAATCAAGGACCACAAAGCCATTAATTTTGTGGGGATCGGGCTGGCAGGGCATCTGGCTCCGCGGCTGTCCCCCGACCTGCGGTCTCCGCCTTGATGCCGCTGCGCCGGATGCCCTGCCAGCCCGAACTGGCAAGCTGGTTGGCGTGCCAGAAATGAACATCTCCCGTTGGGCTTCGGGCGCGTAAACTGCCCATCATGCACATGCCCCGCTCGCTGTTGCCCCTGCTATTGGCTGCCCTGCTGGCCGGTTGCGCCGACACGCGTTATTACTACCAGTCGGTCAGCGGTCACCTGCAGCTGATGCAGGCGGCGCGGCCGGTCAGTGCTTGGCTGGCCGACCCCGAGACGCCGGCTGAACTGAAGGCGCGGCTGTCGCTGGCGCAGCAAATTCGGGCTTTTGCAGTGGCTGAGCTCAAGCTACCTGACAACGCCAGCTACCAGCGTTATGCCGACCTGCAGCGCCGCGCGGTGGTCTGGAACCTGGTGGCCGCGCCCGAGTTGTCGCTCAAGCTCGAGACCTGGTGTTTTCCGGTGGCTGGCTGCGTGGGTTATCGCGGCTACTTTAGTGAGGCCGAGGCGCGCACCCAGGCCGCTGCGCTGCAGCAGACCGGCCTGGAGGTCAGCGTCTATGGTGTGCCGGCCTATTCCACGCTGGGCTGGCTCAACTGGGCGGGCGGCGACCCGCTGCTCAACACCTTCATCCGTTACCCCGAAGGCGAACTGGCGCGGCTGATCTTTCATGAGCTGGCGCACCAGGTGCTGTATGTGCCTGACGACACCGCTTTCAATGAATCATTTGCCACTGCGGTGGAGCGTCTGGGCGCGCAGCGCTGGCTGGCGCAAGCGCTGACACCGGCAGCCCGGCAGGACTACGCCGAGTCGGAACTGCGCCGCCGCCAGTTTCGGGCCCTGACGCTGGCCACCCGTGAGCGGCTCGCCCTGATTTACAACAACCATGCGGCCCCAGGCCAGCAACAAGCGCTGGCACTGGCCATGAAAAAAATAGCTATGCAGGAGTTTCGTACCAGCTACGCCGCCCTGCGCGAGGCCTGGGGCGGTTATGGTGGCTACGACACCTGGGTGGCCGAGGCCAACAATGCTGCCTTTGGTGCGCAGGCCGCATACGATGAACTGGTGCCCGCTTTTGAGGTCTTGTTTGAACGCGAGGCACAGGACTGGCCGCGCTTCTATGCGGCGGTGCGCCGCTTGGCGCAGTTGCCGGAGCGCGAGCGCAACAGGGTCCTCAAGCAATTTATTGCCGGGGCTCCGAATGGCTGAAATCCATCTGGCACGAGACCACGGCCTGGGCCTGGGCCGAGCCCGGCAAGTCGCCTTGCTCTGGGTGGCACAGGCCAGGCATGAGTTTGGCCTGCGCTGCACTTACCAAGAGACAGAGCAGGAAGACCTAGCCGATTTCAGCCGCCCGGGGGTGAGCGGCACGCTGCGAGTCAGCCACACACAATTTGAGCTGACCGCCAAACTCGGTTTTCTGCTGAGTGCTTTCAAAGACCGCATTGAGGCCGACTTGCAAAAAAACCTTGACCAACTGCTGGCTGTCAAACCAGACCGGCAGGACCTTCTTTAGCGCAGGGATTCGATCAAATCAACATACTGCTGCATGGCATCGTCTGCAGCGGTGCCCTTCAAGCCGTTCCACGCCTCCCACTTGGCGCGGCCCACCATGTCGCTGAAGCCGGGCCTGGTTTCACTGTTGTCGCCCAGACTGGCTTGTTTGTACAAACCATAGATTTTGAGCAGGGTCAGGTTATCGGGGCGTTCGCTCAGGTCTTTTGAGTTGGCGACGGCGGCGTTAAATTCGGATTTAAGGTCAGACATGGTGGCTTGCGGATAAGTGGATGGACAGCCCGAGAACCGGGCCGTCGAGAATTATCGCCAGCCCGGTTGTTGGGCGCTGGCAAGGCTTACTCTCAGGCTTGGTCTGTTTGGGTTTGGTAGGCTTGGGCCAGGGTGCGCAAGTGCAGGCGCTGATCGGGCTCGAGGTAAGGCAGCAAGAGGTTGAGCACATGCAGCGCACCCCGCACCAGCGCTGCTTGCCCCCTGTCTGGCTCAAGCGCACTGCGAGGGTTTTGCACGTATTCAAAACTCAGCCAGTAGCTCAGCACCACCACCATGCACTGCGCTGTGGTGTCAACCGACGAGCCATCCATCTGCAGCGCGCCGGCGCGCGACATCCCTTGCAGCAGAGACTTGAAGGCCGCTGTCTTGTGAATAAGAACCGATTTCAGATGGGTCTCGAGCCGCCGGTTTTTACTCAGCAGGTCATTGAGGTCGCGGTATAAAAACCGGTATTGCCAGATCAGCTCAAACAGGCTGTGCAAAAAAAACCAAGCGTCCTCGACATTTTGCACGCCATCACTTGCCCCCAGCAGCGCATCAATGTCCCGCTCGAAACGATCGAATAGCGCATTGACCAGCGCCTCTTTGGCCGGGTAGTGGTAGTACAGGTTACCTGGGCTGATGCTGAGTTCGTGAGAGATCAGCGTGGTAGAAACATTCGGCTCGCCAAAGCGGTTGAACAGCGCAAGCGAGACCTCCAGAATACGCTCAGCCGTGCGCCGGGGTGCTTTCTTGGCCATGGTCGGCCATCACACTCGGCCACTGCCCGTAGCCTCGGGCGGCGACCTGCGCTTAACCGCTACTTTTTTTGCCGCCACTTTTTTGGCGGGCGTGCTGCGGCCAGTCTTGGCCGACAAGGCCTGTACCGCGCGGCTAAGCTCGTCGAGCCGGGCCGCCAGAGCATGGAGGTCTTGGGCTGAGGGCATACCCAGCTTGTGCATGGCCCGGGCCACCCGGTCTTCAAAAATGCTCTCCAACTTGCCCCATTGGCCAGAGGCTTTGGAGGACACCTCCGCAGCCAACTCGGACGCCCGACTGCTGGCCTCGGCCAGCTTGGCCTGCGCTGCAGATTGGGTTTTGCGCTGCATGGCAACGCCCTCGTTGACCAGGGCCTCAAAGGCCTTGCTGCCCTCGGCCTGGGCACGTTGAAAGGCGCCCAGCCCGGCCTGCCAAATTTGCTGCGCCGAGTCGCGCACGGCATCGCCCAAAGGGGGGTCGGCGGCTTGGGTTTTTGCAGTGCCGGATTTTTGTGCAGATTTGGCCATGGGGGCATCTCCAAGTGTTGAGGTGTTGGGGCGGGGTGTCGAGGCCGGCTTGTGTGCGGCTGACTTTACCCCTTGCCGGGCGCCAGCGGTAGGGGCGCCGGCCTAATCTGTTGGCCCTGGTCCGCCCGCTCCCCCGGTGATAATCCGGCCTCAAATTACCCCCTGTCAGGCGGGCTTTGTCAACCTTCATGTGGGTAACAAATGATTCTGGTCACCGGCGGCGCCGGCTTCATCGGCGCCAATTTTGTGTTGGACTGGCTCAGCGCATCGGACGAGCCGGTGCTCAACCTGGACAAACTCACCTACGCTGGCAACCCGGAAAACCTGGCTGCGCTGCAGGGGGATGCAAGGCACGTGTTTGTGCAGGGTGACATCGGCGACGCAGCCCTGCTGCCCCAGCTGCTGGCGCAGCACCAACCGCGTGCCGTGGTCAACTTTGCGGCTGAGAGCCATGTGGACCGCTCCATCCACGGCCCAGAAGACTTTATCCAGACCAATGTGGTGGGCACCACACGCCTGCTGCAAAGCGTGCGCGCCTACTGGCAGGGCCTGGGCGATGCGCAGCGCGCCGCCTTCCGCTTTTTGCACGTGTCCACAGACGAGGTTTACGGCAGCCTGGGCCCGGGTGACGAGCCCAACAGCCCCTACTCGGCCAGCAAGGCCGCCAGCGACCATTTGGTGCGGGCCTGGCACCACACCTATGGGCTGCCGGTGCTCACCACCAATTGCAGCAACAACTACGGCCCCTATCACTTTCCGGAAAAACTCATCCCGCTGATGATCGTTAACGCGCTGGCGGGCAAGCCCCTGCCGGTGTACGGCGACGGTCAGCAAATCCGCGACTGGCTGTATGTGGCAGACCATTGCAGCGCCATTCGCCGTGTGCTGCAGGCGGGCAGGGTGGGTGAGGTCTACAACGTGGGCGGCTGGAACGAAAAGCCCAACCTGGAGATCGTGCACACCGTGTGCGCCCTGCTCGATGAGTTGCGACCGCGCGCCGACGGCCAAAGCTACCGCAGCCAGATCAGTTTTGTCAAAGACCGCCCCGGTCATGACCGCCGCTATGCCATCGACGCCCGCAAGATCGAGCAAGAGCTGGGCTGGCGCCCCACGGAGACCTTTGACACCGGCATCCGCAAAACCGTGCAGTGGTACCTCGCGCACCCCGACTGGGTGGCCCATGTGCAAAGCGGGGCGTATCGTGATTGGGTGGCCAAGCAGTATGTTGGTTAGCCGTGTGATACCCTGGTGCGATATGACAGCAGGAGGGCTGATGAGCACTACCGCAAAACTTTTCATGAGCGGCCGTAGTCAGGCCATCCGGCTACCTGCCAAATTGCGCTTGGATGCCAAGGAGGTGCGCATTGAGCAGGTGGGCAACCCGCTATGGGTGCAAGCCGAAGCTGATCCAAATCTGGGTATGGCCGAGTGGCTGACGGCGTTCTACCATGCCACCGAGCCACTGCCAGAGGCCTTTCTGGTTGATCGCATCGACCCGGCGCCGCAAGCGCGCGACTGGTCTTAAACGCCATGCGGCGTACGCTTGACGCCAATATTTGCAGTTACATCTTGCGTCGCCACCCCGTATCGATGATCGAACGCTTTGCCGGGCTGGATCGGGCCCAGCTCTGGCTCTCCGCCATTGTGGCGGCCGAGTTGCGTTTTGGTGCCGTCAAGTTGGGCTCCACCAAATTTGCAGCTGCAGTGGAGTCCTGGTTGGTCGGGTTCGAGGTGCGGCCATGGCCTGTTGATGCGACGCGACAGTATGCAAATATCCGGCACGCGCTGGAGCGGGCCGGGCAGCCGATCGGTGGCATGGGCCTGATGATTGCCGCCCACGCTTTGGTCGAAGACGCTGTACTCGTGACCAAAAACGCACGCGAATTTCTGCGGGTTCCCGGCCTAGCCGTGGAAGAGTGGGCGCTACCCTTATGAAAATCCTGCTGCTCGGCAAAAACGGACAGGTTGGCTGGGAACTGCAGCGCAGTCTGGCACCGTTGGGTGAACTGGTGGCGCCGGGGCGGGACGATGCTGGTTTGTGCGGCGACCTCAGTAATTTGGACGGCCTCGCGCGAACTGTGCAAACTGTGCAGCCGGATGTGATCGTCAATGCAGCCGCCCACACGGCGGTGGACCGGGCTGAAAGCGAACCCGAGCTGGCCCATACCCTCAATGCCCTGGCGCCCGGCGTCGTAGCGCGCGAGGCCACCAAAATTGGCGCTTTGCTGGTGCACTACAGCACCGACTATGTGTTCGACGGCAGCGGCAATCGCCCCTGGACCGAAATCGATACGCCGGCCCCTTTAAGCGTCTATGGCCGCAGCAAGCTCGAAGGTGAGCGCCTGATCCAGGCCGCCTGCCCGCAGCACCTGATTTTTCGCACCAGCTGGGTCTATGCAGCGCGCGGCACCAACTTCGCCAAAACCATGTTGCGCCTGGCCCAGGAGCGCGAACGCCTGACCGTCACCAACGACCAGTTTGGCGCACCGACGGGTGCCGAGTTGATCGCCGACGTTACCGCTCACGCGATCCGCCAGTGCCTGCGCCAGCCCCATGATGCCGGCCTGTACCACCTGGCCGCCAGCGGCGAGACCAGCTGGCATGGCTATGCCAATCAGGTGCTGGCCTGCGCCCGGCTAATGCACAGCGCTATAAAAATCAAAGCATCCGAGGTGGTGGCAGTGCCCAGCAGCGCCTTTGCCACCGCCGCCCGACGACCGCTCAACTCACGGCTCGACACCCAAAAATTGCAGGATACGTTTGGCTTGGCGCTGCCGGAGTGGGAGCAGGGGGTGGGGAGGATGATGCGTGAGTTGGCGTGATGTTGACGCCGACCTTCCCGGTTTAGCGAATTAGCCGTGCGAAAATTAAGTCAGTTATGTCGCAGAACCCCCGTATCTATGTAGCAGGCCACCGCGGCATGGTGGGGTCGGCCATTGTTCGCGTGTTACGTCAGCGGGCTGGGGTAGATGTCGTCACCCGCACCCGCCAAGAATTGGACCTGACCAACCAGGCGGCTGTGCGTGCGTTTTTTGCTGCCGAAAAGCCAGACCAGGTTTACATGGCTGCGGCCAAAGTTGGCGGTATTTATGCCAATAACACTTACTCGGCACAGTTCATTTACGAAAATCTGATGGTCCAAGCCAATGTGGTTGACGCCGCCTTCCACAACGGCGTTAAAAAACTGCTGTTCTTGGGCTCGAGCTGTATTTACCCGCGCATGGCTCCCCAGCCCATGCCCGAGTCAGCATTGCTCAGCGGGCCACTGGAGCCCACCAACGAGCCCTACGCCATCGCCAAAATTGCCGGCATCAAGTTGTGCGAGAGCTACAACCGCCAATACGGTGCCAGCCACGGCCTGGACTATCGCAGCGTTATGCCCACCAACCTGTATGGCCCGGGAGACAACTACCATCTGGAAAACAGCCATGTCATTCCCGCATTGATCCGCCGCTTTCATGAGGCCAAGCTCAGCAATGCCCCCGGGGTCACGATCTGGGGCAGCGGAAGCCCGAAGCGCGAGTTTTTGTATGTAGACGACATGGCCGCCGCCAGCGTGTTCGTCATGAACCTGCCCAAAGCCACGCTAGACGCCCACACCCAGCCTATGCAAAGCCACATCAACGTAGGCTTTGGTAGCGACATCACCATCAAAGAGTTGGCAGTTGCCGTGGGCCAAACCGTCGGCTACCAAGGCGTGATCGACTTTGACACCAGCAAGCCGGACGGATCCCCGCGCAAGCTGATGGATAGCGGCAGGCTGAATGCACTTGGGTGGCATGCCCAAGTGGGCCTGGACGCAGGCCTTGCCGCCGCCTACCAAGATTTCATCGCCCAAGCAACACCATGACCACACCCCCAAAAGTCGCCCTCATCACAGGCGTCACCGGCCAAGACGGCTCTTACCTGGCCGAGTTTTTGCTCGAAAAAGGCTACGCAGTCCACGGCATCAAGCGCCGGGCCAGCTCGTTCAACACCCAGCGCGTTGACCACATCTACCAAGACCAGCATGTAGACAACGCCCGCTTCAAGCTGCACTACGGTGACTTGAGCGACGGCAGCAACCTGACCCGCATCATCCAGGAAACACAGCCAGACGAAATCTACAACCTGGGCGCACAAAGCCATGTGGCTGTGAGCTTTGAGAGCCCCGAATACACCGCTGATGTGGACGCCATGGGTACCCTGCGCATCCTGGAAGCCATCCGCATCCTGGGGCTGGAGAAGAAAACCCGCTTTTACCAAGCCAGCACCAGTGAGCTGTATGGCTTGGTACAAGAAACCCCGCAAAAAGAAACAACGCCTTTTTACCCGCGCAGCCCCTACGCAGTGGCCAAGATGTATGCCTACTGGATAACGGTCAACTATCGCGAAGCCTACGGCATGTACGCCTGCAACGGCATCTTGTTCAACCACGAAAGTCCACGTAGGGGTGAGACCTTTGTTACCCGCAAGATCACCCGCGGCCTGGCCAATATCAGTCAGGGCCTGCAGGACTGCCTGTACATGGGCAATATCGACGCCCTGCGCGACTGGGGCCACGCCAAAGACTACGTGCGCATGCAATGGATGATGCTGCAGCAAGATAAAGCTGAAGATTTTGTGATTGCCACTGGTGTGCAATACAGCGTGCGGCAGTTCATTGAGAAAACCGCAGCCGCTCTTGGCCTGCAGCTCCGCTGGGAAGGCGAGGGCGTGAACGAGGCCGCTTTCTGTCATTCCCGTGCAGACGGAAATCCATGCCCCGTGGAGCCCATCATCCGGATTGACCCCCGCTATTTCCGGCCCACAGAGGTCGAAACCCTTCTCGGTAACCCTACAAAGGCCAAAGAGAAGCTAGGCTGGGTACCCGAAATCACCCTCGATCAGTTGATCGCCGAGATGGTGCATGGCGACCTGGCCCAGGCCAAAAAGAACGCCCTGCTGAACCGACATGGTTATGACACCCCGGCCAATGCCGAATGAACCAGATCGCCTGCCCGGTCGGCCCCACTG
>BJGT01000050.1 GCA_014190675.1 Comamonadaceae bacterium | reverse complement strand
TTCAACTGGCAAGACCCTTTTCTGCTGGAGAGCCAGCTCAGCGACGAGGAGCGCATGCTGCGCGATGCCGCCGCCGCCTACTGCCAAGACAAGCTGCTTCCGCGCGTAACCGAGGCCTTTCGCGCCGAAAAGACCGACGTGACCATCTTCCGCGAGATGGGTGAGCTCGGCCTGCTTGGCCCCACCATCCCCGAGGCCTATGGCGGCCCCGGCCTGAACTACGTGGCCTACGGCCTGATCGCCCGTGAGGTGGAACGGGTTGACTCCGGCTACCGCTCGATGATGAGCGTGCAGAGCTCGCTGGTGATGCTGCCCATTTTTGAGTTTGGCACCGAAGGGCAGCGCCAAAAATACCTGCCCAAGCTGGCCACCGGCGAGTGGATTGGCTGCTTCGGCCTGACCGAGCCAGACCACGGCTCCGACCCCAACTCCATGGCCACCCGCGCCCACAAGGTGGCCGGCGGCTACAAGCTGTCGGGCAGCAAGATGTGGATCTCCAACAGCCCCATCGCCGATGTGTTTGTGGTCTGGGCCAAAGAGGTGTCCGAGGGCGGTAACGTCGGTCCGATTCGCGGCTTTGTGCTGGAAAGAGGAATGGCCGGCCTCTCGGCCCCGGCCATTCACGGCAAGGTGGGTCTGCGCGCCAGCATCACCGGCGAGATCGTGATGGAGGGCGTGTTTTGCCCCGAAGAGAACGCCTTCCCCGAGGTGCAGGGTCTCAAGGGCCCGTTCACCTGCCTCAATTCAGCGCGTTACGGCATCGCTTGGGGCGCTTTAGGCGCGGCAGAAGACTGCTGGCTGCGCTCCCGCCAGTACACGCTGGACCGCAAGCAGTTTGGCCGGCCCTTGGCCGCCAACCAGCTGATCCAGAAAAAGCTGGCCGATATGCAGACCGAGATCGCGCTGGGCCTGCAGGGCTGCCTGCGCTTGGGCCGCATGAAGGACGAGGGCACGGCCGCGGTAGAGATCACCTCCATCCTCAAGCGCAACAGCTGCGGCAAGGCGCTTGACATCGCCCGTCTGGCGCGCGACATGATGGGTGGCAACGGCATTTCCGACTCGTACGGCGTGGCGCGGCATCTGGTGAACCTGGAGGTGGTCAACACTTATGAAGGCACGCACGACATCCACGCCTTGATTCTGGGTCGGGCGCAGACGGGGATTGCGGCGTTTGCCAACTGAATATTGATGTTTTCTTGTGCCCGTGCGTTGGTGCGGGTGGCGCTACGGGGTGTGGCGGGCCCGCCTCATACTGCCAAACGCGCAGAAATCGGCGGGCCCGCCACACCCCGCAGCGCTTCGAGCGGGTGGGCGGGGCAGATGAATAAGCCAAAACCCTGTAGACATCCAGCCGGCATGCAAATGGTCTGCGGGTTGTTTGGGCGCACAAAGCGTCTCCCACCCTCCCCAGCAGGCACAAACTCTGCCGAGTAGGAACCACGACCGGCAAAACAAACAACGCCCAGGCCTGAGCCGGATTAACCAACTGAGGAGATGACCGCGATGAACGTTAACCAAGGCGCCCTGCCCCACATCAAGGTGTTGGACTTGTCCCGCGTGCTCGCTGGCCCCTGGTGCACCCAAATGCTGGCCGACCTCGGTGCGGATGTGGTCAAGGTCGAGCGGCCCGGCGCCGGGGACGACACCCGGCACTGGGGCCCCCCGTTTTTGCAGGACGCGCAGGGGCAGGACACCCAGCAGGCCACCTATTTCACCGCCTGCAACCGCAACAAACGCTCGGTAGCGATCGATATGGCGCGGCCCGAAGGGCAGGCGCTGATCCGCCAGATGGCGCTGCAAAGCGATGTGCTGGTAGAAAATTTCAAGGTGGGCGGCCTGGCGCATTACGGGCTGGACTACGCCAGCCTGAAGGCCCTGAACCCACGCTTGATTTACTGCTCGGTCACCGGTTTTGGACAAGATGGCCCCTACGCGCCGCGCGCCGGCTACGACCTGATGATCCAGGCCATGAGCGGCATGATGAGCATCACCGGCCGGGCCGACGAGTTACCCGGCGGCGGCCCGCTACGGGTGGGCGTGGCGCTGACTGACCTGTTCACCGGCGTCTATGCCTGCAGCGCTATATTGGCCGCCATCGAGGTGCGGCACCGCACCGGCGAGGGTCAGCACATTGACATGGCGCTGCTGGATGTCGGCATGGCCATCTTGGCCAACCAGGCGGGTGGCTTTTTGAACACCGGCGCCGTGCCGCAGCGCATGGGCAACAGCCACCCCAGCCTGGCGCCGTACCAAGACTTTCCCACTGCCGACGGCGCCATGCTGCTGGCCATTGGCAACGACGGCCAGTTTGCCCGTTTTTGCCAGGCGGCCGGCCACCCCGAGTGGGCGACTGATGCCCGCTACGCCAGCAACACCCTGCGCGTGCAACACCGCAGCGCGCTGATCCCGGCCATGGAGGCCGCTACCCGCACCCGCAGTACCGCCGCCTGGATTGCGCTGCTGGAAGACAAGGCCGTGCCTTGCGGCGCCATCAACGACATTGGCCAGGCCTTTGCCGATGCGCAGGTGCTGTCTCGTGCCTTGAGGGTTAGCCAGCCGCTGAGCCCGTCGACCACAAAGCAGAGCCACATTGAATCCATAGCCAGCGTGGCCAGCCCCCTGCGCCTGAGCGCCACACCGCCGGTGCTGCACCGAGCCCCGCCCATGCTGGGTGAACACACCGACGAGGTGCTGGCCGGTCTCGGGCTGGCGGCGGATGTGGTGGCTGGGTTGCGGGCGCAGGGGGTGGTGAATTAGCGGCTTATGAACGAAATGTCAACACAGGCGTCCCCGCTGATGCTCTCAACGGCAGCGGATTAACTTAGCATACGAAAGTATGGCTGTGTATATGGCTGGATGTTACGATGAACCATGACCGCAGCCCAGTTCAAATGGGATGACAACAAGGATGCCGAGAACCAAGCCAAGCATCACGTGTCGTTCCAGGACGCGCAGGCGACATTTGTTGATCCGCGCCGCGTTATTGCCAAAGATCTGGCGCACAGTGATGCCGAAGAGCGGTTTTACTGTATCGGCACAGCCGGTGGCGGCATCTTGACGGTGCGCTTCACCTATCGGCGCAAAGTCATTCGAATTATTGGTGCTGGGTATTGGCGCAAAGGAAAGGCAATTTATGAAAAAGAAAATCGTTTACACAGATGAGCCCATGAGCGATGTAGAGGTGGTCGCGGATTTTCTGCCGTCACCAGCTGAGTTGGCATACAAGGAAGACGGCATAAAAGTGACGTTAGCCCTGAGCAAGAGCAGCGTCGATTTTTTCAAGTCTGAGGCATCCAAGCATCAGACTCATTACCAGCGCATGATCCGCCGGTTGCTCGATTCTTACGTTCAAGCCCAAGGCACGGCCGCCAGCCAAGCAAAACGCACAGTGCACAAGCGTGCACCCATCTAGTCGCGCCGCCTCAGGCGGCGCTGCGGCGGCCCTTGCTGAGGTCGACGCCAAGTTGCTTAAGCTTACGGTACAGGTGGGTGCGCTCTAGGCCAGTTTTCTCTGCAACCCGGGTCATGGAGCCGCTTTCTCGGCTCAGGTGGTACTCAAAGTAGGCTTTCTCGAATTCATCGCGTGCATCCCGCAGGGGCTTGTCGAGCATGAAAGTTTGCTGGCATTGGCTGGCGGGGTCGGGTGCGGCGGCCGGGGCGGCGGCCATCATGCTCGCCACCACTTCACTCATTTGCACCAGACCTGAGGGCCGCCCAGTACGAGCGCCAACGCCGCGCGCGAGCCCCTGCTCGACGGCTTTGAGGAGTTTTTGCAGGGTGATGGGCTTTTCCAGAAAAGCTGATGCGCCGATTTTGGTGGCCTCAACCGCGGTGTCTATGGTGGCGTGTCCGCTCATCATGATGACGGGCATGGTTAGCGCGCCGCTAGAGGACCACTCTTTGAGCAGGGTGACGCCATCGGTGTCTGGCATCCAGATGTCGAGCAACACCAGGTCAGGGCGCTCTTTTTGGCGGGCTGCGCGGGCTTGAGCCGCGTTTTCTGCCACCTCGACCTGGTGGCCTTCGTCGTTGAGGATTTCGGACAACAGGTCACGGATACCGAGTTCGTCGTCAACCACCAGGATGTTCGCCATGATTCAGACCGTTTCTTGGGATGTAGCCGGACCAAGCGGCTGGGCCGGTTCTGTGCTGTCAGTGGCGAATGATAACGACACTTGTGCGCCTGCCAGCTGACCATCGACCACGCGGTTCATGATGTCTACCCGGGTGTGGTGCTCATCGGCAATTTTCTTCACCACGGCCAGGCCGAGGCCGGTGCCCTTGGCCTTGGTGGTGACATAGGGCTCAAAGGCGCGCTTGAGTATGTGTTCGGGAAAACCGGTGCCGCAGTCGAGCACGCTTAACCTGACGCGCCGGCTTGCAGCGAGCCACTGAGTTTTGATTGACACTGCGCTGGCCTCGCCCGCATGGCCGCTCGACTCGGTTGCGTCGAGCGCGTTTTGCAGCAGGTTGTGCAAGACCTGCCTGAGCTGCTGCGCATCGCCCAAGATTTTTCTGCAGGCAGGATCTGTTTCGGTGTGAATGGGCACGGTGTTTGTCTCAGTGGCATAGAGTTGCAGCACGTCGGCCACCAGTGCATTGAGGTCGATAGGCTTGAGCTCGGCTGCAGGCAGGCGTGCATAGTCTCGAAATTCGTTAACCAAGCGCTTCATGGCGTCCACCTGGTCGACGATGGTCTTGACCGATTTGCTCAGCAGGGCTCGGTCGGCTGGCTCCAATTTTTCAGCAAGTTTGTGTTCTAGGCGTTCGGCCGACAACTGGATGGGGGTCAGCGGGTTTTTGATTTCGTGGGCCAGTCGGCGGGCTACCTCGCCCCAGGCCTGGGCCCGCTGTACCGAGACGATTTCAGAAATATCGTCAAACACCAGCAGGCGGGCGCTGTCTGGCAGTTCGGCACCCCGGGCCACCAGCGTCAGGGTCTCATCGTCTGGCCGCCCGGCCTGCCGCTGCGTGGCACCACCGAGCTCAAAAGATTGCTGCCAGTGATCCATACCGCGCTCGTGGCGGGCGCCCAGGAATGAATCAAATTGGGTCTGTACCTGGCCGGCAAAAGCTGCAAGGCCTGCCATGTCAGACAGCTTGCTGCCCACATGGGCGGCCAGGGGCACACGCAAAATTCGGGTGGCGCCGGGGTTGGATGAAAGGATGCG
The DNA here is from genome assembly GCA_014190675.1 of Comamonadaceae bacterium. GTDB lineage: Bacteria > Pseudomonadota > Gammaproteobacteria > Burkholderiales > Burkholderiaceae_C > Rhodoferax. Next base: position 15,623 of record BJGT01000050.1, on the reverse strand, counting down.
CCCGGCCGCATCAAGTACCACCACCCCGGCGGTAAGGTTGTCCAGAATGGTTTGCAAATTCGCGCGCGCAGCGTCCACCTGCCCCATGCTCGACTCAACCGCTTGGCGGGCATCGGCGAGTTGCTGCGTCATTTGCGCAAAGGAGCGGGTCAAGCCACCGAGTTCGTCGTGGCCTTGCAAAAAGGTTTTTGGCGTGAGGTCTCCAGCAGCGACTTGGCGCACACCATCCGCGAGCAGCAGCAGCGGACGCGTAATTTGCCCCCCCAGCAAGACGGCCAGCAGCACGGCGCCAAAAATCGCTAAAAACAGGGTTAATGTGAGCGTGCCTATGTACATGCGCTTGAGCCCCTCCCGGGCTAGGGCGCGCTCCTGGTATTCGCGGTAGGCCCCAGTGACTGCCAGCGCATTGGCGGCCAGCGTTGGCGGCATGGCGACCGTGACCATCAGAAACCTGGGCTCTGCGAGTGTGCGCAGGTTGCTGCTGGTGACCAGCACCAAAGCCTTCAGGCGGGCCTCTGCGCTCGGCCCGGGTTGGGCATCTTCTAGCCCTTCAGTCCAGGTGATGGACCGCTGTGCCCGCGCTTTGCGCAGTTGTTGGGCAGTTGGCCGGTCAAGATTGAGCTGGTATTGGGATTGGCCAGCCGCAGCAATTGGCTGCCCGGCGGCACCCCACAGGGATAGGTCACGCACGCCCAACTGCTCGCGCGCCCGCTCCAGTGGTAGCGTGACACTGGCGTCGGGCAGGTCAGCGATTTGTACCGCTGCCCCCTTGGCCTTGTTTGACAGGTCGCTGGAGAGGGTTTCAAGCGTCACGCGGCCCAGGTTCAGGCCGGCCTCAAGCGCGCCTTCAACCTTGACATCGAACCAGCTCTCGATGGAGCGCGACACAAACTGATAGGAGACCACGTAAATCAGCAGGCCGGGCGCAAAGCCGGCAAGAGCAAAAACAGCCGCCAGTTTGAGCAGCAGCCGGCTGCCAAATTTGCCCTGCCGCAAACGTGCCAGAAGGCGGTAGGCGATCCAGGCGATCGCGCACAGGAGCAGGCCGGCCACGACCATGTTGAGAACAAACAGGCGTGCGTAATTGCTCTCGTACATGTCGCGGTTGGTGGTGGCCTGGGTGAGTAAAAAAAGCAGTACCAAGCCCATCGAAACCACCACGGCGAGCCCAAGCCCCAGGGTCCAGCGCAGGGGGCGGGCAAGCCTCATTTGCCAGCCTCGGTCACCGCCCGGCTGGCCGCGGTGCTGATATCCCAGTCAGGATCTCCGAGTGTGCCGATCTGCAGGGGGCGGGGCAGTTGCGCTACATCCAGGCGGAAACGAAATGCCACGTTGTGCGCTTGGTTGGGCTCGAGCTCGCTGGCCTCGGCGATTTTCCAGCGCGATACCCGCTGCACCGCAGCCAAGGCATCGGCCAGGCTGTCAAAGTTCTGCGTCAGCGCCATGCCCATGCCAGTCACCGTAATAGGCCCGGATGCGATGTTCAGACGCCAGCGCTGGGTCAAGGCTTGGTAGGCTAGGCGCATGTGCCGCTGGGCGCTGAGCACCTTTTTATTGGTCCAGTACCAGCGCTCGCGGAACACATCGGCCTCGGCCACAAAGATGACCGGGATGCCTTTGAGCAGCGCCTCTTCTACCGCGCCAGGCAACTCAAACCGGACGCTGGCCGACAGGAGTACCGACTCACCAGAGCGCTCCACTTGCAATTGCGCAAGTTCGGTGCTTGCTGCCCAGGCCGGCCCCAGACCCGCGCCGGTACACAGAAGCACTGCGGCCACCAGCCAGCCCAGCCCCTTATGCCAGCCGCTTTTGCAGCAATGCGTAATAAAAACCATCGTGTTCACGGTGCTGATTGTCCGGGACGGCTGTCTGGTCTGAGTGCAATGAGGGCAGCAAATGCCCGGCAGACGGCAGCAAGGCCGCTGCGGTGTTGTTTGCAAGAAACGTTTGGACCTGATCCTCCCCTTCAGCGCGGAAAACCGAACAGGTGCTGTAGAGCAGCCGGCCGCCCGGTTTGAGGGTGGGCCACAGGGCCTTGAGCAGGCGCGCCTGGATGGCGCTGAGCTGCGCAATATCGCTTGGGCGGCGCAGCCACCTGACATCGGGGTGGCGGCGCACGATGCCCGAGGCCGTGCAAGGGGCGTCGAGCAATATGGCATCAAAGGCTTTGCCATCCCACCAACTGTGCACCGCCCCAGCGTCTGCCGCCAGCACCTGCGCTTGCAAGCCCAAGCGGTGCAAATTTTGGTGAATGGATTCGCAGCGTAGCGGGTCTATATCCAAGGCTGTGAGCTCGCAGTCCGCGATTTCGAGCAGGTGGGCTGTTTTGCCGCCAGGTGCCGCGCAAGCGTCCAGCACCCGCAGTCGGCCCGAGCCGTTTAAACCCGAGAGCAGGCTGCTGGCAGCCATCTGCCCAGCCAGATCTTGCACCGAGAACAGGCCCTCGGCAAAGCCGGGAAGGGCTTGCACCGGCTGGGCTTGGCCCAAGATCACGCCGGCCTGGCCGGCTGCCCAGGCCGGCATGCCGGCTGTTGCCAGAGTCTGTAAAAAAGACGCCACGCTGGTCTTGCGCAGGTTTACCCGCAGCGTCATGGGCGCGGCGACATTGTTGGCCGCGAGAATGTCCTGCCAGCAATCAGGCCAGTCTTTGCGCAGGCGATCGATCCACCACAGGGGGTGGTTCCAGAGCGCTTGCGCCTGTGTTTGGGTGCTGGCCACCAGAGCCTCTCGCTCGCGCAAGAAGCGGCGCAGACAGGCATTGATGAAACCCGCCTGCGCCTGGGTGGAGGCGCCCCGCTTGGCCGCCTCCACGGTTTGGTTCACCAGGGTAAAGGCCTCGTAAGGGGCGCCTTGGTCTTGCCAGGCTAGCGCCAATGCGGTACACAGCAGCGCGTCTGCTGCGGGTGGCGGGGTTTTGCTGGCAAGCAATTGCCGCAGCGCCTGCGCCCGGCCCAAAAACCGCAGCACAGTGAAGCTCAGCGCCTGCACACCAGGACGAGCCTCGGGCGCCAGCTTTCCCAGTGCGGCGGTGGCCGAACTGCCGCCACGAACGGCTTGCAGCAGGGCCGCCACCGATTGCAACTGGCGCCACAGGTCGGTTTGCACCGGGGCTTGGGGCGCTAGCTTTTGCGGTAGAGCAGGTGTGTCAGCCTGCCCCTACTCGGCAACAGCACCTTCGCTGGCCTGTGCCGAGTCTGCCAATTCGGCCGCCTCGGCATCGGCAATGGCGCGGCGCTCGGCATCGTCCATGCTCTCGCGCACTTTACGGGCTTCGTGGTACGCCAAACCCGTGCCAGCCGGAATCAGACGCCCGACGATCACGTTTTCCTTCAGGCCACGCAACTCGTCTCGCTTGCCCATGATGGCAGCCTCGGTCAACACCCGCGTGGTCTCCTGGAAAGAGGCTGCGCTGATAAAACTGTCGGTCGACAGCGATGCTTTGGTGATGCCCAGCAACAGGTTGGTGAAGGCGGCGGCAATCTTGCCTTCGGCGCGCAAGGCGTCATTGGTGTTGAGCATCTCCGAACGCTCCACCTGCTCACCATTGATGTAATTGGACTCGCCAGCGTTCTCCACCACCACCCGGCGCAGCATTTGGCGAACAATCACCTCGATGTGCTTGTCGTTGATTTTCACGCCCTGCAAGCGGTACACGTCTTGCACCTCGTCAACAATGTAGCGCGCCAGTTCTTCCGAGCCCAGCAGGCGCAGAATGTCTTGCGGGTCGGCCGGGCCGTCCACCACGCTCTCACCTTTGTTGACAACCTGGCCTTCGTGGACCAGGATGTTTTTCTCTTTGGGCACCAGTTCTTCCCAGACAGAGCCCTCGGGATCGGTGATTTGCAGGCGGATTTTTCCTTTGGTCTCTTTGCCGAAAGAGACGGTTCCGGTCATCTCGGCAAGCACGCCCTTGTCTTTGGGCGAGCGGGCCTCGAAGAGTTCAGCCACTCTGGGCAAGCCACCGGTGATGTCCCTGGTTTTCTGGCCTTCGATGGGGATGCGGGCCAGCACTTCGCCGGGGCCCACCTCCTGCCCGTCACGCACCTGTACCAGGGCGCCCACGGGGAAGCCAATCGTGACGGAGTGGTCGGTGCCGGGGATCTTGACCTCGTTGCCGGATGCGTCAATCAGCTTGACCTGAGGGCGTACCACCTTGGCAGCGCCACGGCGTTTGGGGTCGATCACGACCAGCGTGGCGAGGCCGGTTACCTCGTCGACCTGGCGGGCGACGGTCAAGCCCTCTTCGAGGTTTTCGAAGTTGATTTTGCCTGCGAACTCGGTGATGATGGGCCGGGTCAGCGGATCCCAGTTGGCCAGAATCATGCCGGACTTGATGGCCTGATCTGCCTTGATTGTCAGCACTGCGCCGTAGGGCACCTTGTGGCGTTCACGCTCCCGGCCATGTTCGTCATGTATGACGATCTCGCCAGAGCGGGAAATCACCACCAGTTCTTTTTTGCCGTTGGTCACATAGCGCATGGTCGGGTTAAACCCGATGCTGCCATTGGACTTGGCCTCGACGCTGGCGGCGATGGCAGCCCGGGAGGCCGCACCGCCGATATGGAAGGTGCGCATGGTAAGTTGTGTGCCCGGCTCGCCAATGGACTGGGCGGCGATCACGCCAACCGCCTCACCACCGTTGACCAGACCGCCCCGGCCCAGATCACGACCATAGCATTTGGCGCATATGCCAAAGCGGGTTTCGCAGTTGAGCGCGGTGCGGACCTTGACTTCATCGACACCAGCGAGCTCCATCTCTTCAATCAGGTCTTCGTCAAGCATGGTGCCAGCCAGGACCAACACCGAGCGGTTTTCGGGATGCAGAATGTCGTCGGCAGCGGTTCGGCCCAAAATCCGGTCGCGCAGCGATTCAATGACCTCGCCGCCTTCGACAATAGCTCGCATCAGCGCGCCATCGTGGGTGCCGCAGTCTTGTTCGGTCACCACCAGGTCCTGGGTCACGTCCACCAAGCGGCGGGTCAGGTAACCCGAATTGGCGGTTTTGAGGGCTGTATCAGCCAGGCCTTTGCGGGCTCCGTGGGTGGATATGAAGTACTCGAGCACATTGAGGCCTTCACGGAAATTGGCGGTGATCGGGGTCTCGATGATCGAGCCATCGGGCTTAGCCATCAGGCCACGCATGCCCGCTACCTGCCGTATCTGTGCGGCAGAGCCACGCGCACCAGAGTCGGCCATCATATAGATGGAGTTGAACGATTCCTGCGCGACCAGCTTGCCATGGCGGTCCGTGACCATTTCTTTAGACAGCTGAGCCATCATCACCTTGGAGACTTCGTCGCCAGATTTACCCCAAATATCGACCACCTTGTTGTAGCGCTCGCCAGCCGTGACCAGGCCCGAGACATACTGTTGCTCGATCTCTTTCACCTCTTTTTGAGCGCGGCTGATGATCTCGGGTTTTTCTGGGGGTACCAGCATGTCGTCGATACAAATCGAGATTCCAGCCTTGGTGGCAAGGCGGAAACCGGCCTGCAGCAGTTTGTCGGCAAACACCACCGTCTCTTTAAGCCCGCATTTGCGGAAAGAGACATTGATCAGCTTGGAGATTTCCTTCTTCTTGAGCGCCTTGTTGAGGTTAGAAAAAGGCAGCCCCTTGGGCAAAATTTCTGACAACAAAGCCCGCCCGGCGGTGGTTTCCCAGAGCTGGGTGCTGCTGACAAATTCGCCGGTTTCCTTGTCCTTGGCGTACTCGGTCAGGCGCACATTGATGCGCGAGTTGAGCTCGACTTCTCCTGCATCAAAAGCCCGCTGCACCTCGCCGATATCAGAAAAAATCAGCCCCTCGCCCTTGCCATTGGTGCGCTCGCGGGTGGTGTAGTACAGACCCAACACCACGTCTTGCGAAGGCACGATGGAGGGCTCGCCATTAGAAGGGAACAGCACATTGTTGGAAGCCAGCATCAGGGTACGGCATTCCATCTGGGCTTCAACCGACAGGGGCACATGCACGGCCATCTGGTCGCCGTCAAAGTCGGCATTGAATGCCGCGCAGACCAGTGGGTGCAACTGGATTGCTTTGCCTTCGATCAGGATAGGCTCGAAGGCCTGGATGCCCAGGCGGTGCAGCGTGGGCGCGCGGTTGAGCATGACCGGATGCTCTTTGATCACCTCTTCTAGGATGTCCCAAACCACCGGCGTGCCGGACTCCACCTCTTTTTTGGCCGCCTTGATGGTGGTGGCTATGCCCATGGTCTCCAGACGGGCAAAGATGAAGGGCTTGAATAACTCCAGCGCCATCAATTTAGGTAAACCGCACTGATGCAGCTTGAGTGTTGGCCCGACCACAATCACCGAGCGACCCGAGTAATCGACCCGTTTGCCCAGCAGGTTCTGGCGGAAACGCCCGCTCTTGCCTTTAATCATGTCGGCCAGGGACTTGAGCGCGCGCTTGTTGGCGCCGGTCATGGCCTTGCCACGGCGGCCGTTGTCGAGCAGGGAGTCGACCGATTCCTGCAACATGCGTTTTTCGTTGCGGGCGATGATCTCGGGCGCTTTGAGCTCGAGCAAACGGCGCAGTCGGCTGTTGCGGTTGATCACGCGGCGGTACAGGTCATTGAGGTCTGATGTTGCAAAGCGACCGCCGTCCAGTGGCACCAACGGACGCAGGTCCGGCGGCAGCACCGGCAGCACATTGAGCACCATCCACTCGGGCTTGATGCCCGACTTTTTGAAAGCCTCAAGCAGCTTGAGACGCTTGGTGTTCTTTTTGATTTTTAGCTCTGAGCCACTCGGGTCATTGCGCAGTTTTTCAATCGAGCCTTCGATGTCCAGGCCATGCAGCAAATCCTTGATGCCCTCAGCGCCCATCTTGGCCTGGAACTCGTCGCCGTGTTCCTTGAACTTGGCGTCAAACTCATCTTCCGACATGATGCTGAACTTTTTCAGCGGAGTCATGCCGGGGTCAGTGACGACATAAGCTTCGAAATACAGCACCCGCTCGATGTCGCGCAGTGTCATGTCAAGTACCAGGCCAAGCCGACTTGGCAGAGACTTCAGGAACCAGATGTGCGCGCAGGGGGCGGCCAGGTCGATGTGTCCCATGCGTTCGCGTCGCACTTTGGTCTGAGTCACTTCAACGCCACATTTCTCGCAAATCACGCCGCGATGCTTGAGGCGTTTGTATTTGCCGCACAGGCATTCATAGTCTTTGATGGGGCCAAAGATCTTGGCACAAAAAAGACCATCGCGTTCTGGCTTAAAGGTACGGTAGTTGATGGTCTCTGGCTTTTTGACTTCGCCGAAAGACCATGACCGGATCTTTTCGGGCGAAGCCATGCCAATTTTGATGGCACTGAAATGCTCATCGGGGGTGAACTGCTTGAACAGGTCGAGTAATGATTTCATGACGCTATTTCCTAGTTAATCTGTTGACTGCGGCCGAGCTTACGGTGCAAGCCGGCCGACGCGCAAAACATCAGGAACGTTCGAGTTCGATGTCAATACCGAGCGAGCGTATTTCCTTAACCAGCACATTGAAGGACTCTGGCATGCCAGCTTCGATCGAGTGCTCTCCCTTGACGATGCTTTCGTAGACCTTGGTACGGCCCTGCACATCGTCGGATTTGACGGTCAGCATTTCCTGCAAGGTGTATGAAGCGCCATAGGCCTCCAGGGCCCAGACCTCCATCTCGCCGAAACGCTGCCCCCCAAACTGCGCTTTTCCGCCCAGCGGTTGTTGCGTGACCAGGCTGTAAGGGCCGGTGGAGCGGGCGTGCATCTTGTCGTCCACCAAATGGTGGAGTTTGAGTACGTGCATATAGCCAATCGTGGTCGGGCGCTCGAAGGCTTCGCCGCTGCGACCATCAAACAGCCGGGCCTGGGTGCGGGTGTCTGTCAGGCCCTTGGCCCGGACGGCCTCTTCAGGGTAAGCCAGCTTGAGCATGCTGCGGATCTCTTCTTCGGAAGCACCGTCAAAAACCGGAGTGGCGAAGGTGGCGCCAGTGCTGAGGTTGCCCGCCATCTCCAGTACCTGCTGATCGCTCAGCTGCCCGATGTCCTCTTTGCGGCCCGAACCGTTGTACAAAGTATCAAGAAATTTGCGCAGTTCGGCGATCTTGACCTGCTCTTGCAGCATGTCCCCAATACGCTGACCGATGCCTTTGGCGGCCCAGCCCAGATGCACCTCGAGCACCTGGCCGACATTCATCCGCGAGGGCACGCCCAGGGGATTGAGAACAATATCGCAGGGCGTGCCATCAGCCATGTAGGGCATGTCTTCAACTGGAACGATTTTCGACACCACGCCCTTGTTGCCATGCCGGCCGGCCATTTTGTCGCCGGGTTGCAGGCGGCGTTTGACAGCCAGGTAAACCTTGACCATTTTGAGCACACCTGCGGGCAACTCATCGCCCTGGGTGAGTTTCTTGCGCTTTTCTTCAAACGCCAAATCAAAGCTGTGGCGGGTTTGTTGCAGAGAGTTTTTGATGCTCTCGAGCTGGCTCGCCACATCCTCATCAGCCGGGCGGATGTCAAACCAATGGAAACGGTCGACCGAACCGAGGTAGGCCTTGTCGATCTTGCTGCCCTTAGCAAGCTTTTGTGGCCCGCCGTTGGCAGCCTTGCCAAGCAGCAGCTTTTCGATACGGGCAAAAGCGTCTGCTTCGACAATACGCAACTGGTCATTGAGGTCCAGACGGTAGCGCTTGAGTTCGTCGTCAATGATTTGCTGGGCCCGGCGGTCGCGCGTGATGCCTTCGCGGGTGAACACCTGCACGTCGATCACCGTGCCCTGTGAGCCTTGGTCGACTCGAAGAGAGGTGTCTTTCACGTCGCTGGCCTTTTCACCAAAGATGGCGCGCAGCAGTTTTTCTTCGGGCGTCAGTGTGGTCTCACCCTTGGGGGTGACCTTGCCGACCAGCGTGTCACCGGGCTGTACTTCAGCACCCACAAAGATGATGCCGGATTCATCAAGCCGGTTGAGTTGTTGTTCGCTCAGGTTGGGGATGTCGCGGGTGATTTCCTCGGAACCCAGCTTGGTATCGCGGGCCATCACCACCAACTCTTCAATGTGTATCGATGTGTAGCGGTCTTCGGCGACCACGCGCTCGCTGATGAGGATGGAGTCTTCGAAGTTGTAGCCATTCCATGGCATGAATGCAACCAACATGTTCTGGCCCAGGGCCAGTTCACCAAGGTCGGTTGATGCGCCATCGGCGATGACATCGCCTTTGGCAAGGCGGTCGCCCTTCCTGACAATCGGACGCTGGTGGATGTTGGTGTTTTGGTTGGAGCGCTGGTACTTGATCAGGTTGTAGATATCCACACCGACTTCGCCGGCCTGTGCCTCATCGTCGTTGACCCGTACCACCACCCGCGTGGCATCGACATAATCCACCACGCCGCCCCGGGAAGCGGTGACCACGGTGCCGGAGTCCACTGCCGAAACCCGTTCAATGCCGGTCCCAACAAAGGCTTTCTCAGGCCGCAGAATAGGCACAGCCTGGCGCTGCATGTTTGCGCCCATCAGCGCCCGGTTGGCGTCGTCATGCTCCAAAAATGGCACCAGCGATGCGGCTACCGAGACAATCTGGGCCGGGGAGACGTCCATGTACTGAATCCGCTCTGCCCCCACCAAAATGGATTCGCCAGCCTCGCGCGCCGAGATCAGCTCGCCGGTCAGTTTGCCGTTTTTGTCCAGCGTTGCATTGGCTTGGGCAATCACATACTTGCCCTCCTCGATGGCAGACAGGTAGTCGATCACCATGGTGACCTTGCTGTCGATTACCCGCCGGTAAGGCGTCTCAATAAAGCCGTATTCATTGAGGCGTGCATACAGGGCCAGGGAATTGATCAGGCCGATGTTGGGTCCCTCGGGGGTCTCAATCGGGCACACCCTGCCGTAGTGCGTGACATGGACATCGCGCACCTCAAAGCCGGCACGCTCACGGGTCAAACCGCCCGGCCCAAGGGCCGAGACACGACGCTTGTGCGTGATCTCGGACAGGGGGTTGGTCTGGTCCATGAACTGCGACAGCTGGGAGGCGCCGAAAAATTCCTTCAAGGCCGCTGAGATGGGCTTGCTGTTGATCAGGTCATGCGGCATCAACGGCTCTTGCTCGGCCTGTCCAAGCCGTTCCTTGACGGCTTTTTCGATCCGCGCGAGGCCGGTTCGGTACTGGTTTTCAGCCAGTTCGCCCACGCAGCGCACACGCCGGTTACCCAAGTGGTCGATGTCGTCCACATCGCCACGGCCGTTGCGCAGATCCACCAGAATTTTGACGACTGACAAAATGTCTTCGTTGGTCAGCACCATGGGGCCGGTGGACTCGGCGCGCCCCATCTTGGCATTGAACTTCATGCGCCCGACACGAGACAAATCATAGGTGTCTGGGTTGTAGAAGAGGCGCTGAAAAAGCGCTTGCACCGCGTCTTCGGTCGGCGGCTCTCCGGGGCGCATCATGCGGTAAATTGCTACCCGGGCGGCAAATTCATCGACGGTTTCATCGCTGCGCAGAGTTTGCGATATGTAGGCGCCCTGATCGAGCTCATTGGTATAGATGCAAGGCAGATCCTGCACGCCGCTGGCGCGCAGCTTTTTGAGCAATGCCTCGCTCAGTTCCTCATTGGCCTTGGCAATGATTTCCCCGGTGTCGGGCTCAACAATGCTGCGGGCAACCACGCGGCCAACCAAAAAATCTTCTGGAACACTGACATGGGTCGTGCCAGATTGCTCGAGCTCTCGGGTGTGTCGGGCGGTGACCCGCTTGTCTTTGGCCACCACCACTTTGCCGCTTTTGTCGGTGATGTCAAAGCGGGCCACTTCGCCACGCAGCCGTTCGGCGACAAATTCCATCTGCGCTCCGCTGTCCATCAGGCGGAAATTGTCGTTGACAAAGAAGTTGGCAAGTATCGACTCATGGTTCAGACCGATGGCCTTTAGCAGTATGGTGACTGGCATTTTGCGACGCCGATCAACTCGGAAATACAAGATATCTTTTGGGTCGAACTCAAAGTCAAGCCAAGAGCCGCGGTAAGGGATGATGCGCGCCGAGAACAGCAGCTTGCCCGAGCTGTGTGTTTTGCCCTTGTCATGCTCAAAAAACACGCCCGGCGAGCGGTGCAGCTGTGACACGATGACTCGCTCGGTTCCGTTGATGATGAAAGAGCCTTTGCCGGTCATCAGCGGTACCTCGCCCATGTAGACTTCTTGTTCCTTGACCTCTTTGACCACCTTGTTTTGGCTGGTGGAAGCTTCGCGGTCATAAATGATCAGCTGCACCTTGGCGCGCACGGCCGAGGCATAGGTGAGTCCGCGGGTTTGGCACTCGCGCACGTCAAAGCCCGGTTTGGCCAGGTTGTACTCGAGGTATTTCATCTCGACAAAACCGTTGTGCGAGACGATCGGGAAGGCCGCCTCGAAGGCCGCTTGCAAGCCCTCTGTGGTGCGTTTTTTCGGCGCAGCATCGGCTTGCAAAAACGCTGTGTAGGCGTCTTTTTGCATTTGCAGCAGGTAGGGTATTTCGAGCACGCTGTCACGATTACCGAAATTTTTTCGAATGCGTTTGCGTTCGGTGTAAGAGTAAGCCATGAGATCTCCGGGCAAAGACTAATGAATCCTGAGGGTCCTCGTCGACTGTCATACCAAAGCGATCAGGCAGTCAGGCACGAAATTTTTCGTCCCCACACCCTGCTTTCATATTCTTGGCGATTGGCCACTACCAATCTTTGGCGGACGGTCGCACATTGCATGCAACCCGAACCAAGGCGTCTCCCGCAGTCGGGATCAGAAGACACTGAAAAGCGCAATGTTGATGTCGCTTTGCGGTGTGCTCTAACAAGCACCCGGGCCGACCCACCGCAGTTTGCGATGGGTCGGCCCGGTATGGGCCTCGTCAATTACTTGAGTTCGGCCTTGGCACCAGCATCCACCAGTTTTTTCAGGGCGGCTTCAGCATCTGCCTTGGCAATGCCTTCTTTGACATTTTTAGGCGCGCCGTCAACCAGGTCTTTGGCTTCTTTGAGGCCCAGGCCAGTGATTTCACGCACCGCCTTGATGACCGAAACCTTGGCGGCGCCGGCTTCAAGCAGCACCACATTGAACTCGGTTTTTTCTTCCACCACAGCGGCCGCAGCAGCACCGCCGCCGGCGGGTGCCGACATGGCTGCAGCGCTTACGCCAAACTTCTCTTCGATGGCTTTCACCAGTTCGTTGAGTTCCATGACCGTCATGCTGTCCAGAGCGGTCAAAAATGCGTCTTTATCGAATGCCATTTTTATGTCCTAACAATAGTGCTTACAACTTGCCACAGGCCATCAGGCCGCGACAGCCTCTGCTGGTGCTGCTTCGCTTGCCGCACCGGCGCTTTTTTTCTCCGCGATCGCCGCCAGCACCCGTGCGGTGCGGGAAATCGGGGATTGCATCAAGCCCAGCAACTGCGCCAGCAAAACCTCTTTGGAGGGAATGTTTGCCAGTTGCTTGACGCCGTTCACATCCAGGGCTTTTCCGGCGGATGCACCTCCGCGTATCACCAATTTCTCGTTGGTTTTTGCGAAATCGGACACCACTCGCGCGGCAGCCACTGCATCTTCAGAGAAGCCATAGATCAGCGGACCGGTCATCAAATCGGACACCACCTCAAAGCCACTGCCTGCCACAGCACGGCGAGCCAGTGTGTTTTTCAACACAGTCAAGCTCACTCCGTTGCTGCGCGCGGCTGTGCGCAATTTGGTCATGTCCGCGACTTTGATGCCACGGTATTCCGCCATCACGAGCGTTTGAGCTTTTGCTGCGAGGCCGATCACATCACTGATGACGGCTTCTTTCTCACTGCGATTAAGACTCAAGGTCTACTCCTTCAAAATATACCCCTTGACTATCAGCCTCCGGGTACGCCACATTGCAGCGACCATCTGTTCAAGAACCGGGTCCTTGGGCAGCGGGATCGCCATCTGCGTTGGTTGTCTTCTGATTAAGCGCCGGCACCCACAAGTGGAGCTGGCACACCAACGGTCTTGGATGGCCTGTTTCGACTTTGCAGCCCAAACAGCCCACCACCTTGGCGCGCCTTTTCGGGCGCACCAAATTCTTTGCCTTCAGGCTGCGATTGTTTGCAGGTCAACGCGTACGCCTACGCCCATGGTTGAAGAAACTGCCACTTTGCGCAGGTAAACGCCTTTGCTGGCCGCCGGTTTGGCCTTGCTAAGGGCATCGACCAAGGCGGCCAGGTTGCCGCGTAGCTTGTCGTTGTCAAAGGACCGCCTGCCTATTGTGGAGTGCACAATCCCGCCCTTGTCGACGCGAAACTGCACCTGCCCCGCCTTGGCATTTTTCACCGCCAGGGCCACGTCAGGGGTGACTGTTCCGACTTTCGGGTTGGGCATCAAGCCACGCGGACCAAGAATTTGTCCCAGCGTTCCAACGACCCGCATGGCATCCGGGGCGGCAATCACGACATCAAACGGCATGTTGCCAGCCTTGATCATGGCAGCCAGATCGTCCATACCGACAATGTCCGCGCCTGCTGCTCGCGCTTCATCAGCCTTTGCGCCCTGCGCAAACACGGCAACCCGTTTGGTCTTGCCGGTTCCATTTGGCAACACGACGGCGCCGCGCACCACCTGATCAGATTTTTTAGCGTCAATACCTAGTTGCACAGCCACATCGATCGATTCATCGAATTTGGCTGTGGCGAACTCCTTGACCAGTCCCAGTGCGTCGAGCAGGGGGTACAGCTTGTTGCTGTCGATCTTGCCCTGCTGGGTCTTTTGTTTTTTTGTCAGATGAGTCATTTAAACGCCCTCCACAGTCACGCCCATCGAACGGGCCGAGCCGGCGATGGTGCGCACAGCCGCGTCCATGTCGGCAGCTGTCAGGTCTTTCATTTTGGTCTTTGCGATTTCCTCGAGCTGGGCCCGGGTGATCTTGCCAACCTTGTCGGTGTGCGGACGCGCTGAGCCTTTGTCAATCTTGACCGCTTTTTTGATCAGAATCGAAGACGGCGGCGATTTGATAATAAAAGTAAAGCTCTTATCGGCAAAAGCGGTGATCACCACAGGCAGTGGCAGCCCGGGCTCGATGCCCTGCGTCTGGGCATTGAAGGCTTTGCAGAACTCCATGATGTTCAGCCCGCGTTGACCCAGGGCAGGACCGATCGGGGGGGACGGGTTGGCTTTGCCTGCCGGAACTTGCAGCTTGACAAAACCGACGATTTTTTTCGCCATGCTTTTCTCCTTGCGGGTGCTGACGCCAGGGCCCAAAAACGAATGGGTTTAACCTGGCTCCCCGCGGGTTAACGACTCACCAACAATATCCGCACCGAGTCGAAAAGTGCGGATCCTAGCCTGGACTCAGGCCTTTTCGATTTGCGAAAACTCCAGTTCAACTGGTGTGGCACGGCCAAAAATCGTGACTGACACGCGGACCTTGCTTTTGTCGTAATTGACGTCCTCGACCGAGCCGTTGAAGTCGGTGAAAGGGCCGTCTTTGATGCGTACATACTCTCCCACCGAGAACTCCACCTTGTGCCGCGGCTTCTCCGAGCCCTCTTGCATCTGGCTGACGATCTTCATCACCTCAGATTCAGAGATGGGCGAGGGCCGCGTCTTGGCACCACCGACAAAACCAGTGACCTTGTTGGTGTGCTTGACCAAGTGCCAGGTGTCGTCATCCATCACCATTTCGACCAACACATAGCCTGGGAAAAACTTGCGCTCGGTTGTTTTTTTCTGCCCGTTCTTGATCTCCACCACTTCTTCCATGGGAACCAGGACCCGGCCAAATTTTGCCTGCATGCCAGCGCGCGTGATGCGCTCCAGAATATTGCGTTCGACCGCCTTTTCCATGCCCGAGTAGGCGTGCACCACGTACCAGCGCAGGTCGGGGTTACTCGGTGCGGTTGCCAGAATCTGGGAGGCGGCATGCGCCTCGGGGACCAGGGGATCTACAAGATCAGTTGTCATTTTTTCCACCCCAGAATCAGGTCATAGAACACCCACTCGAGCGTCTTGTCGGTGAGCCAGAGAAACAGCGCCATGACCAGGACAAAAACGAACACATAGGCGGTCATCTGCATGGCCTCTTTGCGTTCGGGCCAAACGACTTTTTTGAGTTCGCGCCAAGCATCACGGCCAAACGCCAGCAGCGCTTTGCCTGGCTCTGCAGTGAAAAATACGGCAACCGCAACCGCAAAAACCACCAGCAGGGCGGCCCATTGAACTAGCGCTCCCTGTTTGGACAACAGGTAAAACGCTGCCAGGGCAGCTACAGCCAGCAGGGCGGAGCCAACCAGTTTGGCTTTGTCTGCGCCGGTGCTGAGTGTTTGAACTTGTGGGGTGACCATTTGTTTCAGTTTTGCGTTCGTCTGTCTGTCTGTAAAGCCGCTGGTTGAAGCTGTTTGGGCCCAGCATTTTCATGGCTGGGCTGGTAATGAGCTATCTCAAAGCCACCAAGTGGCAGGGGCAGTAGGAATCGAACCTACAACCTTCGGTTTTGGAGACCGACGCTCTGCCAATTGAGCTATACCCCTGTGCAAACAAGTTAGGCGATGATTTTGGCCACAACACCGGCGCCAACGGTCTTGCCACCTTCGCGGATAGCGAAACGCAGGCCTTCTTCCATGGCGATCGGGTTGATCAGCTTCACAGTGATCGACACGTTGTCGCCC
>BJGT01000049.1 GCA_014190675.1 Comamonadaceae bacterium | reverse complement strand
CGGTGGAGAGCATGTCCAAGCTGCCGCCAATCATGGCATTGAAAAGCTCCAGACCGGTGCTGAACTTGACCGGATCAAATTCAATGCCCTCCTTGGCCCAGTGGCCCCGGTGAACACCAGTCCACAATTGCCCCGTGACTGCCAAGGTGTCGACATAGCCGGCTCGGATCTTGGCGCGTTGCTGCGCAATGGCTGGTGCGGCGATGCTGCTCAGGCCGGCAGCGCTCATGCCAACCAGCAATTGGCGGCGGCGGGGTTGGAAAGTCTTGTTCATGGACGGCTCCTCAGTTTTGGTTGGGGGTGGGGTGGGGTGGCAGGGCGGGGAATGGTGCTTAACTGTTGGCAGAGCCCAGCATTTGCTGCGCCTCATATTCGGCCATCACGAGCTCGCGCAGGTGGGCCTTGATGTTCATAAAATCTGCGGTTTCTTGAAGGCCCTCGTGGCGTGGGTAGCCAAACGGGACCTTGATGATCGCCTTGATACGGGCCGGGCGCGCAGTGACCACCACAATACGCGATGCCAGATAGATGGCCTCGTCCACTGAGTGGGTGATCATCATCACTGTCTTGCCCTCACGTTGCAGTACTTCGAGCAGCAGGTTCTGCATTTTCGAGCGGGTTT
The DNA here is from genome assembly GCA_014190675.1 of Comamonadaceae bacterium. Classification (GTDB taxonomy): domain Bacteria; phylum Pseudomonadota; class Gammaproteobacteria; order Burkholderiales; family Burkholderiaceae_C; genus Rhodoferax. The sequence goes on along the minus strand of BJGT01000049.1, from coordinate 20,746 downwards.
GCGCATCGAGTGCGCCAAAAGGCTCGTCCATCAACAAAAACTCTGGCTTTGCTGCATAAGCGCGGGCAATTGCCAAGCGCTGGCGCATGCCACCCGAGAGTGTTTTCGGGAAGGCTTTGGCAAAGTCAGCCAAGCCCATTAATTCGAGGTATTGACGGCAGACAGCCGCACGCTCGTTTGCAGGGGTTTTGCTGCTGGCCAAACGCAAACCAAACATAATATTTTGTTCAACGCTCAGCCAGGGAAAGACACCGTAGTCTTGAAATATCACACCGCGATCTCGCCCCGGGCCGCGAACCGCTTGGCCATCGAGCAGCACCACCCCGCGGGTCGGAGGTGTAAAACCAGCTAAAACATTCATCAGGGTGGTCTTGCCGCAACCAGACGGGCCAACAATACAGATGAACTCGTTTTCGTGCACCGAAAACGACACATCATCAACCACACTCAGGGGTCCGGTCTCTGTGGGAAAGTCCACGCAAACACCGTCAAAAACGACGCGCGGCTGGCTCATTGGAGCTCTACCCTATCCTGCCAACGGATCAGGCGGCGCGTGATGGCTCGCAGTACAAGGTCCATGGCCAAGGCCACCGCGCCGATCGATACGATACCTACATAAATGATGTCAATCTGAAAAAAAGACCCGGCGCTTTGGATCAGCGCGCCCAGCCCCTGCTGGGCCGCCACCAGTTCCGAGGCCACCAGTGTGGCCCAGGCCACACCCAGGGCGACCCGCAGCGCAGTCAGGATATGCGGCATGGTCATGGGCACGATCACTCGCGAGAAAATCTCCCACTCAGAAGCGCCAAGCGTGCGGGCTACTTTGATGAAGATCGGACTGATTTGTGCGACACCCTCGTACATCACGATCACGCCGGCAAAAAAGCTCGCATAAAACAAGATGATCACCTTGGCCGGCTCGTCGATGCCGAAATACACCACCACCAAGGGGATCAATGCGATCGGTGGCAAGGCGCGAAAAAAATTGATCAAGGGATCGAGAAAAGTTCGAGCGCCCTTGTACCAGCCGATCAGAAACCCGACTGGCACAGCCAGGGCGATACCCAGCAAAACCCCCAGCGTCACCCGCTGCGTCGATTTCAAAATATCGATGCCCAGGCGTCCGCCAAAGAGTAGTTCCAGGAGTTTGCTGCCGACCTGAGCCGGCGTGGGCATCAACCCTGGGTTGACAAAACCTGAGACGGCCATGGCGTGCCAAAAAAAAACCAACAGGCACCAGGGCAGCAGCAAGAAACCAAGATGACGACAGCGGGCAAAAATGATCTTTCCTTTTTTAAAGCCACCATAAGATACCATATATAGAACTTTAAAACTAAATGCGCCCGATGTCGATACCCCGCATTCGCTTGGCGCACCACACCATGAGCCGAATCAGCCTCACTGTCCATCCAAATGACAACGTCACCACCCTGCTGGATTTCAAGACAGAAGACTGGATTACCCAAGCTGGCTTGGCGCTGAAGGAGACCATCGCTTTCGGTCACAAGGCTGCCCTGAAACCTATTTTGCAAGGCCAAGCCATCATCAAATATGGCACGCCGATCGGCATTGCCACCCAAGACATCCCAAAGGGAGCCCATGTCCATATCCATAACTGCAGATGAGGCTGAGCTGACCTTTGCCGGGTATGCCCGAAGCCGTGATCGGGTGGGCGTGCGCAACCACTTGGCTGTGGTGTCGACCGTGGCACTCAGCAATCGGATCGCCGTGATTGCCACGCAGCGCTTTGGCAGCAAAGAGCAGCAGCCGGTGTTGGCCGTACACGGCCAATTCCAGCGCGGCCTGCAAACCCCGGACGCCCGCCTGCAAGACCGGGTCATCGCACAGCTGGTCGATCACCCCAATATCGGTGCGGCGCTGGTGCTGTGTCATGACCGACGGGCGGCCCAGGCTTGGCAGCACATGCTCGCCCAGGCCGGCAAACCGATTGAGGTGCTGGCCGTCATGGACAGTCAAGGCGTCCAGCACGCCATCGACCGGGCGCTGCAAGCGCTTGGGCGTTTGAGTGTGCCGCTTAAACAATTGCAGCGGGTGGCCTGTCGCTTTTCGTCCCTGAGCATTGCGCTTGAGTGCGGTGGCTCCGACGCCTCGAGCTCGGTTTGCTCTAACCCAGCCATCGGTCGTTTCGTCGACGCTGCGGTGGCGCATGGCGCCACCGTGATTGTCTCGGAGACCGCCGAATTTATTGGCGCTGAAGAGCTGGTGCGCAAGCAATCTGTCACGCCCGAAGTCGCACAGGCGATTGTCGAGCGGATCGCCGTCACAGAAGCACGCATGAGCAAGGACGGCGAAAGCTACCGCGGTATCAATCCAACAGCGGAGAATATCGAAGCCGGTCTGACCACCCTGATCGAAAAAACCATGGGTGCGGTATGCAAGATTGGCAACTCTAGATTCTCTGGTTGCCTGTCTTTCGGGCAGGAGCCAAAAAAGCCGGGGCTGTACTTCATGGACACGCCTTTTTTCAGCCCCTGCTCGATCACCGGCATGGTGGCCGCGGGTGCTCAAATCACGCTGTTTTCAATGGGAGTCTTCAACCCTTCCGGTAACCCCTTGGCGCCGACCATCAAGGTCTGCGGCAACCCACAAACTGTCGAGCACTGGGAAGACGGCATCGATGTGGACTTGAGCGGGCTGATTGCTGGGGCCATTGATTTGGACCAAGCCGCTCAGAAGGTTCGCCAGGCGGTGCTGGGCGCTGCGACTGGCGCCATCACCAAGACTGAAGCTTGGGGCGAGGGGCAGTTCATTGTTCCGCAATTACTGCCGAGCTTTTGATTAGAACTGCGCCCCCATTGCGGTGGCTGACACCGTGTGGCTCCATGAATTTCGCGGTTTCGGCTCAAGCCGGTTGCTCAGGCGGTTGGTCTGGAGGCTTGTCTGCTTGAGCCGGTTCAACATAAGGAAAGCGCGCCCGCGCCTTGGCGCTGGTAGGGCCCGCCAGGCCCGAGCCCCGGATGAAGCGCTGTGTGTCGTCAACAAAAGCCTGGTACGCCCAGTTGGGCGCTGCCGCTGAGTCTTTGGCAAGCTCCGCCAGAAACAGGCGTTCACGCTGACTGGCCAGGATGCGGGCGTGCACGCCGGCAGGCTCCCAGTCTTGAATCAGGCGTGCATGCAAGTCCTGTTGTGTTTGAGCATGGCATGCTTGCCCGGCAAGGTTCAGCAGCTCGTCAGGGTCTGTGTCTAAGTTGAACAGCATGGGCGCAAGACCGTGGGTGAACACGTATTTCCAGGGACCCTCGCGCAGCATGCGGGATGCTGCCCGGACACCTTCCGAGCTGTACTCCGCGATCACATGACGCTCCTGGCCCTGATCGGCTCCCGTAAGCAGGGCTAATAAGCTGCTACCGTGGAGCGGGCCGACTGGCTCTGGCGCCTGCTCGTTATAAGCGAGGTCGAGGAAGGTGGGCAGCAAATCGACCAGGGATACGTGTGCCGAGACTCGGGCAGGGATAAACCGTTCAGGCCCAGAGACAATCAGGGGCACGCGCACCGAGGATTCGTAAAAGCTTTGCTTGAACCACATGCCGCGTTCGCCCAGCATTTCGCCGTGATCTGCGCAAAACACCACAACCGTGTTTTCATCGAGCCCGGTGGCCTTTAGGGTATCGAGGATGCTTCCAATTTTTTCATCCACATAGCTGATCATGCCGTAGTAGGCGTGGCGGGCTTTCAAGACCTGTTCTTGCGAAACGCTGTAAATGTCTTGCGCATGCGCCACATACAGCCATTGGCTGTGTTCATCCAAATCCGGGAAGGCGATTGGGCCGATGCGGGGAGGATCAATGTCCTCGGCCCGATAACGATCCCAGTGGCGTTGTGGTGCGACAAATGGCGGGTGCGGGTGGGTGTAGGAGACCGTCAAGAAAAACGGTTTCACTCGGGGCGCTCGCGCCAGATCGTACAAACACTGCACCCCTTTGTGCTCAACTTCATCGTCGTAGTCGATTTGCATGCTGCGCACGCAGGGCCCAGCCTCCAGCACCGGGCGCATGCTCACGCCGGTCGGGCGGTAGGCGGGCCCCTTCAACCAGTCTGGAGTCCAAGCAAAGTCTGCTGGGTAAATGTCGGTGGTCAGACGCTCTTGAAAGCCGTGCAACTGGTCCGGACCCACGAAATGCATCTTGCCGCACAAGATGGTTTGGTAGCCTGCCCGGCGCAGATAGTGCGCCATCGTGGGTATTGAGGCTGGAAATTCTGATGCATTGTCATAAGCTGCAATGGAATGCGGCAAACGCCCTGAGAGCATTGAAAAACGCGAAGGCGCACAAATCGGAAAGTTGCAGTAGGCGCTGTCGAAAACCACGCCCTTGGCTGCCAACTGGCTAAGGTTCGGTGCTTGCACCAAAGGATGACCATAAAAAGGCAGTGCGGACACGGCCAACTGGTCTGCCATGATCAACACAATATTAGGCTGCTTTTTTTTCATCGGCAAAACCGGTTTTAATGTCTAAATCTGTGGCTCAGCGCCTGTTGAAGTTGGCGAATCGTATGCCACTGCGTGTATTCCTGAGAGGCCTTGTCTTTCCAAAAACCTGCCAGCCTGATATTGCCCCTGTTTTCCATCAGTCGCAGAAAGGGTTAACCCTAGGACTAAATATTTTTGGAGGTGTGATACTGGGCCGATGCGCTTGCGTTGCCCACGAGGTAAAACATGTCTGCCTAAGAGATCCGAAAGGATGCGAGCTGACCAACAGCCGTGAAAAAAAGTGATGGACTTGGTAAAATTACTAGGTTGTTTTTGAAACCTAATTAAGGAGACAGCATGACAATTTTGAATCGTCGAAAAGCACTTGCCGGCGGTGCAAGCGCGCTGGCAGTGGCCGGTATGTCGGCCCACGCACAGTCTGTGACCCGACTGAAAATCCAGACTGCGGTGCCCAGCGCCAGTATTTACTTCGATCTGATGAAGCGCTTTGCCGACCGGGTCGACAAGATGTCGGGTGGTCGCATCAAGATGGACATCCTGCCAGATGGTGCAGTGGTCAATGCTTTTGAAATCCTTGATGCGGTTGACAAGGGCGTCGTGGACGGCGGCTTTGCCTGGACCCACTATTGGTCGGGTAAGAACACGGCCGCCGCCCTGTTTTCCAACCCTGCGGCTGGCGCAGGAACCGGCATGGATCAGATGTCGCACATGGCTTGGTTGATGCAGGGTGGGGGTAATGCGCTGTATGAAAAGCTGTATGCGCAAGGCTTCAAGGTCAATATCAAACCCTTCATGATGCAGCCCATGGGGCCAGATCCATTTGGCTGGTTCAAAACTCCGATAGCTTCGATCGCCGATATGAAGAAGCTGAAGTACCGCTCACCTCCCGGCCTGACTGGTGAGATCTTCAAGGAAATGGGCATCAACGCGGTGGCTATGCCCGGCGGTGAAATTGTGCCGGCAGCCCAGCGAGGCGTGATTGACGCAGCTGAGTGGATCGGCCCGGCCGATGACATGCTTCTGGGTTTTCAAAACGTGTTCAAGCACTATTACCTTCAAGGACTGCACCAGTCCACCGATGTGGGAGAGTTCTTGCTCAATAAGACCATCTGGGATAAGTTGCCTCCTGACCTGAAGGCTGTGGTGGAAGGAGCCGTGATGGCCACCATCGCCGAAACCTACACTTTCAATGTACAGCGAAATGCTGTTGCGCTGGACAAACTGAAAAAAGAGCACAAGGTCATCGTCCATGACACGCCGCGTGAATTCTTCACCGTTTTTATGAAAGCCACCGCCGTGGTTTACGACCGCGAGGCGGCACGCAACCCGCTCTTTGCCGAGGTCTTGGCGTCTCAGCGGCAATTTGCCGTTCTGGTGGTGCCGTACTGGACCAAGATCAATGGGCTGTTTTACAACTTGGGGGTTGATTCGCCTAACGACTGAGTGTTGAACCCCGACGATCCCCATCAGACATCGCCCAAGCTGGGCGATGTGATTGTTTGCATGTTTTGGCTCTCTTATGTCTTGTCCTGACACGGTGTTTTTAAAATGGGCCCGACGGCTTGATCCGGTCGCCGTCTTTTCTGGCCAGGTTGTGGCGTGGCTGATCATCCCGATGGTGCTGGCCTTGAGCTTCGAGGTTGTGTCACGCTACCTGTTTAACGCGCCAACGCTGTGGGCCTACGACATGACTTTCATGATGTACGGCAGCTACTTCATGCTCGGCGCTGCCTTTACGCTGCAGCGTAAGGGCCATATCCGCACTGACTCTTTTTATGGCGAATGGTCGGTGCGCAGACAGGCCATGGTCGATCTGGTGTGCTACCTGGTGATGTTCCTGCCTTTTGTACTGGTGTTTGCCTATACCGGCTGGGGCTACTTCTATAAATCGCTGATCACTGGCGAAAGATTCGTCACCAGCCCCTGGATGCCTCTGGCCTGGCCGTTCAAAGCCGTGATGCCACTGACTGGGGTGCTGTTACTGACACAGGGTGTCTCGGAGTTCCTGCAATCGCTGCATGCGCTGTCTACCGGTGAGTGGCCGGATCGCACCGCGCCCAAAGCTGAGGCGGTGAGCTCATGAGCAATGAGGTCATGGGCTTGCTGGCTTTGGGGGTACTCTTCGCCGCTATTTTTATTGGCTTCCCTATAGCGTTCACCCTGGGCTGGGTTGCGCTGACGACGGGGTTTATTGCTTTTGGTCCCATGGTGTTTGACCTCGCGGTCTTGCAAACTTTTTCGGTGATGAAAGACACGGTTCTCGCCTCGATCCCGTTTTTTTTGTTTATGGGCTTTATGTTGGAGCAGTCCGGCCTGATGGAACGTATGTTCACCAGCATTCAGCAATTGCTGGCTGGTATGCGCGGCTCGCTGTATCTGGCGGTTCTGATCACTGCCACCATTTTTGCGGCCGCCACCGGCATCGTAGGCTCGTCGGTGACCTTACTGGGTGTCATGGCGGCGCCTTCGATGATCAAGAGCGGGTATGACGCTCGATTGAGTGCCGGAGCCATCACAGCAGGTGGGACCTTAGGTATTCTGATCCCGCCATCAGTCATGCTTATCGTGATGGGACCGGTGGTTGGCGTACCTGCCACCGACTTATTTGCGGCAGCAGTTGTGCCGGGAGTTTTGTTGGCCACCCTATTTGCGTTGTGGTGTCTGATTCGCTGCTGGATCAACCCGAGCCTCGGGCCGGCGCTGCCTAAAGAACTGCGCCCGGACTCTTTGGGGCCAGTTGTTCGCGAGTTGCTGATCGGTGTGCTGCCGGTTATCGTGGTCATTCTGGCCACGCTGGGCGTGATTCTGGCGGGCATCGCTACGCCGACCGACGCTGGCGCTGTAGGTTGTGCGGCTGTTTTCATCCTCACCTTTGGGTCAGGCCGCATGACGCTGGCCAAAATCCGCAAGTCAGCCCTTCAGGCGCTGGAGGTCTCCAGTATGATTTTGATACTGGTGGTCTCTTCCAACTTGTTTGGTGCAGTGTTCTCCCGCCTGGGCAGCGCCGATTTTCTCGCCAGTTTGTTGACCAGCCTGTCACTTCCCCCCATGCTGCTGTTGATAGCCATACTTCTGCTGATCTTTGTCTTGGGCTGGCCGCTGGAATGGGTGCCGATTGTGTTGATCGTATTACCTATCGTGCTGCCGCTAGTTCGCGCTGCCGGTATCGACATGATCTGGTTTTGTACGCTGGTGGCGGTTACGCTGCAAACCGCCTGGCTGTCACCACCGGTGGCCTTGTCAGCCTACTTTCTCAAGGGCGTGGTGCCGCAGTGGCAACTCAAAGACATTTACGCTGGCATGGTCCAGTTCATGATGCTGCAAATCCTAGGCGTAGCCCTGCTTTTGATTTTCCCAGGAATGACCACCTGGCTGACAGCGGCTAAATAACGGGCCGCCCCGGTTTTGGTTCTCTGCTGGGCTTGCAGCAGCGAGGGCCGCGGGGCCTGGCCTGGGAATGCTCGCAGAAGGGTGCTCGATTCAGATCAGGCTCTGCCCCGCTGCCGACCGCCCCTCAGGTCGCTGCGGATTCACACCAGCCGCTTGCCGCTGCCTTGCTCGAACAAATGCGTCTTTGCGGCGTCGATCTGTAGCCCCACCAGATCGTCGGGCTTGGCCTGGGTGCGCCCATGCAGCACCACCGTGAACTGGTTGGCTCCGACCTCGAGCAGCAGCTCGGTCTCGGCACCGGTTGGCTCGACGACGATCACCCGGGCAGGGATGCCGCTGCCAGGCGGGGCGATGACGATATCGCCGGGTCGGATTCCGTAATTCACTGACTGGCCCTCAGACCCCGCCGCAGTGGCAGCGACTGGCCACCGGTTATCACCGGCCTGCACCCAGTTTTGACCATCGGCGTGGCGCAGCTCTCCGGCAAATACATTCATCGCCGGCGAGCCAATGAACTGTGCTACAAACAGACTGCAAGGTTGGTCGAACAGTTCGAGTGGCGTCCCTATCTGCTCGATGATTCCGTCGTTCATCACCACGATTCGATCGGCCAGGGTCATGGCTTCTATTTGGTCATGCGTCACATACACGGTGGTGGTTTTGAGGCGCTGGTGCAGCGCCTTGATCTCCGCGCGCATCGCCACGCGCAACTTGGCATCCAGGTTGGACAGAGGTTCGTCGAACAGGAAGACCTTGGGATCTCGAACAATCGCGCGACCCATGGCCACACGCTGGCGCTGACCGCCAGACAACTCGCGCGGATAACGGTCTAGCAAGGTGTCGAGGTTCAGAATACGCGCGGCGTTTGCAACGCGCTGGCTGGTCAGTGCCGCATCGGCCCGGCGCAGCTTGAGACTAAAACCCATGTTGTCGCGCACGGTCATGTGCGGGTAGAGCGCGTAACTCTGGAACACCATGGCGATGTCTCGGTCCTTTGAGTCGAGTTCGTTGATCACACGCCCGTCGATTGAGATATCCCCGCTGTCGATCTCCTCTAAGCCTGCGAGCATGCGTAAAAGGGTCGACTTCCCGCAGCCAGAGGGGCCTACCAACACCACAAACTCGCCATCGGCAATGTCAAAGCTGATGCCGTGTATGACTTTGACCTTGCCAAAGCTCTTTTCAATTTTTTTAAAGGATAGCACTGCCATGGCTTGTTTCCTCTTCTTTAGCTTTTCACGGCGCCGGACGTCAGCCCACCAACCATGTAGCGCTTGAAAGCGTAGTAGATTGCCGCAGGCGGCAATGCGTAGATCAGGCCAGTCGCCATTAACAACTCCCAAGGCGAGTCATCGGCAGACAAAAAATTGCCCAGCGCTACTGCTAGCGTCAGGTCGCTTGTCTTTGATAGCAACAAAAAACCATAAAGGTATTCGTTCCAGGCCAGCAGCAGGGCGTAAACGCCCACCGCGACCAAGGACGGAACCATCAGGGGGATATAAACCAGGCGGAACAATTGCAGTGGCGTCGCGCCGTCCATACGCGCCGCTTCATCGAGTTCCCAGGGCAGCTTGTCGGAGGCCTGTTTGAGTACCCAAATGCAGTATGGCGATGCAATCGTGACCATCGCCAGCACCAGCGACCAGCGGCTGTTGAGCAATCCGTAGTTGGCCATGGTCTTGTACATGGGTACGGCCAGAAATGCGGCAGGGATGAAGTAAGTGAAAAGCGCCAGATTCATCACCGAGCGCCCGCCCTTCACCTTGAGCCGACTGATGGCAAAGGCGGCTGTGGTTGCCACAAACAGGGTGATGGCGCCGACTGCCAGGGCAATAAGCAAAGAGTTCCCGAGTTGCTGCCAGAAGTGGTTCAGATAGAAGTGCTTTTGTTCAAGAACAATAGAAAAATTCTGCAAGGTGGGCTGCTTTGGCCAGAGCCGACCTGAGGTGGCGGAGTCTTTGCTGGAGATGGCGAACAGGAACAGGTGATAAATCGGGATCATGGTCCACAGGAAAACCGGAATACCGATAAGCAGCAGCCGCGCCTCAAGGGATACCTTGCCCCAGGTCCAGCGCTTGCTCATTTTGAAAGCCTCTTCATCAGCAAAAAGACCAGCGGCAGCACAAAGGGCAATGCCACGACGATGCTGGCCATGGCCAGCCCGATTTGGTCGAGCCTCAGATACCGAATGCCCAGCGTGGCCAACACATGGGTCAGGTCGGCCGGACCACCGCCGGTCAGCAGGTAGACGCTGTTGAAGTCTCCAAGCGTCCAGATCATCGACAACACCACCGAGGTCAGGTACAGGCTCTTGACAGAGGGCCAGGTGATGAAGCGGAACTTCTGCAGGGTCGTGGCGCCGTCAACGCTGGCGGCCTCGTACTGCTCAGGCGGTATCGCCAAGCGCCCGGCAACCAATATCAGAGTCCAGAACGGCAGTGATTTCCAGATGTGGATGAGCATCGAAAACGTCAGGGCCAGGGTCGGGTCATTCAGCCAATTCGGGCCGTCGAGTTGGGTTAGTCTGAAAATAAGTTGGTTGATCACGCCCCACTCGGGGTTCAGCATGAAACGGACCGACAGAATGGTCGGAATGGAAGGCAGGGCCCAAGGCAAGATGAACAGGGCGGCTAAGACCTTGATCCACCATTGGGTCTGCACGAAGAAGCCTGAGAGGCCCAGTGCGATGACCATCTTCAGGTTGACCGCTACAACCAGAAAGATCGCTGTGTTGAGCGCGGTTCGAAAGAAGATTGGGTCGTCAAACAGCTTGACATAATTTTGCGGATCCCGTGCCAGCCAGAAGCCGTAACAAACCGGATACAGCACGAAAATCAGGAACACCAGCAGGTAGGGCAGCACCATCATCCGACCCCAGAATTTCCAGGGGTTGCGCGGGTTACGCAACGCGGACGAGACGGCTATAGCTGCGGCCATTCTCCAGTGTTCCTGATCTAAATCGCTGTTATTGCGCTGCCACCTGCTTGATGCGCGCGATCATCTCATCGGTAGCTTTGTCTACCGGCACCTTTTCGGACAGGATGCGGTTCAGAGCCTTGGCCCAGACGTTCTCGTTATTGAGCACGGTGAACCTGTAGTTTTTAGTGAACTCGAAGGGCGAGGTCCCGCTCATGAACTGGTTGTACACAGCCAGGCGGTGCGAGTCGCTCTTCCAGAACGCGCTTTGCTGTGCCGCCTTGGTGACCGGAAACCAACGTCCAAGCGAGCCTTCTACATAGGGTGTCAGGTTGGCATCGTCCAACATGAAGGCAACAAACAGTTTGGCTGCAGCCTTGTTCTTGGAGTCTTTGAAGATCACCCCAGTCTTGACCGCAGCGCGGTAAGTCATCTTGCTGCCATCGGGCTTGTTCGGGAAGCCTGCCGTGGCGATCTTCTGGGTGTAGTTGATCTTGGCTTCTTCACGCTGTGCCGGCGTTAGCGCGGTATTGTCCATGTCGTCGAGCCACTTGGCGGCAATCGAGATGGTCGCGTTGTGCGTCATCACCGTCGTCTTGTTGTGAAAAGCCACGTTGTTGTCGGGGTCCTTCCAGTTGGTGGAGGAGGGCGGCGTGCAACCCTTGGTGTAGACCGCGCTGTAGTCTGTCAGGGCATTGATCAGACCCTGGCGCACCGCTGGCTCATCAACCAGCAGCTTGCCTGCATCATTGACAAGTTTGATGTTGTAGGCATCCATGAAGGTTAAAAACGAGAAAAACGAGTCGCTGGAATCTACGCCAAGTGGCATGCCGATACCAAAACTCCTGGTGCCGGTCTTTTGGCGGTGGGCTGGCTGCACTTTGTCGCACCAGAAATTCCAGTAACCCTTCCAGTCGGTCGGAATGTCGCTTTCCTTGAAGCCGGCATCTGAGAGCATGTCCTTCCAGTATTGGATGTGCATGGTCTGTTGCTTGATGGGAAACGCGTAGTAGGCCCGAGTCTTTGTGGTGTCGTTGTAGAGCAGAGTCGTGGACAAAGCGGCTGTTTCAAATTTGGCACGGATGGGCTCGATCATGCTCGAGAGGTCTTCAAGCTTGCCCTCGTAGGCCCATTTGCTTGTGGCCTGGAAGTCATAAACGTCGCCATAAGACACATCGGGCAGGCTGCCTGAATCCATGGCGGCCACCGTCTTGGGCATCATCTCCTGGGGCGCGTACAAGGCCAGCTCAATTTTGATCTTGGGGTATTTGGTTTCAAACTGCTTGATCGCCGCAAACAAGGCGTCGTCTTCGGCCTTGTAAAAGCCCTTTCCCCACCAAACGCTGAGTTTCTCCTGGGCAATGGCTTGGCCCGCGACCAGCAAAGCCATGGCCGCACTGACCGTTATTGAAATTCGCTTTAACTTCATGAACAAGTCTCCTATGTTGTGGTTAAGTTCAACGCCTAAGGCTATCCAAACGCCTGTCGACGATTGTTGCAGGTTTAGAGTTTGTTCTTAGCGGGGTAAACCCTAGATCAGAGCGCAAAGTTACAACGCAGTTCGGCAGCCAATATCAACCGGTATGTCAACCCAGTTACACTCCGCCCCTCACCGGGGGTGTCTGCTGCAACGCAGACTGAGAAATACCCCACAAACCTGATCTGGGTCATGCCAGCGTAGGGAGCGTGAAGGAGCAGGGTCCGCCAATTCTGGCTTTTCCTTAACTCATTGCGCCCCCACTGGCGCATTGAAAGGCAAAGCGATGAAGAAGCGGATTTTTTCTTTGGGGCTGCTCGCAGTAGCAGCGTTGACAGTGTCTCTGGTGGCTCGGGCGGCGCCAGATGAGTTGCGCGTCATGGTGCACAGCTCTTTCTCGCTGCCCAAACCCATGCTGGCGCAGTTTGAAAGCCAGGCCAATGTCAAGCTCAGCATCATCAAGGGCGGCGATGCCGGCGAGATGCTCAACAAGCTCATTCTGACCCGGACCCAGCCGGTGGCCGATGTGGTGTTTGGCATCGATAACGCGTTGGTGCTCAAGGCGCAGGCTGCACAGGTGATAGAGCCCTTCCCGGCGGCCAGCCTGCATGGCCCGGCAGCACTGGCTTTGGGCCACGGGGTGGTGCCGGTGGACTACGGTTATGTCAACCTGAATTACGATAAAGCCTGGGTCGCCAAAAGCGGTATGTCCCTGCCCAAGAGCTTGGACGACCTGACCCAGCCCACCTACCGCGACTGGCTGGTGGTGCAAAACCCGGCCACCTCCAGCCCCGGCTACGCCTTTTTGCTCGCCACTGTGGCGGGGCTGGGCGAAGAAAAAGCCTTTGAATGGTGGGCAAAAATGCGTGCCAACGGCTTGAAGGTCACCAAGGGGTGGAGCGAGGCCTACTACACCGATTTCAGCCGCAACGGCGGCAAATACCCGGTGGTGGTGAGCTATGCCACCAGCCCGGCGGCCGAGGTGTTTTACAGCAAGGACAAGATCACCGAGTCGCCCACGGGCAACCTGTTTGTCAAGGGCGGCGTGTTCCGCCAAGTCGAGGGCGTGGCCTTGGTCAAGGGTGGCGGGCAACGCGCAGCCGCTGCCAAATTCATCGAGTTTTTGCGTTCTGCCCCGGCCCAGGAGGCCGTGCAGACCAGCATGTGGATGTTCCCGGTAGACGCACGCACGCCCCGCTCTGAGGTGATGCGCCATGGGCCCGAGCCCACCGCCTATGACAGCCTGAGCGCCGAGACGATTGCCGACAAGGGCGCGCAATGGGTCAACCGCTGGACCCAGGTGGTGCTGAAGTAAAGCTGCGGCTTGCGCAAAGCCCCGTCTTGCTGCGACCCTGAATATGGCTTTGAAAACCCCAGGCTTTGCGTGGCTGGCGGTGTTGCCCCTGGCGACGTTGCTGTTGCTGCTGATGGCGCCGCTGCTGCGCCTGGCGCTGGAAGGGTGGGGCGGTGTGGGCCAGGCGGCACCGTCGCTGTGGCAGATGTGGCAGGACGACTACCTGCGCTGGCGCGTGGGCTGGTCGGTGCTGCAAGCGGCGGCCACTTGCGTTGCGGCCTTGGCACTGGGCCTGCCGGTGGCCTGGGTGCTGGCCCGTTTTGAATTTTTGGGCCGGGCCTTGAGCCTGCGCCTCCTGATGCTGCCCTTTGTGGTGCCCACTCTGGTTGCGGCCATCGGCGTGCTGGCACTGTGGGGCCCGCAGGGTTTGCTGGCCGGCCTGTTGGGGCTGGATTTGCAGGGCAAGCCCTGGCTGCTGCTGTACGGCAACCTGTTCTTTAACCTGTGTCTGGTGGTGCGTGCCGGTGTCGAGGCGCTGGAGCGGGTCAGCGCCAGCCAGCTGGCGGCTGCCCGCTCGCTGGGTGCTACGCCCTGGCGTGCCTTTTGGCGCATTGAATGGCCGGCCATCGCGCCCTGGCTGGCATCGAGCCTTTGTCTGGTGTTCTTGTATTGTTTTGCTGGCTTCGGGCTGGCCTTGGTGCTGGGCGGCCAGCGCTATGCCACGGTCGAGGTTGAGATCTACACCCTGGTAGCGCACGAACTCAAGCTGGCCGAAGCCAGTGCGCTGGCCTTGGCCATGTTGCTGCTGACCGGTGGCGTGGCGCTGCTGTACGCCGGCTTGGAGCGGCGGCTAGGGGTGCCGGCCCGCGTGGAGCCGGTGCCGCGCCATGCGCCGCGCGGGCTGGCTCAGTGGCTGGCCCTGGCAGCAGCGCTGGCGATGCTGCTGCTCGTCTGTGCCGCGCCGCTGTTAGCAATCGTCTGGCGCGCACTCATGGCCGGGCCGGCGGCTTGGGCTGAGCTGTTGGCAGCAGAAACCCTGGCAGCACTTTGGAACACCCTGCGCTTCTCGGCGCTGGCCCTGCTGCTCGCCACGTTTTTGGGGCTGGCCCATGCGCTTTCTGCGCGGGCCTGGTTGCCGTGGCGCGCGGCCAGCTACCTGCCTTTTGTGGTGTCGCCAGTGACGGTGGCCTTTGGCCTTTTATTGCTTTACCCGAGCTGGACCGCCAGCCTGCCACTGCTGCTGGCGGCCTACGCCCTGCTGGCCTATCCCTTTGTGACTCAATCCCTGAATGCCGGCTTAGACAGCTTGCCGCCGCAATTGGCCCAGGCTTCACGTACTTTGGGCGCTGGTCCTTGGCGCACCTTGTGGCGCGTGACCCTGCCGCTCCTGCGCCCGGCGCTGCGCCGGGGCATGGCCTTTGCCGCCGCAAGCGCGGTCGGTGAGTTTGCCGTAACCTTGTTTTTGTCCCGCCCAGAGTGGGCCACCCTCAGCACCCTGATTTATGAGCGGCTGGGCCGCCCCGGCGCCGCCAACCGCGATGCCGCGCTGGTGCTGGCTTGCCTGCTGATGGCGCTGGCGCTGCTGGCGTTTTTGCTCATCGAGCGGCCCAGCCGGCAAGACCTGCGGCCAGACCAGGCCGACGCCCGTGCTTGAGCTTCGCAACATCTGCAAAAAGTATGGCGGCCGGGCGCTCGCTGCCGGGCTTAGCCTGCAAGTTGGGTCTGGCGAAACCCTGGCTTTGTTGGGGCCATCGGGTGCGGGCAAAAGTACCCTGCTCAAAATTGCAGCCGGGCTGGAGCCGCCGGACCTGGGCAGCGTCTGGTTCAACGGTCAGGACATCACCGGGCTGGCGCCTGAGCGGCGCGGCTTTGCCCTGATGTTCCAAGACTTTGCGCTTTTCCCGCATCTCAATGTGCTCGACAACGTGGCTTTTGGTTTGGTCGAGCAACGCATCAAGCGCCCCGCTGCCAGAGCCCGTGCGGCAGCCATGCTGCGCCGCTTTGGCCTGGCCGAGCATGCGCAGCAGCGTATCTGGACGCTCTCGGGTGGTGAACAGCAGCGCGTGGGTTTGGCGCGGGCCTTGATCACCGCGCCGCGGGCTCTTTTGCTCGATGAGCCCTTTTCTGCGCTTGACGCCGAACTGCGACAAAGTCTGCGCCAGGAGTTCTGCCAACACATCGCAGCAGCCGGGGTAGCTACGCTGTTGGTAACCCACGACGAGCAGGAGGCCCGGGCGATGGCCTCCCGCGGCTTGCGACTGCGGGCCGGCCAACTCGAACCGCTGTGGTGAACCCCTGGAAAGGGTGGCGGGTGCAACTGCCCTGCGGCGGCGACAGCAGTCTCGCTGCGCTACGGTTTAAATTTCAGCGGGTAAAGCGTCAAGGCACTGCCAAAACCGCTTTGATGCTGTGTGTGTGTATCAAACTCAAAGTAGTCGCGCCGAACCCGCTGAATAGTCGGCAAGTGCCTCTGCTGCCAACTGGTCGAGCTTGCCAGAGGACGCATCGTGGTCGATTTGCCTATCCCACGCGTTGCCATCGAATTCAGCGAACCACCGCCGGAATTCAGCTAGCTCCATAGGGGGAAGCGATTCCACAGCGTTCTCAATTGACTTCACGTTTCCCATGTTTCCGCTCCTTTTGCGCCGGAGGCACCGCAGTATGCAGCAAGTCGTCGGCCATGACGAGAAAAGATGTGACGCCGACGCCAACGCCAAATTGACCCAGTCTGCCGATTTCCTGTGACCCAGCGCGATGGCCTTGAACTCGTTGCAAAAGCAACGGCAAGAGCGTGGCCTGCCCTCACCCGATGTGGCTGATGCGTTTGTGCTGACCTTTGCCGAAGTGGGGCGGGGTAGGGACGCAGTTCATCGTCAAGGGACTTGTTTAAGCTCAATCTCGATGAACACAAATTCGTGCGCGTTGTCGTTGACGACATTGTGCTCAACACCCATTGGTCGTGTGTAAGAGACGCCGGCAGTTAAGGGGCTCTGTATGTCGCCCTGGAGTGTCTCGAGGAGCAGCAATCCTGAGGTCATTGGTACCACGACATACTCCATTGCATGACGGTGCCATCCGGTTTCACCACCGGGCGGGAAGCGCCATTCGGTCACCTTGACTCGATTGTTATCGATTTGAACATTTGGGCAAGCTCGTGGTCTGGTCATGGCTGTACTTTCAATAAATCATTCGGACAAGCGTCGTTCAATTAAAAATGCGAGTCAATATGCCCTGGCGCTGAGCCCGACGCAATGACGCTGGACCAGTTTGGAAACTGGCTGAGGGCCGAGGCACTGGCGATGGCGAAGGTGGTCATGGATGGCAGGGTAACCGTCGATTGAAACTGCTGCTGCGCAGACCCGATGAGAACCCATGCGTATGAGGATTGGCCTGGATTGTTTAAGGTGTGACACTCAAATTTTCAAATCCAACGCGACAGGGCTTGAACATCTTCAGGGAACATCTGCCCCTTCTCGATCTGCACCAACTGGCCAACCTTGTTGTAGACCATCACTACAGGTACTGCAGCAGGTTTTTTTAGTTCGGATTTTGATTGCGGGTCTAGCCAAGTTGAGGGGAATGCATATCGATTTTTCAGCAGATGCGCTTTTGCGGCAAGTACATCCTTGTCAATCGACACACCTAAAACATAAAGCCCCCTGCCTTGAAAACTGGCAGACAGTTTTTCGATTTCGGGCGTCTGTTGGGCGCAAAACGGACACCAGCTGGCCCAAAAGTAAGTCACCAGAACCTGCCCTTTGAGCTGCGAAGATTTCAAGATGTCATCGTTCAGCAGCTTGACCTGTGACCAGCCAATGGCAGAGCCGATTTCAGGGCCCTTACTTTGATCAGAGGCGAAGACCGAGGCCGGCAAGCAGGCCAATAAAGCTCCGGCTTGGATTAAATTTCTTCTGGCTTTAAGTTGCATGGTAAAACCTTGTTGAGTTCAGCCTTGGTTCGCAGAATGGTACGCCATGGTGACGGCTTGATTTCAGAGCCGTCGGCGCCACCACAATCGGCGCAAGCCGAACAGACCCAGTATCGGGCCGGGTAGCAAAAGCCAGGCAACGCCGCTTCCCCAGTTGCTCAGCCAGTAGGTGCCAAGCTGAATGGAGACCATGGTGATCGCAAAGCCAATGGCGGTTTGCAAGGCCAGGGCACTGCCCATCACTTCTGGCGGGCATGCGGCCGCCGACATTGCTGAAAAATGAGGCGAGTCTGCCACCGCAGCTGCCCCCCAGACCAACAGCAAAGCCAAGCTTGCCCAAACGGGCCACTGCGCAGAGCTGGGGTAAAGTGCACAGCAAAGGGCTGACAGCCCGAGTGCCAGCGCGGCCACCCGGGCACTGCCGATGCGCTTGCTCCACCACCCGCCCAGCACGCAGCTACCGGCACCGATGCCGATGATCAAGAAGGTATAGCCCGACACCTGTGGCGTTGCCGGAGCCGCCAGCCCAGACAAGACCACCAGTGCGGGGGCTAGAGTCCAGAGGGCGTAAAGCTCCCACATATGTCCGAAGTAGCCCAGTGCTGAGGCACGGAATTCCGGCACCGAAAAGCTCGCAAGCAAGCGTCCCAAGTGCAGGGGTCCAGCCCCAGGCCGGCGCTTAAGGTGCGGCCCGTCACCCAGCCAAAGAATCAGTCCTGCCGCCACCAATGCCAAACAGGATGCTGCAGTGAGGGGGGCTTGCCAGGATGCAAACCCGCCCAGCCAACGAATGCCATGCGGTAAGGCAGTACCCAGGGTCAGCATGCCAACCAACCAGGCCAGTGCTGGCCCGGCCTGGGCCGGTACCCAGCTGACCACCAGCTTCATGCCCAGGGGGTAAATGCCAGCCAGTGCCAGACCGACTGCAAAGCGCAGCGGCAGCCCAACCGCCATGTCTGTAGCTAGCCAGGCAAATGCCGCATTGAAACCAGCACCTAGCACCGCGCACACAGCAAAGATTCGGCTGGCTGCAAAGCGGTCTGCCAGGCCACTCAGGGCAAACAACAGCGTGCCAACAATAAAACCCAGTTGTACGCCGTTGGTAAGCGTACCAATATCTGCCGGCGTGATAGCCCAGCTACGAACCAAATCGTCAGCGGCGCTGTTGGCAGAGAACCAAAGCGAGGTGCCCAACAATTGGGCAATGACGATGACGGTCACCGGATATCGCATGGGCGTCTTCAAATCGCGAGCCTTCTGTTTTTATGGCCGGCTCAGACTCAGAGCAAATGTCCAATCTTGGCCCAGATGGTGCATCCCTCTTTTGAGCGAGCGCTGCCAAATTTCTTGGACAGGTCTGTATGCAGGCGCATTGATTTTTTCAGTTTTGGCTCTGGCTAACAGCCGGGCAGCAAGGGCAGGCGGTGGGATGGCGTAGCCGGCGGTAGTTTGGCTTGTCATCGCCTGCATGCGAATCGGTTGAGGGCACGGTCGAACGATTTGTACCCATGACTGCCGGCACGCTCAATGCGCGCGCGCCCAGCATGCCGCAGGTCGGGCAGGGGGCTGCTCGGTCATAGTCAGCTATGGGCTGTCGGGCCTCAAAGCCGCCGCAGTCGGAGCATTCATAGTTATAGGTTGGCACAGGGCTCTTTTTAATTCGATTCGCTTCCGACCAGGGTGCATCAGCAAAGCGCTGAGTCAGTTTATCGATAAATTCTTTTTCAAAATTTTTTATCGATTAAAGTGAGTCCCCAACAGTTTACTGGAGACCTACGATGAAGCGATATCTGTTCGCGCTGCTGAGCCTGATGTTTTCTGCACTGCCTAGCCAGGCGGCTTTTCCAGACAAGCCAATTCGCTTTGTAGTGGCCTTTGCGCCCGGTAGTTCAACCGACATCGTGGCACGGTTGCTCGGCGAGCAACTGACTGCGGCCCTGGGGCAAACCGTGATCGTAGAGAACAAGCCCGGCGCGGGTGGCAATATTGCCACGGTGGGAGTGATGAACGCCCCGGCTGACGGCTACACCTTGTTGTTCCACAGCGTGGCCTATGCCGTCAACCCCAAACTCTTCACCAATGCCGGTTACGACGCCGTGAATGATTTGCAGGGTGTAGCCATGGCGGCTTTCACGCCCAACCTGCTTTATGTCCACCCCGATGTGAAGGCCACCAACCTGGCCGAGCTCTTGACATTGGCCCGCACCAGCAAGATGGCCTATGCCTCATCGGGCAATGGCACCACCACGCAACTCGGTGCCGAATGGCTGTTCCGCGGCTTTGCCAAGGTGGACATCACCCATGTGCCGTTTCAGCCCGCTGCGGCCACCAACGCGGTGGTGAGCGGCCAAGTGCCGATTGCCTCAACCTCCATGCCGCCGGCCGTGCCCTTTGCCAAGGTAGGCAAAGTGCGGCCGATTGCCGTGATGTCGCTCAAGCGCAGCCCGGCGTTGCCAGACGTGCCCACCCTGGCCGAGTTGGGCTACAAAGACTTTGAGGCCAACACCTGGTTCGCGGTTTTCGCTCCGGCCAAAACACCGCCCGCAGTGCTGGATCTGTTGAACACCGAAATCAACAAAGCGCTTGGTGCCAAGTCCCTGCAAGAGCGCTTTGAGACCCTGTCTCTGGAGGCCGCACGCATGGACCGTCCCGCGCTCAAGCGCTATGTCGAAAGCGAAGTTGGCAAGTGGGGACGCCTCATACGCGAACTTGACATCACAGTTCAATAAAAACCTGAGCAAGAGCAAGCTATGAAATACGCCAGTTATTTAGTCGGTCAACAAGCCAGCTGGGGCCTGTGGGTGGAGGGCGGCGTGGTTGACCATGCCGAGCTGGGCGTAGACCTGCCAGCTACGCTTCAGGGCTGGATCGAGCAATGCGCGGCAAGGCCAGCGCTGGCGGCGCAGTTGGGCGCAGCGGCCGTGGGCAAACCCGTGACTGCCCTGGCTCACATCACGCTACAACCCTGCCTGCCGCGGCCGGGCAAGATTGTTTGCCTGGGCATCAACTACCTGGACCACGCCAAAGAGGGCGGCAACACTGTGGCCGATTACCCCACACTGTTCCTGCGCTGCGCCACCTCGCTGCTTGCGCATGGGGCGGCGCTGCGGCTGCCCGCTGTGTCAGACAAGCTCGACTTTGAGGCCGAGCTGGCGGTGGTGATCGGCCAGCGCACCCACCGGGTGGCGCAGGCTGATGCGCTTGGGGCGGTGTTTGGCTATGCCTGCTTCAACGATGCCACGCTGCGCGACTACCAGCGCCGTACCTCGCAGTGGACCATTGGCAAAAACT
>BJGT01000048.1 GCA_014190675.1 Comamonadaceae bacterium | reverse complement strand
ATGGTGGTCATCGCCGGCGGGTTGCCACCCAGCCCGGCGATGGAGGCGATGTTGATGATGCGCCCACTGCGCCGCGCAATCATGCTTTGCTTGGCAATCGCCTGGCTGAGCAGGAAGTAGCCCCGTATGTTGAGGTTCATCACCTTGTCCCAGGCCGCGATGGGGTGGTCTTCAGCGGGAGCGCCCCAGGCCGCACCAGCGTTGTTGACCAAAATATCGATATCCCCCATGCGCTGCAATGCCTCGTTGGCCAGGCGGGCGATTTCCAGGTCTAAGGCACAGTCAGCGGCGATCCACCGGGCGTCAATGCCGGCGGCCTGCAACTCGGCGCAGGCCTGCTCTAGCTCTGGCGCTTTGCGTGCGCTGAGCATGATGCGCGCCCCGGCCTCGCCGAGCGCATGCGCCATTTGCAAACCCAGGCCACGCGAGCCACCCGTAATCAGCGCAGACTTGCCGTTGAGGTCAAACAATTGCTGGACGGTGCGCGCCATAAGTCTTCTCCGATTGAAGGCCAAGATTGTGCAGGAGCGGGTGCACCTGGTGTGTCACGCCTGCGTCTTGGGGCAATTTGGCGGTTGCCACAGGCTGCACTTTGGGGTCAGCGGGTGTGTACAGACGGCGCGTTGGCGGTTGCAGGTAATTCTCTTGCCATTTGTAATTCGAGCGGCGCCTCGGGCTCCTCGCAGGGCGGCACCTTGGGATTGATCCGAATTTTGAGTTCGGTCTGCATGTAGTTGCGCAGTTGCACAGATTCTTCGTGCCCCTGCGCCGCCGCCCGCGCAAAAAGCCCGGCAGCCACTTCAACATCCCGGCTCAGCGCCCGGCCGTTGGCGTAAATCCAGCCCAGCTTGAACTGAGCCTGAACATCGCCCAGTTGAGCCGCACTGCAATAAAGGAAGTTTGATTTCGGAAAATTCTTTTCCACGCCTTCGCCAAGTTCGTAGGCCTGGGCAAGTCGCAGCATGGCCTTGACATCGCCCTGTTTGACGCCGGCTTCGAGCGCGCTCGGCTTGAACACTTGCGCCAAGGCGCCGTTGGCCAAGATCAGTGCAACAACCGCTCCCAGGCAGCACCGACGCCCAGCCTTGGCAGCCCGTGGAAGCGCGGTCTTGTCGCTCTGCTGCTTGGGGTTTTGGCGGTGGTTCAGAAGGCTTGGTGGCATGGCTTGGCTGGCCTCTTCAGGCGTGGCACATTTTAAGGGGTTTGCCTTGGCCGGGTGCTTGCTGCCAGGGGCATGCTTGGCAGCAGCACACAAGCCGGGCGTTAGACTTGAGCGCTTGAATTTGAGCCCCTACGCCCTGCCCATGCCAGCCCTGCCCTTCACTGCCACGCGACTGGCGCAAACCCTGTTGGGGCTGGGTTTTGTGCTGCACAGCGTGGTGGGCGGATTGCACGGGCTGTCGGTGGATGAGGCCCACTACTTGTTGTATGCCCTGCACCCGGCCCTGAGCTACTTTGACCACCCGCCACTGGTGGGCTGGGTACAGTGGCCGCTGGTGGCCCTGGACGCACCAGTCATCATCTTACGGCTGGTGCCCGGCCTGGTCTGGCTGGCCTCGGGGTGGCTGGTGTACCAACTCGCCTGCGAGCTGTCTGAGAGCTCCAGCCCTCGACACGGCCTGCCTGACACAGCGGCTGGCCTGGCTGCGGTGCTGGTGTTTGTTGTAGCGCCGATGTTCAACCTGCTGGGCATTGCTCTGGTGCCAGACAGCCTGCTGATGCTGCTCAGCCTCGCCCTGCTGCGCCAGACCCTGCGCTTGATGCGCCCGCAAGCCGGCCACCGCGCGCAAGATTGGCTGCTGCTGGGGCTGTTGCTGGGCCTGGCCGGCCTGGCCAAATACACGGCCATTCTGGCCGCGCTGGCGGTGGCGGCCTGCCTGCTGCGCACGCACGGCTGGCAACTGTTGCGCCAGCCTTGGCTGTGGGCTGCAGTGCTGACAGCCTTGGCCGTGGTGGCGCCGGTGTTTATATGGAACGCACAGCACCAATGGCTGTCCTTCGACTACCAAATTCGCCACGGCGCGGGCTCGCAATGGCAAGTGCGCAACCTGCTGATTTTTGGCCTGCTGCAAGCGCTGGCCTATGGACCCCTGATGCTGTGGGCCTGGCAGGGCTGGCGCCTGGTGGCTGCGCCAGCAGCCCGCCTGAGTGCCCTGTTTTTTGTGCTGCCATTCGGGGTGCTGGCCTATCTCTCGGGTGGCGGCAGCGGACTGCCTCACTGGACAGCGCCGGCCTGGGCCGCGCTGGCCCCCCTGGCCGGTATCGGGCTGGCCCGCGCCTTTGCGCTGGGCCAGCGCCGGTGGATGGCCGCAGCAGCCGGGTTCGAGGGGCTGACACTGGCCCTGCTGCTTGCCACGATGCTGACCGGGCTGCTGCCATGGTCCAGCGACAAGACGCCGCTTGGCGCCGCCGATAACCCGTTTGCAGACCTGCATGGCTGGGAGCTTGCCGGGGAGCGGGCCAGCCAGCTGGCCCGGCAAGAGGGGCTGGCATCGGTGGCGGTTCAACATTGGACCTTGGGCAGCCGCCTGGGCTGGTATGCCAGGCCGCTGCCCGTGCAGGTGCTCGACCAGCGTATGGACCAGTTTGACCTGTGGGCTGCGCCACTGGCAGCGGGGGCCAACACACTGCTGCTGGACTGGTCGCTGATGCCCTTTGCTGTGCCGCTGGGCCCCAAAGGCTTTCAGGCTTGCCAATTACTCGACAGCCTAGAGCCGCAGCGGCTGGGCCAGGCTACAGCGACATTTCGCTTTTACGCCTGCCGCCACTGGCAGGGCGCAGCAGAGGCCGGGCCATGAAGCCGGCGCAGCCGGCAGGCGGCGGCCAGACGGCACGCGCAGCCGGACGAATCGCCGCCGCTGCCTGCCTGCTGCTGCTGCTGGGTGCGCCGCTGTGGCTGGGCTGGTACGAGCCCGGGCTGTTTATTTATCTTAACCACAGCGCTGCGGCCCTGCCACCGCCCCTGTGGACCGGGCTGTCGCTGTTGGGCAATGGCTGGGGGCTGCTGGCGCTAACCTCGCCACTGCTGGTGCTCGCACCCCGCTTGATGTGGGCCTGGCTGTTCGCCGCGCCCTTTGCGGCACTGTTGTCGCGCGGCATCAAGGCCTGGCTGGACAACCCTCGCCCTGCGGCGGTTTTGTCGCGGGATCGCTTTGATCTGATGGGCGAAGTTTTCTACAACCAATCTTTTCCTTCGGGACACACGCTCAGTGCATTCGCCGCTGCCAGTGCCATTTACCTGGCCGCTCGGCCGCTCGCCGGGCGCTGGGTGCACTTACTGCCTGGGCTGTTTGTATTGGCAGTCGGTGTTGGCCTGTCCCGCGTGGCGGTGGGCGCGCACTGGCCGGCTGATGTCTGGGCCGGCGCGGCTTTGGGCCTGCTGGCGGGTGCTCTGGGCCATCTGTTGCAACAGCGGGTTGGGCCGGGCTGGTACCGGCCGCATGGGGCGCCCCAAATTGGGCTGGCACTGGTTCTGCTGCTGACTCTGTGGCAACTGGCAAGCAGCACGCTGGATTTTGAGCAAAACCGGCCGCTCCAGCTGTTGCTGATGCTGCCCGTAGCCGCCTCTTTGCTGGCCTTTGCAGCCCTGCTTTGGCGAGAGCGGCGGGCGCTACCAGGTTTGCATTGAGCAGGCCAGCAGGCCCGCTGAGCACTGCAACCCATCAGGCGCCAGGCGCCAGTCGCTCACACAGCTGGCCGGCCACTGCCCCCAACTGGGCTGCGCTTACCCGCAGGGGGTCGATCTCTGCCAATGGTGCCAGCACGAAGGCACGCTGGAGCATGCGCGGGTGGGGTACGGTGAGGCGCGGGCTGTACACCTGCGCGTGGCCGTACAGCAAAATATCGAGGTCCAAGGTGCGCGGGGCGTTGCGGTAGGGGCGTTCGCGCCCGGCCTGTCGCTCCAGGCCCTGCAGTTGGTTCAACAGCGCCGGCGCTGTCAGGGTGGTGCACAGGGTAAGCGCGGCGTTGATGTAGTCGGGCCCGCTTGAATCAAGCGGTGCGCTGCGGTACAGGGACGAGCGCTGCATCACCCGGCAACCCGGCAGCGCATCGATCGCTGCCATGGCCCAGAGCAGGGTGGCCCGGGCATCGCCAAGGTTGGCGCCCAGTGCCAGACAGGCGCTGACTTCGGGGCGCACAGGGGCTATTCGCCAGCTCCGCCCGGCGCATCGGTATCGCCAGCACTGCGACCCGCGCCCGAGCGGCGGCGGCGGCGCCGTTTGGGCGCCTGGCCCGGGTCGTCGGCCAGAGCCCCGTTCCCTGGCGCAAGCGCGTCGCCTGGGGCCTGGGCAAAGGCGTCAACGGGGGAGTGGTTGCCAAGCTCAGGCAGCTCAGGGCGTGGCGCCCGATGCACCCGGGGCGCACGCGGGCGTTGCTGCTGCTCTTCGCGTACTTGGTCGACCATGTCTTGGCGCAGGGTGTCGTCGGCCAGGCTGAATTCTTGCCACCAGTCGGCGAGCAGCTCGTCTATTTCGCCTACATCGGCGCGCAGGCGCATGAAGTCAAAGGCGGCGCGAAAACGGGCTTGCTCGGCCAGGCCAAAGGGCGCATTGCCCACGCGTTTCTCAAAGCGCGGCTGCATCATCCAAATTTCGCGCATGTCGGCGGCGAGCTTGCCGCGGCCCGATACATCGCCAATGCGGGCATTGAACACGTCGTCGATAGCATCCTGCAGCGCCGGATGCCCATGCTGGCGCTGCAGTGTGCGCTGGGTCCAGCCGTCGCGCACATCTGACCAAAGCACACAGGCGAGCAAAAAACTCGGCGCCACGGGTTTGCCCTCGCCCACCCGGCGGTCTGTGTCTTTGAGAGCCGCGTTGACAAAGGGCTGCTCCACCCGTTCCACCACCACATCCAGCAGCGGGTAGATGCCTCTCGCCAGCCCGAGCAACTTGAGCTGCTCAATCGAGGCCAGTGCGTGCCCGGTCTGCAACAGCTTGAGCATCTCGTCAAACAGGCGGCTTTGCGGCACGTCGGCCAGCAGTTCCTGGCTCTTGACCAGGGGCGCCGCTGTCTTGGCTTCGAGCTTAAAGCCCAAGCCGCTGAGCTTGGCGGCAAAGCGGACTGCGCGAATGATGCGCACCGGGTCTTCGCGGTAGCGGGTAGCGGGGTCGCCAATCATGCGGATGGTGCGCTTTTTGGCGTCTTCGATGCCGTGGTGGTAGTCCACCACGACCTGTGTCTGCGGGTCGTAGTACATGGCGTTGATGGTGAAATCTCGGCGCACCGCGTCTTCTTCCTGCGGGCCCCAGACGTTGTCGCGCAGCACCCGGCCTGAGGCGTCCACCGCGTGCTTCATGCCGGCGAGCTCGTTTTTGCTGGTGCGCTCGTTGCCGGCCACAGCCTCGGCGGCGGCGTTGTCCATATAGGCGCGGAAGGTGGAAACCTCGATCACCTCGTGTTCGCGGCCCCGGCCGTAGACCACATGCACGATACGAAAGCGCCGGCCGATGATGAAGGCGCGCCGAAACAGGCCTTTGACCTGCTCGGGCGTGGCATTGGTGGCCACATCGAAGTCTTTGGGGGCCAGGCCGACCATGAGGTCGCGAACAGCGCCGCCCACGATATAGGCCTCAAAGCCCGCACCCTGCAGTGTGCTGAGCACGTTGCGGGCCCGCTCGTCCACCAGCGTGGGGTCTATGCCATGGCGCTCTACGCCGACTTCTTCTCGCTTGCCGAAGGGCAATTTATTGGTTTTGACGCGGCCCGAGACTTTGCCCAGCAGTTTGTCGATGAATTTTTTGATCATTGAAGTCGGGGTGCTGTGACCTTGTCAGGTAATTGACTTTTCACGGGGCTTGAAAGAGATCGAGTATGCGCCATCCGCGCGCCTGCGCAATGGCGCGCAGGGGGGCGTCGGGGTTGGTGGCAACCGGGTGGTGCACAGTCTCCATCAGGCTGAGGTCGTTGATGGAGTCGGTGTAGAAGGTGCTCTGCACATCCTGCCAGCCCAGCGCGCGGTGTTGCAACCACTGGGCTACCCGGGTTACCTTGCCCTCGCGGGCTGAGGGCACACCGGCGATTTCGCCGGTGAACCAGCCGCTGCCCCCTGCGCTGGTGTCGCGCTCGAGTTCAACCGCAATCAGCTCGGCCACGCCAAAACGCTGTGCAATGGGCCGGGTGACAAACTCGTTGGTGGCGGTAACGATCACCACCAAGTCGCCGGCCTGCTGGTGCGAGCGTACCAATTCGAGTGCCTCGGGTCGGATGGCCGGCTCGATCACGGTGTGCATGAACTGCTGATGGGCTGCTGCAGACTTGGCGGCACCCTGGCGTTTGAGTGCTTCGGTGGCAAACCGCACATAGTCGGCCAGGTTGAGACTTCCCGCCTGGTACTGGCGATAGAAGGCGTCATTGCGCCGCTGAAAATCCACCGGATCGGTCCAGCCCAGGGTGGTGGTGAAAACGCCCCAGGCGTGATCGGAGTCGATCGGCAGCAGGGTGTGGTCCAGGTCAAACAGGACAAGTTTCACAGGCTCAGGACTCGTCCATCATGTCTTTGATCAGGGGAATGGTGGCGGCCCGCTTGGTCTGCAGCGAATAGCTGTCCAGACGATCGAGCAGGGCCATCAGGCTGCCCAGGTCACGCGCAAAACGGGTTTGCATAAATGCCATGACCTCATCGCTGAGGAACAGGCCACGGGCATCCGCCACCTGGCGCAGCACGCCGCGCCGCTCGAGGTCGCTCAGGGTCTGCAGGCCAAACAGGTGGCCCCAGCCGAGCCGGGTGCGCAGGTCGTCGCGCAGGGGCAGCTCCGCCGGGGGCAGTGCGCCCGCCGCCAGCAGGCCGCGCTGGTGGGTTTGGGCGTTGACAAACCAATTGAATGCAGTCTGCTGCTGCACCGGCGTGTACATGTGCACATCATCAAGCAGCAGCACCGCCCATTGCTCATTGAAAGCTGGCAGTGCCTGCACCGCGGGATCCAGCCAGCCGACGCTGGCGCCAGCGTCACGCAGCGCCTGTTGAACCGCCTTGAGCAAATGGGTTTTGCCGCTGCCGCTGTCGCCCCACAGGTAGGTTGGCACTGACGAGCAGTTGCTGTGGCTGTTGTGCTGGTCCACCCACAGCCGCAAATGCTGCAACACCGCCTGGTTGGAGCCGACAAAAAAATTCTCCAGGGTGGGGCCACTGGCCAGTCCAATGTCGAGCGCAATCTGCTGCATCCTGAGCTCAGGCCTGGTAGAGCCTGCTGGACAAATAAGCCGCCCGGGCGCGCCGCATGCCCACCAGCAGCACTGCACTGGCCGGCAGGGCAATCAGGACACCCACAAAGCCGAACAGCTGTCCAAAAGCCAGCAACGCAAAAATAACAGCCAGCGGGTGCAGCCCAATGCGCTCGCCCACCAACCGGGGGGTGAGAAACAGGCTTTCGATCAATTGCCCCAGGCCAAACACCACGGCAATCATCAAAAAGGCATAGGACGGCCCGGAGGTGCTGGCAAACTCCAGCAGGCCAGCCAGTGTGGCAAGGATCAAGCCCAGACCGAAACCCAGGTAGGGCACAAAAATCGCCAAGCCGGTGAAGACGCCGATCGGCAGGGCCAGGTCCAGCCCGAACAGGGCCAGGCCCGCACTGTAGAAAATCGCCAGCAGCAGCATCACCAACAACTGACCGCGCAGGTACTGGCCAAGCACGGCATCGGCCTCTTGGGTGAAACTGTCCACGCTTGAGCGCAGGCGCGGCGGCACAAACTCCAGGGCCCGGGCGACAAAGCGGTGCCAGTCCATCAAAAGATAAAACAGGGCCACTGGCACCAGCACAGCATTGCCGATCAGCGCAAAAGCAAAACTACCGCCAAGCTTGACCGAGGCCAGCAGCGAGCGCAGGGCGTCTTCGTAGTTGCCGTTGAGGTAGTCCAGCAGATAGGCCTTGATACTTGCCACGTCCAGGGCAAAGCCAATGCCGGCCTGGGCCAGGGCTGGCTTGAGCGTGCTGTTGATGCGCTCCAGCAGCACCGGCACCTGCTCGCGCAACAAAGGCAGCTCTTTGCTGACGATGGGCACGATCAGCAAAACCATGCTCAGCACGACCACAATGACCAGCACCTCGACCAGCACCACGGCCAGCAGCCGGGGCAGCCGGCCGCCGCCGACCCGGTCAAGCCAATCAACCAGCGGCGTGAGCGCATAGGCCAGCACTGCAGCCACCACAAAGGGGGTGAGCACCGGCGCCAGCAACCACAGCGGCAATACCAGTGCCAGAAAAATACCGGCCCAGGCGGCGGCGCGTTTTTGTGTCTGGGTGAAAGTCATCGTGCAGGGTGGGGTGAAGGGGGGCGTGGTTGAACCCGTAAAATCTGCTTTGATTCTATCGGGCCGCCACCTGTCTAAGCGGTACGGCACGCCCGGCCACCACGCCCGCCCCACGCACCTACCCCCTCAGCCAACCGCCATGACGAAGCCGCAGAGCCCCCCTCCCCTGTCGTACAAGGACGCAGGTGTCGACATCGACGCCGGTGACGCGCTGGTCGAGCGCATCAAACCCTTGGCCCGCAAGACCATGCGGGAAGGCGTGCTGGCCGGGATCGGCGGCTTTGGCGCCTTATTTGAAGTGCCCAAGCGCTACCGCGAGCCGGTGCTGGTGAGCGGCACCGATGGCGTGGGCACCAAGCTCAAGCTCGCCTTTGAATGGGGCATGCACGACACGGTGGGCATTGACCTGGTGGCCATGAGCGTGAATGATGTGCTGGTGCAGGGGGCAGAACCGCTGTTTTTTCTGGACTACTTCGCCTGCGGCAAGCTCGACCTCGACACTGCCACAGCCGTGGTAGGCGGCATTGCCCGTGGATGCGAACTGTCGGGCTGCGCACTGATTGGTGGCGAAACCGCCGAAATGCCGGGCATGTACCCGGTGGGCGAGTACGACCTGGCCGGTTTTGCGGTGGGCGTGGTCGAGAAGTCGAAGATTCTGACTGGGCAGGACGTCCAGCCCGGTGATGTGGTGCTGGGCCTGGGGTCCAGCGGCGTGCACTCCAACGGCTTCAGCCTGGTGCGTAAATGCATTGAGCGGGCCGGCGACTCGCTGCCGGCCACGCTGGACGGGCAGCCTTTCCGCCAAGCGGTGATGGCGCCGACCCGGCTGTACGTTAAGAGCGTGCTGGCGGCCTTGGCGGCGCACCCGATCAAAGCACTGGCGCACATCACCGGCGGCGGCCTGCTAGAGAACATTCCGCGCGTGCTGCCCGACGGTCTGGCTGCGCACCTGGTCAAGGGCAGTTGGCCGCAAAGCGAGTTGTTTGCCTGGCTGCAAACCACGGCGGCCATCGACGATCATGAGATGAACCGCACCTTCAACAACGGTATTGGCATGGTGCTGGTGTTGGCCCCAGAGCAGGCACAGGCCTGCGCCGAGACGCTGCGGGCCGGCGGTGAGCAGGTCTATACGATTGGCGTAATTGCCAGCCGAGCACAAGCCCAGGCCCAAGTGGTGATGCTGGCTTGAGCAGGACCAGCCTGTAAAAACGTGGAAGGGCGCGTTTGCGCGCTTAGAGATCTCTGCGCCTCACTTAGGCCTGCCAGTTACCACCCGAGCCGCTGATGACACGGCGAAACCGCAACACCCGCTCGGCAATCGGATCGATGTCCAGGCCATCCTCGGCGCGAGAAAGATAAACCTCAAGATCGGCCAGGGCCAGCGCGGTCTCGCCTAGCTCAGCCTGCGCCAAGCCGCGGTCACGGTATTCACCCCAGGCCTCGGGCAACAGGGCCACTAAGCGGTCTTGCACAGCGATGAGGCGGGCCCAGTCTTCCTGGGTCCGGTGAATTTCTTTGAGGTTGCGCAGCATGCGGGCCAAGATATCGCGGGCCGGTGCGGATTGCAAATAAAGGCCGATGGGCGCCTCGTCGTCAGTCAGCGCCCCATTGCGGCGCCGGTAGGGCTCTAGGCGCTCAGTGAGGTCTTCCCGGCTGAGCGATTGGCCCGACACCGGGTCGATCACCACCTGGCCCTTGGGCAGACCAATTTTGACCATGAAATGCCCCGGAAAAGCCACGCCATGGGCTTTCAAGCCCAGCCCGGTGGCGAGTTCGAGCCAGATCACGGCCAGGGAAATCGGGATGCCCCTGCGGGTGCGCATCACCGTGCTCAGAAAGCTGTTGTCGGGGTCGTAGTAATTGTTGAAGTTGGCGCCAAAGCCCAGGTCTTGGTAAAAAAACTGGTTCAGGGCGCGCAGGCGCTGCAATGCGGGGGCATCGCGGGCGACCCGACGTTTGAGGCGGGCGAGCAATTGGTCTACATCGGCAAGCACCTGGGCAATATCGGTCTCTGGGTGTTCGTCTTGCACCAAAGAGGCCGCAGCTTCGAGGAGTGGGAAGCTTTCGTCGCTGCCGACCAGGGTCTGAAAATAGGCCAGCGGCGTGGGAACTTGAAAATTCATTCGCATGCGAGTTTGTACTGGCACTCGGCAGCGGCGTCAACCGGGTTGGCATCAGGGTTTATACGGGGGCAAGGCCCCAGTTGAGCGGGCTCGCTGGGTTGAGGCCCGGTCTCAGCGCTGCAGCAGCTGCCGCAGGTTGAGGCCCAGCAGCCGGACTGTGACAAGATACATCGTGCCCGACGCCAGCAGCACCAAGGCCATGAGCCCGAGCCGTTTGAAACCCTGGGCCTGCAGGGCGGTCCAGTCCAGGCTGTTAGCCAGACTCAACAAAAAGGCAGCCAGCAGCCCGCAGGCCACACCAACCCGCAAGGCAAACAGGCCCCAGCCAGGCTCGGGCCGGTAGCTGCCCCGGCGCATCAGCCCAAACAGCAGCCACAGGGCATTGATACAGGCCCCCAGTCCAATGGCCAAGGCCAGCCCGGCGTGCTGCAACATCGGCACCAAGACGATATTGAGGAGCTGCGTGATGACCAGCACCGCCACCGCAATTTTGACCGGGGTGCGAATGTCTTGGCTGGCATAAAAACCCGGCGCCAGCACTTTGATCGCCACCAGACCGACCAAACCAACGCCGTAGCCCATCAGGGCGCTGGTGGTTTGCAGCACATCGCGCTCAGTGAAGGCGCCGTAGTGGTAGAGCACTGACACCAAGGGCTTGGCGAAGGTCAGCAGGGCTACCGCACAGGGAGCCGCCAGCAGCAGCACCCAGCGCAGACCCCAGTCGATCAGGGCAGCATACTGCCGGCTGTCTTGCTCAGCGCGGGCGGCGGCCAGTTGCGGGGTCAGCACCACGCCCAGGGCCACGCCCAGCAGCGCGGTGGGGAACTCCATCAGCCGGTCGGCATAGCTCAGCCAGCTGACACTGCCAGGCGTGAGGTGCGAGGCAATCTGGGTGTTGATGAGCAAAGAAATCTGCGCCACGCTCACCCCCAGCAAGGCCGGCACCATCAATTTGAGGATGCGCTGGGTGGACGAATCAGCCCAGGCCTGGCGCAGCGCAGACCAGCCCAGGCCAATCCGAGGCAGCAGTCCGAGTCGGCGCAGACCCCAGGCCTGCGCTGCGAGTTGGAGCACTCCGCCAAGCATGACACCCAGCGCCAGCGCATAGATTGGCTCCAGCCCCTGGCCGGCAAACCAGGGCGAACCCCAGACCATGGCGGCAATCATGGCCAGGTTCAGCAGCACCGGGGTGGCAGCGGGCAGGGCAAAGCGCTTCCAGGTGTTGAGCACGCCAGCCGCCAAAGCGACCATCGACATGAAGGCAATGTAGGGGAACATCCAGCGGGTCATGATGACTGCGGCCTCAAAACTCCCGGGCTGCTGGTGCAGGCCACTGGCCATAGCCCAGACCAGCAGCGGCGCCGCCAACACCCCGAGCAAACAGGTCAGGGCCAGCACCCAGGCCAGGACAGTGGCAACCCGGTCGACCAGCAACTGGGTGGCAGCATCACCCTGCTGCTGCTTGCTCGCCGCCAGCACCGGCACAAAGGCCTGGCTGAAAGCGCCTTCTGCAAACAGCCGGCGAAACAGATTGGGGATGCGAAAGGCGACATTGAAGGCGTCGGTCATGGCACTGGCGCCAAACATCGAAGCCATCAGCAACTCGCGCGCCAGGCCGGTGATGCGCGAGGCCAGGGTCAGCACGGAGACGGTGGACGCAGATTTGAAAAGATTCACCCGATCAGTGTAGTCCGGGGCCCGAACGGCGCGCTCAGGTCAGTCTGGGCTACGAGTCGCCCTGATACACTGGCGGGCTTTGCTGGCATCATCCTCAGACACAAGGAACTACTTATATGGCATCTGGAAAACCCAAGAAAAAGAACCCGCGCCTGGCGTCGGGCCGCAAGCGCGTGCGTCAGGATATCAAGATCAACGCTGCCAACACCTCGCTGCGCTCACAGTACCGCACCGCGGTCAAAAATGTTGAGAAAGCCGTGCTGGCTGGCGACAAAACCAAGGCGACCGAAGCCTTTGGCAAGATGCAGGCGGTGGTCGACACTGTGGCCGACAAGGGCATCTTCCATAAAAACAAGGCCGCTCGCGACAAGAGCCGCCTGTCGACCAAGGTGAAAACCCTGGCCACCCAAGCCGCCTGAACCCAGGCGCTTCGCCCGAATTCCCCTGAACGGGAATTCGCCGTTTGAACCGGGTGCGCTGTCAGCAAAAGCAAAAAGCCGTCGCAAGACGGCTTTTTTGTGGGCGCCGCGCGCAGAAATCAAGTCTGCATCCGGCAGTAGCAGCGAGGCCCGCTGCAGAGAAAGCCCTGTGTACGTAAGTTCCACGAACCCCAGCGCAGGGCGTCCGAGGCTCAGCCGCCTGGTTCGGGCCGGCAATCGGTTAATTGCAAGTCGTTGTCGCGCCCGAAGTTGATGCAGAAATCCCAGGCCATGACATCGTGCTCGCGCAGGTCTTGGTGCAGTACCACGCAACTCACACCTTCCACAGCGCCTGGGGTGCACCAGGGCGAGTAGCCTAAATGGCTGCCCGGCTGGGTGCCGCCGGGACGGAATTGGCTCATCACGCCGGCCAGGCGCTCGGCCCAGTCACTCGGGCGAAAGGTTTTGCCCTGCTTTGTGAGGCCGAGGATGACGACTGTTTTGGCAGGGTTGGGGAGCATTGGAGAGCCTGCTACCAGGTCAAGGGGGCCATGTTGCAGCGCACAACAATTCTACCTTCAGCCCGCTGGGACTGGGCTCAATAGATCAGGCCAAGTCGCAGCGCCGCGCCCTGCTCTGGCCATGCCACCGGTCGATTTGCCGCGGCGCAAAGAACCCCGGCATTGGCTCTAAAATTGCTCTCCGGCGGCCCAACCCAAGTTTGGGCCGCTTTGTTTTTAGACAGACCTGCCCGGAGCCCAAGACCATGAACGCCGCCGCCCAGATGCCAGAGGCCTCTTCCCCCCATGTGATGCCAACCTATGGCCGCCTGCCAATTGCTCTGTCGCACGGTCAGGGCTGCCGCGTCTGGGATGTCAACGGCAAAGAGTACCTCGATGCGCTCGGCGGCATTGCCGTCAACACACTGGGCCACAACCACCCCAAGCTGGTGCCCGCGCTGCAGGACCAACTGACCCAGCTGATCCACACCTCCAACTACTACCATATACCGCACCAAGAGGCACTGGCCAAGAAACTGGTGGAGATCTCGGGCCTGAACAATGTTTTTTTCTGCTCCACCGGCCTGGAGGCCAATGAAGCAGCCCTGAAACTGGCGCGCAAGTTCGGCCATGACAAAGGCATTGAGCGGCCCGAGATTGTGGTGTACGAGAAAGCCTTTCATGGCCGCTCGATCGCCACCCTGAGTGCCACTGGCAATGTCAAGGTGCAGGCCGGTTTTGGCCCGCTCGTGGAGGGTTTCATCCGGGTGCCACTCAACGACATCGCAAGCCTGGAAGCGGCCACAGCCGGCAATCCGAACCTGGTGGCCGTGTTTATGGAGGCGATTCAAGGCGAAGGCGGTGTCAATCCCATGCACATGGATTACCTGCGCCAGGTGCGCGCCCTGTGCGATCAGCGCGACTGGCTGCTGATGATTGACGAGGTTCAGTGCGGCATGGGCCGCACCGGCAAGTGGTTTGCCCACCAGTGGGCCGGCATACTGCCCGATGTGATGCCGCTGGCCAAGGGCCTGGGCTCGGGCGTGCCGGTGGGCGCGGTGGTGGCCGGGCCAAAAGCGGCCCATATTTTCAAGACCGGTAACCACGGAACCACCTTTGGCGGCAACCCGCTGGCCATGCGTGCCGGCCTGGAAACCATTCGCATCATGGAAGAAGATGACCTGCTGGGCAACGCAAGCCGGGTCGGCGCCCATTTGGTGGCGGGCTTGCGACAGGCGCTGGCGGCTGAACTGGCCAACGGTGGCGTGAAAGAAATTCGTGGCCTGGGGCTGATGCTGGGCATCGACCTGGCCAAACCCTGCCCAGGCCTGATGCAGCAATGCGTTGAGCAGGGTCTGCTGATCAGCGTCACGGCCGACAGCGTGATCCGCCTGGTGCCGCCGCTGATCATGAGCACCGCCGAGGCCGATGAGGTGGTGGCCATCCTGTGCCCCCTGGTGAAAAAGCTGCTGGCGGCAGAGCCATGAAACACTACCTGCAGTTCAGTGACCTCAGTGCCGAGGACTACGGCTACCTGTTTGAGCGTGCCGCGCTGATTAAGAAGAAGTTCAAGGCCTATGAGCGGCACCAGCCACTGGCCGACCGCACGCTGGCCATGATCTTCGAAAAGGCGTCCACCCGCACCCGGGTGAGCTTTGAAGCGGGTATGTACCAGTTGGGCGGCAGCGT
This sequence comes from Comamonadaceae bacterium, assembly GCA_014190675.1. Classification (GTDB taxonomy): domain Bacteria; phylum Pseudomonadota; class Gammaproteobacteria; order Burkholderiales; family Burkholderiaceae_C; genus Rhodoferax. The sequence continues at coordinate 7,177 of BJGT01000048.1, read as the reverse complement.
GGTGCATCTGACCACCGGCGACAGCCAGCTCGGCCGTGCCGAACCGATCGAAGACAGCGCCCGCGTCATCAGCCGCATGGTGGACCTGGTGATGATCCGCACGTACGAGCAGACCAAGATCGAGTGCTTTGCCAGCCACTCGCGGGTGCCGGTGATCAACGGCCTGACCAATGAATTTCACCCCTGCCAGATCCTGGCCGACATCTTCACGTTCATCGAGCACCGGGGCTCGATCCAAGGCAAGACGGTGGCCTGGGTGGGAGACGGCAACAACATGGCCAACACCTGGCTGCAGGCCAGCGAGATTTTGGGCTTTAGGGTGCATGTCAGCACACCGGGCGGCTACGAGGTCGACCAATCGGTAGCCGGGCTGCGCTCGGCCGAAAGCTACCAGGTCTTCAGTGATCCCTTGCAGGCCTGCGCCGGTGCCGACCTGGTCACCACCGACGTCTGGACCAGCATGGGCTACGAGGCCGAGAACGAGGCGCGCAAGCTGGCCTTTGCCCGCTGGTGCGTAGACGACGAGATGATGCGCGCCGCCCGGCCCGATGCCCTGTTCATGCACTGCTTGCCGGCGCATCGCGGCGAGGAGGTACAGGCCGAGGTGATCGACGGGCCGCAGAGCGTGGTCTGGGACGAGGCCGAAAACCGCCTGCATGTGCAAAAGGCTTTGATGGAGTTTTTGCTGCTCGGCCGCTTGTAGAGTGCGGCCTCCTGTGCAGGGTTGACCGGCACACAGGCTTCCAGACTGAAGTATTTTCCTAAAGCGTTGGGATTTTCCGACACCACGCCAAGCCGCTGCGGTACAGAATCCGGCGAACCATGTCTCGCATCTACGACATTTCGCCGCCCGTGGGCCCGGCCAGCCCGGTGTTTCCGGGCGACACCGCCTACCAGCAGCACTGGAGCGCCACCCTGGCGCCAGGTTGCCCGGTCAATGTCAGCGCCCTGACCCTGTCGCCCCACATCGGCGCCCATGCCGATGCGCCACTCCACTATGACCCGGCCGGTGTAGCCGTGGGTGCGCTTGATCTGCTGCCCTACCTGGGGCCCTGCCGGGTGATCCACGCCATCGCACCCGGCCGGCTGATCGAGTGGCACCATCTGGCCCACGCGCTCAGCGATTTGCCGCCGCGGCTGCTGGTGCGCACCTACCAGCGCATGCCTGCCGAAGCTTGGGATCCGAATTTGAGCGCCTTTGCCCCAGAGACCCTGGAACGATTGGCCGATCTGGGTGTGCTGCTGGTGGGCATTGACAGCGCCAGCATCGATCCCGCTGACAGCAAAGCCCTGCCCAGCCACCAAGTGATCCGCCAACGCGGCCTGCGCGTGCTGGAAAACCTGGTGTTGGACGACATCCCCGAGGGTGATTACGAGCTGATCGCCCTGCCCCTCAAACTCATGCTCGCCGACGCGTCGCCGGTGCGGGCCATTCTGCGAGACCTCCCATGACCACCCTTGAACACAGCCAACAACTCGACCAACAGGATCCGCTGCGCAGCTTGCGCGAGCAGTTTGAACTGCCGCCCGGGTTGATTTACCTCGACGGCAACTCGCTCGGCGTGCTGCCGCGCGCTACCGCCGCGCGGGTGGCGCAGGTGGTGAGCGAGGAATGGGGCCAGGGCCTGATCCGCTCCTGGAACAAGGCCGGCTGGTTCGACATGCCGCAGCGCCTGGGCGACCGCATCGCCGGCCTGATCGGCGCCGGACCGGCCGAGGTGGTGGCTACCGACAGCACCTCGATCAACCTCTACAAGGTGCTCAGCGCTGCACTTTTGATCGGCAGACACGACCATCCGACAAGGCTTAGGGTCATATCTGAGCGAAGTAATTTCCCGACCGACCTGTACATTGCCGAAGGCCTGTGCAAACAGCACGGCGGCACGCTGACCCTGCTGGAGGCTGACGAACTGCAGGCCGCTTTGGCGCCCGAGTCAGCACATGACGTGGCAATATTGCTGCTGACCCATGTCAACTACCGCACCGGTGCCATGCACGACATGGCCGCCCTGACTGCGGCGGCGCACCGGGCCGGCGTGCTCACCGTGTGGGACCTGGCGCATAGCGCCGGCGCGCTGCCGGTGGACCTGACAGCGGCCGGTGCAGACTTTGCAGTGGGCTGCGGATACAAGTACCTCAACGGCGGGCCCGGCGCGCCAGCTTTTGTTTGGGTTCACCCGCAGCACGCCGAGCGTTTTTGGCAACCCCTGGCCGGCTGGTGGGGCCATGCAGCGCCTTTTGCCTTCACGCCCGACTACAAACCCGCCCCCGGCATCGGCCGCTACCTCTGCGGCACGCAGCCGATCCTGAGCCTGGCGGCGCTGGCCTGCGGCCTGGACACCTTCAGCGCTGCCGAGCCGCTGGGCGGCATGGCGGCACTGCGCCAGAAATCGCTGGCCTTGTCAGACCTGTTCATCGACCTGGTCGCGCAGCGCTGCGCCGGGCAGGGTTTGACGCTGGTGACGCCGCTTGAGCACTCGAAACGCGGCTCGCAAGTCTGCCTGGCGCGCGCCGACGGAGCTTACGCCATCATGCAGGCGATGATTGCGCGTGGCGTGATTGGCGACTTCCGGGCCGGCGACGGCGGCCGTCACCCAGACATCCTGCGCTTTGGCCTGACGCCGCTCTACACTGGTTTTGCCGACGTGTGGCAGGCGGTGGAGCATCTGCGCCAGGTACTGGCCAGCGGCGAGTGGCAGCGCCCCGAATTCAACCGACAGCAGGCCGTGACCTGACATGAGCGCACCGCAGAGCCCCGCTTCGAGCACGCCAGAACAAATTGTGGCAACCGAACGGGCTCAGCTCGACTTCAGCCGCGCCATGAGCTATAGCGACTACCTGCACCTGGACCAGATTCTGGGCGCCCAGCATCCCCGGTCGCCAGACCACAACGAGATGCTGTTCATCATCCAGCACCAGACCAGCGAGCTTTGGATGAAGCTGATGCTGCATGAGTTGCAGGGCGCGATGGCCTGTGTGGCGGCCGACGATTTGGGTAGCGCTTTCAAGATGCTGGCCCGGGTGAGCAAGATCATGGAGCAGTTGGTGCACGCCTGGGACGTGCTGGCCACCATGACCCCGCCCGAGTACAGCGCCATTCGGCCCTACCTGGCCAGCTCCAGCGGTTTCCAGAGCGCGCAATACCGCTGCATCGAGTTTGCGCTGGGCAACAAGAACGCGGCTATGCTCAAGCCGCACGCACACCGGGCCGACCTTCTGGCGCAGGTGCAGGCCGCCTACGAGGCACCTTCGCTGTACGACCAGGCCTTGCGCTTGCTGGCGCGACGGGGCCTGGCCCTACCCGAAAGCCACACTGAGCGGAACTGGACCCAGCCCTACGCCGCCAACCCGGGGGTGGAAGCCGCTTGGCTGGTGGTGTACCGCAGCCCGCGCGCGCACTGGGACCTCTACCAGCTGGGCGAAGAACTGACCGACCTGGAAGACGCCTTCCGCCTCTGGCGCTTTCGCCATGTCACCACGGTAGAGCGGGTGATCGGCTTCAAGCGGGGCACCGGCGGCACCGGCGGTGTGAGCTACCTGCGCAAGATGCTCGACGTGGTGCTGTTCCCGGAAATCTGGACACTGCGAACCAGCTTGTAAACCCAGGGCCTTCTCGCTCCGTCGTACTCGCGTAGGCGCGGAACCAGGCAGTTTCAAATTTCACTTGCGGCAGCGCTGTGTGGGATCAGGGCGGCGTGGCATTCGGCTCCGCGGCTGTCCCCCGCCCGCTGTCCCCCGCCCTTCATGCCGCTGCGCCGAACGCCACACCGCCCTGATCTGGCACGGTGGTCGGTGCGCAGTCGGTCCGCCAACCCCTCGCCTGCTGCAGGGGCCGATGGCGTGTCGCAGCGAGGTTAAGGAAGGAGCCCGCAGGGCGGAGGGACACGAGCAGCGACACGCCGTCGGCCCCTGCAGCTCGCCAACCAAGGCCCCCTGCTACCCGCAGGGCGGGGGACACGAGCGGCGGCATCCAGTCGGCCCCTGCAGCTTGCCAACAACGGCCCAGCGTTCAGGGTCCACCATAGAGCCAGGGCATATCGAGCAGGCGCTCGCCCAGCGCCCGCATCGCCAGGTCCCGGCCCCAGCGGGTCGGGCCGCTGGCGTGAAAAATCCGGCCGTTGCGCAGGGCACGCCTTTGAACCCGGGCGTTGCGTTGCCAGCGAGCCTGCGCGTAATGGGCCAACGCAGCGGGTGTGGCGCCGCCCTGCGCAAGTGCCTGGCCCAGCGCCTGGGCGTCCTCGATGGCCATGCCGGCGCCCTGGGCCAGATACGGCAGCATGGGGTGGGCGGCGTCGCCCAGCAGTGCCACGCGACCCTGCGCCATCTGGGCGGCGCTGCTGATGGTTTGGCGGATTTGCAGGTGCCACAGGCGCCAGCCATCCATGGCCTGCAAGAGCGCCAACAGCTCGGGTGTCTCGCCTTCCAGCTCTCGCAGCAGGTCAGCACCGGTCGCCGCGTGGTCCCAGCCCGAGCGGTCACCGGTTTTCGAGTCTTCAAACCGGCTCTCGACCAAGGCCACCACATTGAGCCAGTCGCCACCGCGCACCGGGTACTGCACCACATGCAGGCCAACACCAAGCCAAACTACCACGTCCTGGCAGCGCAGGGCTGCCGGCAGCGCCGCCTGGGGCAGGAGCGCGCGGTAAGCAAGGTGCCTGGTCGGTTGCGGCGGGCCGTCGCCCAGCAGCTGCTGGCGCACCCGGCTGGACAAACCGTCCGCACCGACCAGCAGGGCCCCCTGGGTCTGGTGGCCGTCAGCATGGTGCAGGCAGGCACGCGCTGCATCCTGATCAAAGCCGGTGATGGCCTGCCCCAGTTGCAGCTGCGCACTGCCGCAGGCCTGTACCGCCTGTAACAGCAGCGCCTGCAGGTCGGCCCGATGCACCGTGGCATAGGGCGCGCCATAACGGACCAGCGCCTGCTCGCCCAAACGCAGTCGGCCCAGCAGAGTGCCGCTTTCGGCACTGCGAATGAGCAGGTTTTCTGGGTAGGCAGCCACTGCCTGCAGAGCGGTCTGCAGGCCCCAACCCTCCAGCAAGCGCGTCACATTAGGCCCAAGCTGAATACCCGCACCCATTTCGGCGAGGGTTGGACTGCGCTCAAACAGCTGCACTGGCACCCCGACGCGGGCACAGGCCAGAGCAGCAGCCAGGCCGCCAATGCCGGCACCCGCCAACAACACCGGCTGCCGCATGGGCTGACTCACCGAATGCGCGCCAAGATGGCCGCTGGCAGCATGGGCAGCAGCCGCGCCACCAGCGCCCAAGGCCAGGCGGGCACGGTTGCGGTTTGCACCCGGCGCTCGATCAGATCAACCAACAGGCGACCGCCTCGTTCTACCGGAATGACAAAAGGTCGGCTTTTGGCAGCTTGGTTGATCGGGGTGTCGATAAACCCCGGCGACAAAGTCGTGACCAGGATGGCGCTGCCCCGCACTTCTGCGCGCAGGGCCTCAAGATAGTTGGTGACCGCCGCCTTGCTGGCGCCATACACGCCGCCGCCCGGCAGACCGCGAAACGCCGCCACCGAGCTGATTCCCACCAGATGCCCGCGCCCCTGAGTCCGAAAATAACGCATGGCAGCGTCTACCGTGGCCATTAGCCCGATCACATTGGTGTCTACCGTGTCGCGCACCCGCTCAAAGGGCAACTGACCGATACGCCCGTGGTTGCCAACACCAGCGTTAGCCACCACGATGTCGATGCGGCCCAGCGCCGTGCATGCCTCACCGAACACACGTGCCACCTCGGCGACATCACGCACGTCAAGCTCAGCAATATGCACTTGGCCAGCGCCCGCCTGTTGCAAGCTCGGGCGCAGGGCCTCCAAGACATCGAGGCGGCGTGCAGACAGGGCCAGTTGGTAGCCGCGGCGGGCAAATTCAATCGCCATCTGCCGCCCCAGCCCAGATGATGCGCCAGTGATGAAAACGCTTTTCGAGTTGTTATCGGATGGCTTGTTCGTGAATTGATTCATGTTGTGTCGGCTGAGTGAAGGAAGCGAAAATGATTTTGGCTTGGCAACAGCATGGGCAAGCGCACCATCAACGTTAAGCCGGGATTGTCCATGAGGGCTTGGCGTGCAGGTGGCTGCAGTGACGAGGCAGGTTGGTCCTAACTGAGGCGTCCATGGCTTGGGCTATGGACAACCAACAAGGCAATTACAAACAGGCGTTGGGCGCTGTGAGGCCAGATCGCCTACCATGGGGGCCTATGACACAGATCTCAGTGCTTGACCTCTCGCCGATTGTGCAAGGCGGCAACGCCGGCCAATCGTTTCGCAGCAGCCTGGCGTTGGCGCGCCATGCCGAAGCGCTGGGCTACCGGCGCTACTGGCTCGCCGAGCACCATGGCATGCCCGGCATTGCAAGCGCTGCCACCGCAGTCCTGCTGGCTCATGTGGCAGCTGGCACGCACAGCATCCGCGTGGGTGCAGGGGGCATCATGCTGCCCAACCATTCGCCGCTGGTGATTGCCGAGCAGTTTGGCACGCTAGAGTCGCTCTACCCAGGACGCATCGACCTCGGGCTGGGCCGGGCGCCCGGCTCGGACCAGACCACCGCGCGGGCACTACGCCGCAACCTGGCCTCAGATTCGGACGAGTTCCCGCAGGATGTGCTGGAGCTGATGGATTATTTTGCGGCTGAACCCAAAGGCCCGGTACGAGCCGTGCCCGGTCAGGGGCTGGACATCCCGATCTGGATTTTGGGTTCGAGCCTGTATGGCGCGCAGTTGGCGGCCGCACTCGGCCTGCCCTATGCCTTTGCATCGCATTTCGCACCGCAAGCGATGCTGCAGGCGATCGACATCTACCGCAGCTATTTCAAACCTTCGGCACGTCTGGCCAAGCCCTATGTGATGCTGGGCTTCAATGTATTTGCAGCCGACACCGATGCTCAGGCAGAACTGCTTGCAACCTCGATGCAGCAGGCCTTTGTGAACCTGCGCAGTGGTCGCCCCGGGCGTCTGCCGCCGCCCCTGCCAGGCTACCGAGCCAGGGTTGACGGACAGATGGGCGCCATGCTGGAGAGCGTGCTGTCCTGCTCGGCCATCGGCGCCCCCGCCACGGTGCAAGGGCAACTCGCCGAATTCATTGCGCGCACTGCCGCCGACGAACTGATGATCACCTGCCAAATGTTTGACCAGGCAGCCCGGCTGCGCTCTTACCAAATCACTGC
>BJGT01000047.1 GCA_014190675.1 Comamonadaceae bacterium | reverse complement strand
TTCGTGATCGCACTGGCGCTGGAGAAGGGCCTGGTCAAGCCCGAGACACAGATACAAACCGCTCCCGGACGCCTGAATATTGGCAGCGCAACCATCAGCGACGCCCATCCCCACGGGGTGCTGACTGTCAACGAGGTGATCCAGAAGTCCAGCAACGTGGGCACAGTCAAGATGGCCATGCAAATGCAGCCGCGCGACATGTGGACCATGTTCACGCAGGTCGGAATCGGGCAAAAACCCCAGCTGCCCTTCCCGGGCGCAGTCAGCGGTAAATTGCGCGCCTACAAAACCTGGCGGCCGATCGAGCAGGCCACCATGAGCTACGGCTACGGCCTGTCAACCAGCCTGTTTCAGTTGGCCCACGCCTACAGCGTGTTTGGCCGCGATGGCGAACTCGTCCCGGTGACCATGCTCAAGTCCCCCCAGACGCTGGGCGGCGTGCGGGTGCTGGAGGCAGGCCATGCGATTGAAGTTCGCCACATGCTGCACCTGGTCACCCTGCCTGGTGGCACCGCGCCCAAAGCGCAAGCCATGGGCTATTCCGTGGGTGGCAAGACCGGTACTGCGCACAAGGTGGAGGGGCGCGGCTATGCCGATAAAAAATACCGCGGCTTCTTTGTTGGGTTGGCACCCATAGACCAGCCCCGTATCGTGGTGGCAGTCATGATCGACGAGCCCAGTGCGGGGCGCTACTTTGGCGGCGATGTGGCAGCGCCGGTGTTCAGTGAAACGGTGCAGCAGACGCTGCGTTTGCTGGGCATACAGCCAGACATGAATGTCAAGCCCCAAATCCTGGCCAAGGCCGAGCCGGAGAGCTTTTGATGCGCAGATTCACAAGCCTGGTTGAGGCGGCCCGCTGGTTGAGAAGCCGGGTGCCTGGCACGCTGTGCAGCGACAGCCGCCGTTTGCGGGCAGGCGACGGTTTTCTGGCCTGGCCCGGCGCTGCGAGTGACGCCCGCTCCCATGTGCGCGAGGTGCTGGCGCGCGGTGCTGCGGCCTGTCTGGTTGAGCAGAGCGGCGTTGCAGCCTATGGCTTCGCCGACGAACGCGTGGCAAGCTTCGAGCAGCTCAAAACCGCCAGTGGCCCACTCGCAGCGGCCTACTTTGACAACCCTTCAGCGCAGCTCGCCGTGGTGGCCATCACGGGCACCAACGGCAAAACCTCAAGCGCCTGGTGGCTGGCCCAGGCCTTGTCTTGCCTCAAGCACCCGCCCATGCCCTGTGGGCTGGTCGGCACCCTGGGCATCGGGCAGGTACCGCTGGCCGAGGGCGACAGCTCGGCCTTGCAGCCAAGCGGTCTGACCACACCCGATGCGGTGCTGCTGCAGCAGAGCTTTCGCCAATTTGTCCAGGCCGGTCTGCAGGCCTGCGCCATCGAAGCCTCGTCCATCGGTCTGGCCGAAGGGCGCCTGGTTGGCACCCAGATCCGCAGCGCCATCTTCACCAACTTCACGCAAGACCACCTGGATTACCACGGCAGCATGACCCAGTACTGGGAGGCCAAGGCTGCGCTGTTTCGCTGGCCTGGCTTGAGCAGCGCAGTGATCAACATCGACGATGCGCACGGCGCCAGCCTGGCGTTGGAGGTGGCCCAGCGGGTGCCTGATGTGTGGACCGTGTCTTGCCAGCAGACTGCGCGGCTTCAGGCCTGCGACATCAAGCAGGGGGCTGTCGGCCTGGAGTTTGTGGTCTGCGAAGGGCAGCAGCGCCACAGCGTTGCGACTGCCCTGATCGGCCACTACAACCTGGCCAACCTGCTGGGCGTGATGGCCGCCATGCGGGCTCTGGGCGTGCCGCTGGCCGAGGTGGCTTCGGTCTGCGCCAGCCTGAGCCCGGTGCCCGGACGCATGCAGCGGGTGAACAGTGCCGCAGGGGCGCTGGCGGTGGTTGACTACGCGCACACGCCCGATGCGCTGGCCAAAGCCCTGCAGGCCCTGCGTGGGCTGGCAGATGCGCGGGGCGGGCGGCTGTGGTGCCTGTTTGGCTGCGGCGGCGACCGTGACAGCGCCAAACGCCCATTGATGGGCGCCATGGCCGAACAGCATGCAGATCAGGTGCTGCTCACCAGTGACAACCCGCGCAGCGAATCACCCCAGGCCATCATCGCGCAGATCGCCGCGGGTGTGTCCCAGCCCAGCCGGCTGCTGGTGGAGCCCGACCGGGCCCGGGCTATTGCCCAGGCGCTAGGCGCGGCCGGCGCCCATGACGTGGTTCTGATTGCTGGCAAGGGCCATGAGCTCTACCAAGAGGTGGGCGGCCAACGGCTGGCCTTCTCGGACGTGCAGCAGGTGCTTTTGGCCCGGCCGCGCCAGACCGCTTCCGTGCAGGGGCAGGCATGAGCAGCATGTGCACGCTGGCCCAGTGCCTGCCTTGGCTGAGCGGTGCACGGCTGCACGGCGCTGGCAGCACTGCTGTGCACAGGGTACACAGCGATACCCGCACGCTGGCTGCTGGCGACCTGTTCGTGCCCCTGCGTGGCGAGCGCTTTGATGCGCATGATTTTTTAGCCCAGGCGCAGGCACGTGGTGCGGTGGCGGCGTTGTGTGAGCTCGGCGCCGCCGAGCGGCTGCTTGCCGCAGGCCTGCCGGGCCTGCTGGTGCCCGACACCCGCCTGGCGCTGGCCGAGCTCGCCAGCGGCTGGCGCCGGCAGTTCAGCCTGCCGCTGATCGCTGTGACTGGCAGCAATGGCAAGACCACGGTAACCCAGATGTTGGCCACGATTTTGCAGGCGTGGAAACCCCAGGCCAGTCTGGCCACCCAGGGCAATTTGAACAATGACATCGGCCTGCCGCTGAGCTTGCTGCGCCTGCGCGCGCAGCACGAGATCGCAGTGCTCGAGCTGGGCATGAACCATCCCGGGGAAATTGCCCTGCTGGCGGGTTTGGCCCGCCCCACAGTGGCGCTGGTCAACAACGCACAGCGCGAGCACCTGGAGTTCATGGCCACGGTGGCCGCGGTGGCCCAGGAAAACGGCTCGGTGATCACTGCCCTGCCCACAGATGGCGTGGCGGTGTTCCCGGCGCAAGACCCGTTCGCGCCGCTGTGGGCCAGCTTGGCCGGTGCGCGCCAGATGCTGCGCTTTGGTGATGCTGCCCAGCCTGGGGTCGATGTGGGCTGCAGCCGCGCCAACTGGTCTGGTGCGGCCTGGGATGTGGCGGTGACCACCCCGCTTGGCTACCTGCATTACAGCCTGAAAATTGCCGGGCGCCACAATGTCGACAACTCCTTGGCTGCCGTGGCTTGCGCCGTGGCAGCGGGCGTGCCCCTGCCTGCAATTGCCCAGGGACTGGGCGCTTTCCGGGCCGTGAAAGGGCGCTCACAAGCGCGCCTGCTGCGCTGGCAAGGGCGCCAAATAACGCTGGTTGACGACAGCTACAACGCCAACCCAGACTCGGTGCAGGCAGCGATCGAATTGCTCGCCAGCCTGCCCGCGCCACGCCTGCTGGTGCTGGGCGACATGGGCGAGGTGGGTGAGCAGGGAGCGCAGTTTCATGCGCAGGCCGGTGAGTTAGCCCGCCAACACGGCATTGAGGGCCTGTTCACCCTGGGCCCGCTGTCTGCGAGCAGCGCTGGCAGTTTTGGGGCCGGCCGCCATTTTGCCGACATGGCCGGTCTGCAAGACGCCGTGCTGGCGGCCTTGCCAGGCCTGGGCAGCCTGTTGGTCAAGGGTGCCAGGTCGATGAAGATGGAGCGGGTGCTCGAGCTCATCGACGCGCAGGTCAGCGACAGCGAGGTGCCCCATGCGGCCTGACCCCCAGACCCGGAGCCGGCCATGTTTTTAAGTCTCGCCCAGTGGTTGCAGACGGTCTCGCCCGAGTTCAGTTTTTTTCGGGTGTTTCAGTACCTGACCTTTCGGGCCGTGATGGCCGCCCTGACCGCCCTGCTGATGGGCTTGGCAGCCGGCCCCTATGTGATCCGCTACCTTGGTGCGCTCAAAATCGGCCAGCCGATTCGCAGCTACGGCGTGGCCGAGCACCTCAGCAAAAGCGGCACGCCCACCATGGGCGGGGTGCTGATTTTGCTGTGTATCGCGACCTCCACACTGCTGTGGTTCGACCTGAGCAACCGCTTTGTCTGGATCGTGCTGGCCGTGACCCTGGGCTTTGGCGCGGTCGGCTGGTTCGATGATTGGCGCAAGGTGGTGCACAAGGACCCCGAGGGCATGCGCTCCCGTGACAAATACCTGTGGCAGTCGCTCATCGGCCTGGTCGCCGCGCTCTACCTGGTGTTCAGTATTTCCGAGAACTCCAACCTGCGGGTGCTCGAGCTGTTTTTGCGCTGGGTGCAATCGGGCTTTGCCCTGGACCTGCCGCCCAAAGCCGGCCTGCTGCTGCCCTTCTTCAAGGAAATCAGCTACCCCCTGGGCGTCTGGGGGTTTGTGCTGATGACCTATCTGGTGATTGTTGGATCTAGCAATGCGGTCAACCTCACCGACGGGCTAGACGGCTTGGCCATCATGCCGGTGGTCATGGTGGGCTCCGCGCTGGGCGTGTTTGCTTATGTCACAGGCAGCTCGGTTTACTCAAAATACCTGTTTTTTCCGCATATCCCGGGCTCGGGCGAGTTGCTGATTTTTTGCGCCGCCATGGCCGGCGCCGGGCTGGCCTTTTTGTGGTTCAACACCCACCCGGCGCAGGTCTTCATGGGCGACGTGGGCGCACTTGCCCTGGGCGGTGCACTCGGCACGATTGCGGTCATCGTGCGCCAAGAGATTGTGCTGGCCATCATGGGCGGTATTTTTGTTGTCGAGGCCCTGTCGGTGATGTTGCAGGTGGGCTACTTCAAGTACACCCGGCGCAAGTATGGCGAAGGACGGCGCCTGTTCAAGATGGCGCCGCTGCATCACCATTTTGAGAAGAGCGGCTGGAAGGAGACCCAGGTGGTGGTGCGCTTCTGGATCATCACCATGCTGTTGTGCCTGGTTGGCCTATCTACCTTGAAGCTGAGGTAAGCCGTGCTGCGCCTGCAAGACCAATATGTGCTGATTTTGGGCCTGGGTATGTCTGGCCTGGCCATGGCGCGCTGGTGCGCGCTGGCGGGTGCCAAGGTCACCGTGGCCGACAGTCGTGAGAGCCCGCCCGGGCTGCAGCTCTTGCAATCGCAGTGGCCACACATCCGTTGTCTGGCTGGCCCGCTTGGCCCGGAGCTGCTACAGGGCGCACCGTATGGGGCTGTATTTCGCAGCCCTGGCCTGGCACCTGCAAACATTGCGCCGCTGCTCGCTGCGGTCCGCGCACAGGGTCTGTACCTGGGCGGCGAGCTCGATTTGTTCATGCAAGCGCTGCGCGACTTGCAAGTTGAGCGCAGCTATACGCCCAAGCTGCTGGCCGTGACTGGCACCAATGGCAAGACTACGGTCACGGCCCTCACCGGGCAGTTGCTCGAACGGTCCGCACGGCGGGTGGCGGTGGCCGGCAACATCGGCCCCACCCTGCTCGACACCCTGCGCGAATGGCTTGACCGGCCGGCCCTGCCCGAGGTTTGGGTGCTTGAGCTGTCGAGTTTTCAGCTCGACGCCTGCGCTGCTTTCGAACCCAGCGCGGCGGTGGTGCTCAACCTCAGCCAAGACCATCTCGACTGGCATGAAAACATGGCCACCTACGCCACTGCCAAGGCCCGGGTGTTTGGCCAGCAGGCGCTGATGCTGCTCAACCGCGACGACCCGCTGGTGATGGCGATGCTGCCTGCGCCCACCCGACTCAAGTTGCAGCGTCCGCAACAGCGGGCGTACATTACCTTTGGCGCGGGTTTGCCGCAGCGCCCTGGAGATTTCGGTATTGAAGAGGTGAATGGTGTGGCCTGGCTGGTGCGCGCCATGGAGGCTGATGACAGCCTGCGCCCGCGCCGGGGTGAGACTGTGGCCCTGCACCTGCAACGCCTGATACCGGCTGATGCCCTGCGCATCCGCGGCCGCCACAACGCCCTCAATGCGCTGGCTGCGCTGGCGCTGTGCCAGTCGGTGCGCTGCGCGCTTGGACCCCTGCTGTATGGTTTGCGTGAATACCGAGGTGAGCCGCACCGGGTGGCGGCGGTGGCCAACATCAACGGGGTTGAGTTTTTTGATGACAGCAAAGGCACCAATGTAGGCGCCACGTCGGCGGCCTTGCACGGCCTGGGCCTGGAGCGCCGCCTGGTTGCTATTTTGGGCGGCGAGGGCAAGGGACAGGACTTTTCGCCATTGGTCGAGCCGGTGACCCGCTATGCACGCGCCGTGGTGTTGATTGGCCGCGATGCCGGACTCATCAGCGCCACACTGCTGTGCTGCGGCGTGCCCCTGGTCGAGGCCAGTTCCATGGCCGATGCGGTAGGGCAGGCCGCTGCCCTGGCCCACCCCGGCGACGCGGTGCTGATGTCGCCCGCCTGCGCCAGCTTTGACATGTTTGACAACTACCAGCACCGCGGCGACATGTTCATAGCCGCCGTCAACGCCCTGGCCGCCAACGCCGGCGCTTTGCCGAGTTTGGGGGCAACGGAATCCACCGCCGGGCCGCCCCAAGGTGGATTAGCCCCCCCGGGGGGCAGCGCAGCACACGCAGTGGCAAGCGTGGGGGCAACGGAGCCCACCGCCGGGCCGCCCCAAGGTGGATTAGCCCCCCCGGGGGGCAGCGCAGCACACGCAGTGGCAAGCGTGGGGGCCACAGCATGATTTTTGTTGCATCCCGGCTCACTGCCTGGTTGGATCGCTTGCGCGGTCCGGCAGATGCTGGCTTGCCGGTGGGCCTGGGCCGCTCGGGCAGGGGCCGCGCCGAGCGTCAAAGTGCGTTGTTGGCGGGCATTGACAAAACCCTGGTGTGGGTCGCGCTGAGCCTGATTTTGTGGGGTTTGGTGATGGTTTATTCGGCCTCGGTGGCCATGCCTGACAACCCGCGCTTTGCCAAGTACAGCCACGGCTATTTTCTGGCCCGCCACCTGATGTGGCTGGGCCTGGCCTTTGCTTCGGCCCTGCTGGTCTTTCAGGTGCCAGTGGCGATGTGGCAAAAATATGCGGTGCGTTTGTTTTTGTTCTCGCTGCTGCTGCTGCTGCTGGTGTTGCTGCCCTCTGTGGGCAAGGTGGTGTATGGTGCGCGCCGCTGGATTTCGCTGGGCCCGCTGAGCTTTCAGCCCTCGGAGTTGGCCAAGCTGGCGGTGCTGGTTTATGCGGCCGATTACATGGTGCGAAAGATGGATGTGAAAGAACGCTTCCTGCGCCATGTCATGCCCATGGCTGCGGCAGTGATGCTGGTGGGTGTGTTTCTGCTGGCAGAGCCCGACATGGGCGCTTTTTTGGTGATCGCTGTCATCGCCATGGGTATTTTGTTTCTTGGCGGTGTCAATGCCCGCATGTTCTTTTTGATCGCCGCCTTGTTGGTGGTGGTGTTTGCGCTGATCATTGCCTCCAGCGAATGGCGGCGCGAACGCATCTTTGCCTATCTGGATCCTTGGAGCGAGAAAAACGCCTTGGCCAAAGGCTACCAGCTGACCCATTCCTTGATTGCCATCGGGCGTGGTGAGATTTTTGGCGTTGGCCTGGGTGGCAGCGTCGAGAAGCTGCACTGGCTGCCCGAGGCCCATACCGATTTTCTGCTGGCGGTGATTGGCGAAGAATTTGGCCTGGTGGGTGTGCTCAGCGTGATTGGCCTGTTTTTTTGGCTGACACGACGCATCCTGCACATCGGGCGCCAGTCGATCGCTCTGGAGCGCGTGTTTGCCGGCCTGGTGGCGCAGGGAGTGGGAATCTGGCTGGGTTTCCAGGCCTTCATCAACATTGGCGTCAACCTTGGAGCCCTGCCCACCAAGGGCCTCACCCTGCCTTTGATGAGCTACGGCGGCTCCGCCATTTTGATCAACCTGATCGCCCTCGCTCTGGTGCTGCGCATTGACCATGAGAACCGCCAGCTCATGCAAGGGGGCCGCCTATGAGCAGCGCCGCAGTCGCGCCAGCGCAGCGCACCGCGCTCATCATGGCCGGGGGCACCGGGGGGCATATCTTCCCCGGACTGGCGCTGGCGCTGGCTCTGCGCGAACGGGGTTGGCGGGTGCACTGGCTGGGCGCGAGCGGCACCGCCATGCAGGCCAGCATGGAGAGCGAACTGGTGCCGCCTCAGGGGTTTTCCTTTGAGCCGATTGATTTTTCCGGCGTGCGCGGCAAGGGCTGGCTGACTATGGCCCTGCTGCCGCTGCGCCTGTTGCGGGCTTTTTGGCAAAGCCTGCAAGTGGTGCGGCGAGTCAAACCCGATGTGCTGGTGGGGCTGGGCGGCTTTGTCAGCTTTCCGGGCGGCATGATGGGTGTGCTGTGGGGCAAGCCCTTGGTGCTGCATGAGCAGAACTCGGTCGCCGGCCTGGCCAACCGTGTGTTGGCTGGGGTGGCCGACCGCATCTTTTGTGCCTTTCCCCAGGTGCTCAGCAGGGGCGTCTGGGTGGGCAACCCCTTGCGCAGCGCTTTTTTGTCGGTGGCCGAGCCGAGCGAGCGCTTTGTCGGGCGCAGCGGCGTGCTCAAGTTGCTGGTGCTGGGCGGCAGCCTGGGTGCGCGCGCCCTCAATGACATCGTGCCCCGCGCCCTCGCCCTGCTGGAGCCGGCGCAGCGTCCGCAGGTGCTGCACCAAAGCGGCAGCCGGCAGATCGATGCCCTGCGCGCCAACTATGCCGCTGCCGCGGTGCAGGCTGAGCTCACCCCCTTTATTGAGGACACGGCCCGGGCCTTTGCTGAGGCTGATCTGGTGATCTGTCGGGCTGGCGCCAGCACCGTGACCGAGATTGCGGCAGTGGGCGCGGCGGCTTTGTTTGTGCCATTTCCATCGGCCGTAGACGATCACCAAACCCACAATGCCCGTTTTTTGGTCAGCCGGGGTGCTGGCTGGTTGCTGCCCCAAACCGAGCTCACGCCGCAGTATTTGGCGCAGTGGCTGCAACAGACACCGCGCGCCGAGTTGCTGGCCCGTGCCGTGCAGGCCCGGGCCGCAGCCAAAACCGGTGCTACGGCCAGCCTGGTGGCTGCCTGCGAGGAGCTGACAGCATGAAGCACGCGGTGCGCCATATTCATTTTGTTGGGATTGGCGGCGTTGGCATGTCGGGCATTGCCGAGGTGCTGCAGAACTTGGGCTACCAGATCTCGGGCTCTGACCTGAGCGACAGCCCGACCCTGCGCCGCCTGGCAGCGCTGGGCATACAGACCCGCCTAGGCCATGCTGCCAGCCATGTGGCGGGCGCGGATTGCGTGGTGACCTCCACCGCGGTTCAGGCGGACAACCCCGAGGTCCTGGCGGCCCGGGTGCGCCGCATTCCAGTGGTGCCACGCGCCCTGATGCTCGCCGAGTTGATGCGCCTCAAAAAGGGCATTGCCATTGCCGGCACCCATGGCAAGACCACCACCACCAGCCTGGTGGCGAGCGTGCTCGCCGAGGCCGGACTCGACCCGACTTTTGTAATTGGTGGACGGCTCAACAGCGCGGGTGCCAATGCGCGCCTGGGGCAGGGCGACTACATCGTGGTGGAGGCCGACGAATCTGACGCATCCTTCCTCAACCTGCTGCCGGTCATGGCGGTGGTGACCAATATCGACGCCGATCACATGGAGACCTACGGCCATGACTTTGGCCGCCTGCAGCAGGCCTTTGTTGATTTTCTGCACCGCATGCCCTTTTATGGCACCGCAATTTTGTGCACCGACGATGCTGCCGTGCGCGCCATCGTGCCGCAGGTGACCTGCCCGATCACCAGCTATGGCTTTGAGGAGGGCGCCGAGGTGCGCGCCACCGAGGTACGGGCGCTGGGCGGGTACATGCAGTTCACGGTGCAGCGGCGCAACGGCGTGGCCCTGCCGGACCTGGCAGTGGAGCTCAAGCTGCCAGGGCGGCACAACGTGCTCAATGCCTTGGCGGCGATTTCGGTGGCGGTCGAGCTCAACCTGCCGGATGCCGCAGTGCAGCGGGCCTTGGCCAACTTCAAGGGGGTGGGCCGCCGGTTCCAGCGCTACGGTGAGGTGGCAGCAGCAGCGGGCGGCAGCTTCACCCTGGTTGACGATTACGGTCACCACCCGGTTGAGATGGCCGCCACCCTGGCTGCAGCGCGCGGCGCCTTTCCGGGCCGGCGCCTGGTGCTGGCTTTCCAGCCACACCGCTACAGCCGCACCCGAGATTGTTTTGAGGACTTTGTCAAAGTCATTGCCCAGGCCGATGTGGTCCTGCTGACCGAGGTCTATGCCGCGGGTGAGGCGCCCATCGTTGCCGCCGATGGCCGCAGCCTGGCCCGTGCGCTGCGGGTAGCGGGCCGGATTGAGCCGCAGTTTGTCGACAAAATTGCCGGCCTGCCCAAAGCCATCAAAGACACAGCGCGTGACGGCGATGTGGTGTTGTGCATGGGTGCGGGCTCCATTGGGGCGGTGCCAGCCCAGGTGCTCGAACTGCTCGCCATGGCCGCACCAGCGACCCGGAAGGGATCGGCCAAATGACCGATACAAGGCTTGGCAAAGTGGCTGTGCTGCTGGGCGGCAATTCGGCTGAGCGGGAGATCTCCCTCATGTCCGGCCAGGGCGTGTTGGACGCGCTGCGTTCGCGTGGGGTGGATGCGCACCCATTTGATCCGGCGCAACGTGAACTCGGTGAGCTCAGACGCGACGGTTTCACTTGCTGCTTTATTGCCCTGCACGGTCGCTACGGTGAGGACGGCACAGTGCAGGGCGCACTCGAGTTGCTGGGCATACCCTACACCGGCTCGGGGGTCATGGCTTCGAGCATTGCCATGGACAAGGTCATGACCAAGCGGCTCTGGCTGGCCCAGGGCCTGCCTACCCCAGACTATGTGGTGTTGTCCTCGCCGCACCAAGAGGGCAGCGCACAACTGGCCTCGCTTTGCCAGTCAACCAGCGCCCAGCTTGGCCTGCCACTGATTGTCAAGCCACCGCATGAGGGCTCCTCGATTGGGGTGAGCAAGGTGGCTGTGGCAGCCGACTTGCCGCAGGCCCTGCGCCTGTCTGCTGGCTACGAACCCGAGGTGCTGTGCGAAGCCTTTGTGGAGGGCGAGGAGCTGACCTGCGCAGTGTTGGGCACTGGCGCTGGTGCCCGTGCATTGCCGCTAGTGCGCATCCAGGCACCGCAGGGGGCTTACGATTACCAAAACAAGTACTTCACCGACCTCGTCAAATACCAGTGCCCCAGCGGCTTGCCAGCCCAGGAGGAGGCCGAGATCACGCGCATCGCGCTGGCCGCCTACCGTGCGCTGGGCTGCCGTGGTTGGGCGCGTGCCGACCTGATGCTGCGGGCCAGTGACCGGCGGGTGTTTTTACTCGAGATGAACACCGCACCGGGCATGACCAGCCATTCCCTGGTGCCCATGTCGGCCCGGGCTGCGGGCCTGGATTACCCGGATCTTTGCCTGGAGGTGTTGCGCCTGGCCAGGCTGGATTACCAGCCCGCAGCAGCTGCGAGCAGGGGGCTGGTGGCATGAAGCCAGTACTGCCCTTGCCGCTGGATATCAGGCTGATGCGCGCCGGCACGCAGTTGTTGTTTGTGCTGGCCGCGCTCCTGCTGCTGGCCGCACTGTGCGCCTGGCTGGCCCGTCACCCGGTATTTGCGATCCGTGCGATTGTGATTCAGGGCGAGGTTAGCCACAACAATGCGCTCACCTTGCGCGCCAATGTGGCACCACGGCTGTCGGGTACTTTTTTCACGCTTGATTTGATGCGTGCCCGCAAGGCCTTTGAGGCAGTGCCCTGGGTGCGTCAAGCGGTGGTGCGCCGCGAGTTCCCGAACCGGCTGCGGGTGCAGTTGCAAGAGCATCATGCAGTAGCCTACTGGGGGCCAGAGGGGGACTCCCGCATGGTCAACAGTTTTGGCGAGGTGTTTGAGGCCAATGTCGGCGAGGTGGAGCAGGACAGCCTGCCACGGCTGCAGGGACCGGACGGCCAGTCGGCCCTGGTGCTGGAGGGGTTTGAGGTTTTGCGGGTTTTGTTCGAGCCGCTGGACCTCACCTTGGAGCAGCTCGAGCTCAATGGGCGGGGCAGTTGGCAGGCCCGGCTTGACACCGGCGCGTTGATCGAGATTGGCACTGGCACGGTGCCCGAGGTTCAGCTCAGGGTGCAGCGTTTTCTCCAGACCCTGACGCAAGTCAGCGGGCGCTACGGCCGCAAGCCCGAGGCGCTGGAGGCGGCCGACCTGCGACACAAAGACGGTTATGCCCTGCGTTTGCGCGGCGTCACCACGCTGGCGCAAGACGCCAAAAAAAGCTAGCAGCAGCGACAAGGACAAGCGAAAGGTACCTCTATGGCAAAAGAATACAAAGACCTGGTCATCGGCCTGGACATTGGCACTGCCAAGGTGATGGTGGTGGTGGCCGAGGTGTTGCCCAATGGCGAGCTCAAGCTCGCCGGCTTGGGCGTGGCTCCGAGCAACGGCCTCAAGCGCGGCGTGGTGGTGAACATCGATGCCACCGTGCAGAGCATTCAGCAGGCGCTCAAGGAAGCCGAATTGATGGCCGACTGCAAGATCACCCGGGTCTACACCGGCATCACCGGCAGCCATATCCGGGGCATGAACTCCAGCGGCATGGTGGCCATCAAGGACCGCGAGGTGAGCGCCGCTGATGTGGCGCGGGTGGTCGAGACCGCCCGGGCGATCAACATCTCCAACGACCAGCGCATCCTGCTGGTGGAGCCGCAGGAATTCATCATTGACAACCAGGACGTGCGCGAGCCCATTGGCATGAGCGGCATCCGGCTTGAGGCTAAGGTGCACATCGTCACCGGCGCTCAGAGCGCGGCCGAAAACATCATCAAATGCGTGCGTCGCTGCGGCCTTGAGGTCGAGCAACTCATGCTCAACCCCCTGGCAAGCAGCCTGTCGGTGCTGACCGAAGACGAGCGCGAGCTCGGCGTGGCCCTGGTCGACATTGGCGCTGGCACCACGGACATTGCGGTCTTCACGAATGGCGCCATCCGCCACACCGCGGTGATCCCGATTGCCGGGGACTTGATCACCAGCGACATCGCCATGGCCCTGCGCACCCCGACCAAGGATGCCGAGGAGATCAAGGTCGAGAGTGGCTATGCCAAGCAGTTGCTGGCCGACCCGGACAGCCAGGTCGAGGTGCCGGGGCTGGGCGATCGCGGTCCGCGCATGCTCAGCCGCCAAGCCCTGGCCGGTGTGATCGAGCCCCGCGTAGAGGAAATTTTTCAACTGGTGCACGGGGTTCTGCGCGACTCCGGTTACGAGGAGATGCTCTCCAGCGGCATCGTGCTCACCGGTGGAAGTTGCGTGATGCCAGGCATGGTGGAACTTGGGGAGGATATTTTCCTCAAGCCAGTGCGCCGTGGCAACCCTAAATACGCCAGCGCCCTGGCCGACATGGTGGCACAGCCCCGCTCTGCCACCGTCATGGGACTGCTCGAGGAGGCTCGCTTGGCGCGCTTGCGTGGCTTCAAAGTGGCGCAAAAAAATGGATCAATGAAAAACGCAGCCAGTCAGATCAAAGACTGGTTTACCGGGATGTTTTGATGACCTACCCTTTAGCCCTTGTGCCGCGTCTTTGCCAAAAAAATATGTTTGTGCCACAGCGCTCCTGTGGCCCGCTGTGGCTGCTGCGCGCGAGCCCGCCCTGCCGATGGCGGGGCACCGGTCCGCCATCGGGCGCAGGCGTCCGGGTTTTTGAACCCCAATATTTTTTAGTAAAACCAGTGATTGACCTACCAGGAGAAATACATGGCCATTGAAATGATTGAAGAAGAGAGCTTCCACCAAGGTACCCGCATCAAAGTCATCGGCGTTGGTGGCGGCGGCGGCAATGCTGTCAGCCACATGATCAACAGCGCTGTGCGCGGCGTCGAGTTCATTTGCGCCAACACCGATGCGCAGGTGCTCGATGGCAATCAGGCACACTGCGTCATTCCGCTGGGGATAACCGGTCGCGGCGCTGGCGGGGTTCCAGACCGCGGCCGCGAGGCCGCCGAGTTGGCTGCCGAAGAAATCCGCACTGCCATTGAGGGCGCACACATGCTCTTTATCACAGCCGGCATGGGCGGCGGCACCGGCACGGGTGCGGCACCGGTGATCGCCCGCATTGCCCGTGAAATGGGCATCCTGACGGTTGGGGTGGTTACCAAACCCTTTGAGTTTGAGGGTAGCTGGCGCATGAAAAATGCCGAGTCTGGCCTGGCTGAACTGGAGGCCAACGTGGATTCCCTGATCGTGGTTCTCAACGAGCGGCTGCTCGAGGTGCTGGGCGAGGATGCCACCGAGGAGCAGGGCTTTGCCGCTGCCAACGATGTACTCAAAAACGCGGTCGGCGGTATTGCTGAAATCATCAATGTCAAGGGCCATGTGAATGTCGACTTTGAGGATGTGCGCACCGTCATGGGCGAGCCTGGCAAGGCCATGATGGGCACCGCGCAGGCGGCCGGTCCGGATCGCGCCCGCATTGCCGCCGAGCAGGCCGTGGCCTGCCCGCTGCTCGAAGGCGTAGACCTGTCGGGTGCACGTGGTGTGCTGGTGCTCATCAGCGCTGCCAAGGGTTCGCTCAAGCTGCGGGAATCGGGCCTGGCCATGAACACCATCCGGGCTTTTGCCTCCGAGGATGCACAGGTGATTTACGGCACCGCGCAGGACGACACCTTGGGCGACAGCATCCGCGTCACCGTGGTGGCCACTGGTCTGTCGCGAGCCCGGCCCAGGCCGGTCTTGCAGGTGTTGCAACGTACAGGTACCGACAACCTGCCGGCCTACACACCGGGGTTTGTGGCACCAGCGGCGGCGGCCTCGGGCAACCCAATGCCGGCCGTGGGCCAGCTCGCCCAGGGCACCGCCGGCCTGGTGCCCAAAGACTACAGCGGCTTGAATGGCCCCGCTGTTTGGCGCTCGCAACGCGCCAATGCCAAGGTTGAAGCCCTGTCCCTGGGCGGTATGCAGGACATTGACATACCGGCTTTTCTGCGCAAACAGGCAGATTAGTAAAATCAGCGCGTGCTACAACAAAGAACCCTCAAAACACTGGTCCGCGCTGTGGGCGTTGGGCTGCACAGCGGGCAACGGGTGGAGATCACCCTGCGCCCGGCCCAGCCCAACACCGGCATCGTCTTTCGCCGCATTGACTTGGCTCTGCCGGTGGACATCGCGGTATCGGCTGGTGCAGTCTCAGACACCCGGCTGGCCAGCACCTTGGCAAACGGATCGGTCAAGGTGCATACGGTCGAGCATTTGATGTCGGCCTGCGCCGGCCTTGGCGTTGACAATCTGTACGTGGATGTCAGCGCCGAAGAGTTGCCGATTCTTGACGGCTCGGCCGCCTCGTTTGTGTTTTTGCTCCAAAGCGCGGGCATCGTGCAGCAAAAGGCCCCGCGCCGCTTCATTCGGCTGCTCTCCACAGTCTCGGTGCAAGAGGGTCAGGGCGCAGCAGAAAAATGGGCCCGGCTGGAGCCCTACCACGGGTACCGGCTGAGCTTTGAGATTGATTTTTCCCATCCTGCGGTGGATGCCACCGGCCAGCGCGTGGTGTTTGACATGAGCACCGACTCTTATTCTCGCGACATTGCCCGCGCCCGCACCTTCGGCTTTACCAAGGATGTCGAGGCCATGCGGGCCAATGGCCTGGCCCTGGGCGGCGGCATGGACAATGCCATCGTCATGGACGAATACAAGGTGCTCAACGCTGGCGGCCTGCGCTACGACGATGAGTTTGCCAAGCACAAAATTCTTGATGCCATGGGAGACCTGTATCTGCTAGGCCAGCCCCTGCTGGCCAGCTACAGCGCCCGGCGCTCAGGCCACGCTCTGAACAACCGGCTGCTGCGCGAGCTGCTCAAAAATACCGACGCCTGGGACCTGGTGAGCTTTGACAAGGAGCAAGGTGCCCCGGTCGGCTTTGACCGGGCAGCACCCGCCTGGTGAGCACGCATCCTCGTGCCCGAAGGGCTCCCCAAGCCTCCTGAAGCTGACTTGCCCGCTGATGCAGCCATGGGCTCCGGTCATGCCGGGCTTGATTGGGCAACACCCTGCGGCGCAGCAACTGCTCAGCGGCTGCGGCCGGCCTTGTAGGTGCCTGCGCCGGTGGCGCCATCGGCCTGGGCCAGCCGGGCCATGGCTTTGGCGGCGTGGGCGTGGGTGATGGCCAGGCCAAGGGCATCGGCGGCGTCGGGCCCGGGCAGGCCGGGCAGGGTGAGCAGGCGGCGCACCATCTCCTGCACCTGAGTCTTGTCGGCCCGGCCGTAGCCCACCACCGCCTGTTTCATTTGCAGGGCCGTGTATTCAGCCACCGGCAACTGGCGCGACACCAGGGCCGTGATGCAAGCGCCGCGCGCCTGCCCCAGCAGCAGGGTGGACTGCGGATTGACATTGACAAACACAATCTCGACCGAGGCGCAGTCAGGCTGGTAGCGTGCCACCACCTCCACCAGGCCATCAAACAACAGCTTGAGCCGCTCTGGCAGGCGGCCGCGCTCAAGGTGGGTGGTGCTGACGGTGCCGCTTGCCACGTACTGCAGTTCAACGCCGCTGGCGTCGATCAGGCCAAAGCCGGTGGTCCGCAGGCCGGGGTCAATGCCAAGAATTCGCATGGTGGCCAAGTGTCGCTCAGGGCAGTTGCGCTTTGGGCATGCGCTCGGCAATCACCGCGGCGCGCTCGGCCAGGTAGCCCGAGTTGGGCAGTTTTTCAAAGTAGCGCGGCCGCGGGAGCATCACTGCCAGACGGGCCGCCTCTAGGGGCGTGAGCTCGGACGCCCGCTTGCGAAAATAGTGTTGCGCGGCAGCTTCAGCGCCAAACACGCCCTCGCCCCATTCCACGCTGTTGAGGTAAATTTCCAAAATGCGTTGCTTGCTCAAGATGGTTTCAAGCAGCAGGGTGATGACAAATTCCTGGCCCTTGCGCAGCAGCGTGCGCTCGCCCGACAAAAACAGGTTTTTGGCCAACTGCTGCGTGATGGTGGATCCGCCCACCACCTTGGCGCTGCCAGTTTTCCCGGGCTTGGTGGCGCGCTTGGCGGCCCGCGCCTCGGCCCGGGCGTTCTTCTGCCAGGCTTTTTCCAGAGCCTCCCAGTCAATACCATCATGGCCAACAAAGCTGTCATCCTCGCTGGCAATCACGGCCCGCTTAAGGTGATCGGACAGCTTCTCGTAACTGACCCACTGCTGGCGCCATTTGAGTTGGTCTTTCTCGCTCACCAAGCGCCAGGCCTCGGAGCGCTGAAAAGCGCTGGACTGCGGCGCCAGCAGTGCCATGGTGGCAATGCGCAATACAAAAAACAGCTGCAGTGCCAGCACCGCCAAGAGCAGCAGCAGCAGCCAGCGCAGCAGCGGCTTCATGGGCTACGCCCGGCGCTGCTGCTGAGCTGGGTTTCCAGCACCTCGTCGCGGGTGAATTTGAAGCGCGACACCACCAAAATCTGGTCGGCGCGGCGGCGCATTTCGGCATTGAAGCGGCCAAAGGGCGCCGCAGCCCTGGCAATCGCCTGTGCACGCTTATCCAGCGCCAGGTTACCCGAGCCCTCCACCACCTCGGTGCTGAGCAGCCGCCCATCATGGTTGATGGTCACCACCATGGTCAGTTCGCCGTAGAGCTTTTGCCCGGCGAGTTGCGGAAAATTTTCGGTGCCCTTGTCTTCGATGGCGCGGCGCAGGCGATCGTAGTAAACCGCGTAAACGGCCTCCCGCGTGGCCGGGCTGATGTAGCGCCGTTTAGGGCGGGCGTTTTCTTCGTTGATGCGCCGCTCAATCTCGGCCAGCAGTTTGACCAATTGACGCCGCTTTTCCTCGCGCTCAAGCTGCTCAGCAGTACTGTCCGGCCGTGCCGGGTCAGGCGGTGGCAGGGCAGCGAGCTGTTTTTTGGCTTGCAGCAGCAGCAGGTGTTGTTGTTCTTGCAGGGTTTGCAAGCTGCGCTGCGCTGCTTCTTGTGCGTCGTCGCCAGTTTCGTTGCGCAGCGCTGGTGGCAGCGGGCTGCTGGCGCGGCCCAGGGCGGCATCGCCACCGCCGGCCATGTTGGCCTGGGCAATCGCCTGCGGCTTGAGCGGCTTTTCGGTGGTGCGGGCATTGACCAAAATAAGTTCTAGCGGCGCGTCCTCAAACACCCGCTTGAAGGTTTGCGGGTCAGCCAGGCGCAGGCTTAGCAGCGCGGCATGCAACACCAGCGAAGCGGCCAGCGCCGTTTGCAGGGGGTTCAAGCGGCGCAGCTTCACAGCGCCGGCGGGTCGCTCGGCGCTGGGCTGAGATCGGGCTCGGCCAGGTCAACAGCAATGGCAATCGGGCCGGCCACTGTATCGTCGTCCGCCTCCTCGTCCTCGCTTTGCGCTGCGTCGGGCCGACCCGAGACATCCTGGGCCGCATCCAGCCGCAGCAGCAGGGTGGCGCTGATGTCCAGCGTGACCTCATCAATGTCACCGAGTCGCACCCGCAGCCGCGCACCGCGTGGCAGGCCGCTGGTGCCTGCGACTGGCAGCACCAGGGGCAGCGTGTCGGCCCGGGCCAGGTTGTCCTTGAACAGGGTCACGTCCAACTCGGTCAGGCCCTGTTGCTGCAGGTATTTCAGCGTCCAGAAGCGCTCCATGGCGCCCTGGTAGCCGTTGTAGGCGGCATAAGCGGCATCAAAACTGGAGATGATGGCAAAAAGGTCGGTATCACGGGCTTTGAAGGGTGCGGCTAGCGCGGCCGTCTTGCCGTGGCGCACGCAGGCAATGATTTGCCACTGGTTCACCAGGTCGGTATAGCGGCGCAGCGGCGAGGTGCTCCAGGCATAACTCGGCACGCCAATGCCGGCATGCGGCAGAGCCTTGGTGCCCATGCGCACCTTGACGCCGGGCAACAGCGAGGCCTGGCTGCGGTAGATGCCAGGTACACCCAGCTCGGCCAGCCAGCCGCCCCAGGTGCTGTTGGCCAGGATCATGGCCTCAGCCACGATCAGGTCCAGCGGCGCGCCGCGCATGCGGGTGCTGATCTGCACCTGCTCATGGCCCTGCGGCTCCTGGCCGGCGTTGCCGACCAGGCGGAAGTTGTAATCTGGCCGGTTAAAGGTCTCCGGCTTGCCACGCACCTGCTCGCGCCCGGCCTTCAGGTGTTTGGCCAGCCTGTGCAAAAATGATAGCGAAGAACGCTTATCCGACAAGGCTTCCGGCTCGATTTCATGTAAAAAACTTGGGTCCTGCAACCAGACCTCTGTCACCACAGCATCCAGTTGGTCATGCCGCAAATTGGCCACAATCGGTACCCGCTCCAGCAGTGTCTCGTTGCTGCGCAGTTCCAGGGTCGCCTCGTCCAGCGTCACGTACAAGGACAGGGCCGGGCAATCTCGCCCTTCCTGCAGCGTGTAGCTTTGCACCACCTCGTCCGGCAGCATGGTGACCTTGTAGCCCGGCATGTACACCGTGGACAGCCGCTCGCGCCCCAGCCGGTCAATAGCGCTACCCGGCAGCACGGCCAGGCCCGGTGCGGCAATGTGAATGCCCACCGTGACCACGCCGCTGCCCAGGCCCTGCACCGACAGTGCGTCATCGATCTCGGTGGTGGCCGAGTCGTCAATCGAAAAGGCCTGCGCTGCAGCCAGCGGCAGCTCGTCGCGGATCGGCGGGGCGGCCAGCGGCGCAAAGCCGGTGCCGCGCGGAAAGTTCTCCAGCAAAAAGCGCCGCCAGTGGAACTGGTAAGGTGAATCAATGGCGCCTGCGCGCTGCAGCAGCTCCAGCACCCCGAGCTGGGTGGCCCTCGAGGCCTCAACCACCGCCTTGTACTCGGGCGCGTTTTTGTCGGGCTTGAACAGAATTTTGTAAAGCTGCTCGCGCACCGGCGCCGGGCACTCACCCTGGCTCAGTTGCTGCACCCACTGTTCAATCTGTAAGGCCAGTTGCTTTTTCTTCTCAATCGCCGCCAGGGCTTGGGCAATCACCTCGGCCGGGGCCTTGCGAAAGCGCCCCTTGCCGGCGCGGCGAAAGTAATGCGGCGCCTCAAACAGCCGCAGCAACATGGCCACCTGCTGATCCAGCGTGGCGTTGACTGAAAAATAGTCGCGCGCCAGATCGGCAAAACCAAACTCGTCATCGGGCGAGAATTCCCAGGCCATCTCCAGCTCAATCTCCTGGCTGAGCGCCTGCGCCTGCGCCAGCAACTGGGCCGGCGCCGGTTTCTCGAACTTCAGCAGCATGTTGGCGCCCTTGACCTTGACGCGCTTGCCGCTGTCCAGTTCCACCTGCGCCGAAGTGTCCGCCTCAGACAACACCCGCCCGGCCATGAATTTGCCGGCTTCTTCAAACAATAAGTACATGGGCTGAATTGTCCCTGTAAATGCTGGTGGCGGTGCGCTGACCGTCATTCATGACGCGCGTCGTCATCCCCGGCTTCGACCGGGGATCCATGTCTGTCAAGCAATCAGCTCGAGGTTCTGCTGTGTCGCCCCCAGCACCAGCTGGGTGGTCAACCGCTGATCAAAGGTGGCCAGTTTCCCGTTGTTACGTACCGCCAGTGCGAGCAAATAGGCGTCAGTCACTTGGCGATGGCCCATCACATTTCGCCAATTGACCACGCCCGGCGACAGCAGGCTGACATCTGCGACCCAGAACGCATGTTCGGGTGCCTTGCAGGCCAGTTCCAGGCGCTGCGCCACTTGCGCCGCTGGCCTGGCAGTGGGGTAGCCAGGTTGGGACATGATGCGCACCACACCGTTTTGTGTGATGGGGCACGAGGCCCAACCCTCTGCTGCCTGGTTTTTCAACCAAGCCATTGCCCGGGCGTGCATGGTGTGGCCAGCATCAAACAGCGCAATCAGCACATTGACGTCCAGCAAAGCGCGCATCAGACGCCCTCTGCGTCGCGCAGCGCGTCAATCTGAGCGTTGGTGATCAACACACCTTGCGACGCAAAAGGCAGGAAGCCGGCCACGGCACGTGCCTCGCCGCCATCGTCTTGCCCAGCGCGCCCGATACCCGACATCGCCTCCCGAAGCAAGCGAGAAATAAGCTGTCCCGCCGACAGGCGCTGCTGACTGGCCATTTCCTTGGCTGCGGCCAGCACGTCGTCTTCAATATTCAGTGTGGTTCTCATGGGAGTGCCTATTGATGTGAATGCATCATGATGATAGCGCATCAAAATGCGAAAAAAGCCCCGTGGCCTGGTGGGGCGCGGGGCTTGGATAGTCAGGCCATTTGGGCCTGAGCGTGCAGGTGCTTATCGGCGAACGAATTTGGCCGTGCCACTTTCGTTGCGGTTATTCGAGAAGCTTGCGGTTCCGGTGCCAGTGAGAAAGTCCAGTTTGCCTGTGACATCCGTGATGTAGCCATCGATGTCTGTGATTTTCCAAACAAACGCCCCAGTGGCTGCATTGATCGAAGTGACTGTAATGGTGCTCGTGGGTTTGCTTGGTTCGACCACCTGTCCTGTGGCACTGAAGGTGTAGGTGGTTACGCTCTGGGTTCTCATATCGTCTGGGGTGGCATCCCAAGTGCCCTGGTACGACGCACGGGTCAGCGCTAGGGGGGTATCAACCGCCACCGGCGGCAGGCCCAGTTTGGCCAGCATGGCCGCGGATGCCACGCTGTTCAGCCGGGCATTGCTGTACGTCGTTGGTCGGGCTTGGTAACCGTAGTACACCTTGCCGTCGCGCTCGACAAACACCCGTGTGTAGTTCAAGGCAGAAGCTGTGGCCGGCAGCCCAGTAAAACTTAGGGTGCGGGCGTCGCCCACGGTCTTGATCACATAGTTGCCATTGCCAATCACATCGCAGTTGCGGGTCGAACCGTTGTAGCGTTGCTGGCAGGCGTAGTAAGTTGCCGCACCTCCATCGCCGCTTTTTGCACCCAAGGCCGCCCGCAGACGGGTATTACCTGTGTAATAGCTTGTGGCTTGGTTATCAAACAGGGCCTGAGCGTGCACACCGTGCAGTCGCACATCAAGAACCTGTATGCCAAGCTGTCAGTGCACTCCCGGAGCGAGGCGGTGTTTGAGGCCACGTACATGGGCCTGCTCTGACCGCTTGCTGTCCATGCGTTCGTCCTTCTGCTGTCGGTCGTGCTGGGTGGCCTGCTGGCTGCTGGTGATGCCGCTGTGGGCGCAAGCGCAGGCAATGGTTTTGCGTACCGCACAAGCCACCGTCACGGTGCAGGGCCAAAGCCCTCGGCAAACCACAGTCAGCCTGCCCTACCTGTGGGATGCTGAGCAACGCGGCCA
>BJGT01000046.1 GCA_014190675.1 Comamonadaceae bacterium | reverse complement strand
GTGACTTCGACGATCCGGCCGTCCTGCACGGCGACCGACATGTGGCTGCGGCCATCGGGCAGCGTGGCGTTGTGAATCAGCAGGTCCAGCATTCAGCGTTCTCCCTTGCGGTAAGGTTTCATCAGGGCTTGCGGGTAGCTGGCTTTGCGTGCCACCAGCACCAGCGCCACGATGGACAGCACATAAGGCAGCATCAGGTACATCTGGTAGGGCAGCAGCGCGTCGCCGGCCTGTTGCAGGCGCAGTTGCAGCGCGTCAAAAAAAGCGAACAGCAGCGCGCCCAGCAGCGCTTTGCCCGGGCGCCAGGACGCAAACACCACCAGCGCCACGCAAATCCAGCCGCGGCCGTTGACCATGTTGAAGAAAAAAGCATTGAAGGCCGACAGGGTGAGAAACGCACCAGCCACCCCCATCAGCGCCGAGCCGGCCACGATGGCGCCGCTGCGCACTGCGGCCACCGACACGCCCTGGCCTTCGGCGGCCTGCGGGTTCTCGCCCACCATGCGCACCGCCAACCCGACCGGGGTGCGGTACAGCAGGTAGCCGATCAGCGGCACCAGCAGCAGCGCCAGCAAGGTCAGCGGCGTCTGTTGAGCCAGCACGGGAATGCCAAGCCAGGTCATCTCCTGAAACGGTTGAACAGTGGGCGGTGTATTGACCTTGGGAAAGCTCACGCGGTAGCCGTAATAGCTCAGTGCTGTGGCCAGCAGCGTTAGCCCCAAACCCGAGACATGCTGCGACAGGGCCAGCGTCACGGTCAGCAGCGCATGCAGCCCGCCCAGCACGGCGCCGGTCAGCGCCGCCACTGCTACCCCGCCCCACAGCGGCGCGCCGCTGTACACAGCCAGCCAGCCGGTGAAGGCGCCCGCCACCATGATGCCCTCAATGCCCAGGTTCAGCACCCCGGCGCGCTCGCACAGCAGCACCCCCAGCGTACCCAAAATCAGCGGCGTGGCGATGCGCAGCACCGCGACCCAGAACGAGGGGTTGACCAGGATGTCGAAAAGCTCAGTCATTTCCAGCGCACCCGGTATTGCGTGAGCAGGGTGGCCACCAGCACCGAAATGAGCGAGGCGGCCACGATCACGTCGGCGATGTAGGTGGGTACGCCGATGGCGCGGCTCATGCTGTCGGCGCCCACCAGCACGCCGGCCACAAACACGCTGGCCGCCACCACCCCCAACGGGTGCAGGCCGGCCAGCATGGCAATCACGATGCCCGAATAGCCGTAGCCGGGCGACATGTCCAGTGTCAGGTAGCTGGTGCGCCCGGCCACCTCGATGGCGCCGGCCAGCCCAGCCAGCGCGCCTGACACCATGGCTACCAGCACCATGGTGCGTGTGACCGGCACGCCGGCAAAGGCAGCGGCGCGGGCATTGGCACCCACAGCGCGAATATCAAAGCCAAGCACGGTGTATTTCATCAGCACCCAGACCGCCATGGCCAGCGCAACGGCAATCAGCAGCCCGCTGTGCACGCGGGTCTGCGCGACCAGTTTGGACAGCTCCAGCTCGCCCATCAGCGCCACGCTCTGCGGCCAGCCCATGGCGGTCGGGTCTTTCATCGGGCCATCCAGCATCAGCGACACCAGCAGCAGCACAATGAAGTTCAGCAGCAGGGTGGTGACCACCTCGTCCACCCCCAGCCGGGCCTTGAGCAGCGCCGGTCCCAGCAGCAGCAGCGCGCCAGCCAGCGCGGCGGCCAGCAGCATCAGCCCGAACAACAACGGCACGGGCAGGTCAAAGCCACTGCCGCCGTGCAGGCCACCCACTGCCACCGCCGCCAACGCGCCCACATAAAGCTGGCCCTCGGCGCCAATGTTGAACAGCCGTGCCCGGAACGCCACCGCCGCCGCCAGCCCGGTCAGCATCAGCGGAATGGCGCGGGTGAAGGTCTCGCTCAGGGCAAACACCGAGCCAAAGCCGCCGCGCAGCAGCAGGGCGTAGGTTTGCGCCACGCCCGCACCGGCCCACCATACCAGCAGCGCGCTGACCAACAAGGTGAACAGCATGGCGCCCACCGGTGCCAACAGCAACGCCAGGCCTGAGCTCTGGCTGCGCTTTTCTAGCCTCATGCCCGGGCCACCTGTGCGGCGTCGGCGATCCCGGTGATCCCGGCCATGGCCAGCCCAATCGCCTCGCGTTGCCAGTCAGCTGCTGGCCGGGCGGGGCCCAGCCGACCAGCATGGATCACTGCCACCCGGTCGCCCAGGGTCAGCACCTCGTCCAGGTCGTCCGAGATCAGCAGCACCGCGGCGCCAGCGTCGCGGGCGGCGATCAGCTGGGCCTGCACATAGGCTACGGCCCCGATGTCCAGCCCCCAGGTTGGTTGGTGTGCCACGATCAGGCAGGGCACCCCGGGATTGGCAGCGCCGCCCGGCGATGGTGAGTCTGGCGCTAGCTGCTTGGGCCGGGTCAAGGCCCGCCCCAAAATCAGTTTTTGCATATTGCCGCCAGACAGGGCGCGGGCTGGCACCAGCGGCCCGCCGCCGCGCACATCAAAAGCACGCATGATGCGCTCCGCATAGGCCCGGGCCACGGCCCGGCGCACCCAGCCCCAGCGTGAAAACGCCGGGCTGCGCAGCCGCTCGGACACGGCGTTTTCCCACACCGGCAAATCCCCCACCAGGCCCACGGCGTGGCGGTCTTCCGGGATGCGTGCCACGCCCAGCGGCACCAGTTGGGCCGGGTGTGGCGGCAGCGGCTGCCCCAGTAGTTGCACCCGGCCGGCGCTGGCCGCACGGGTGCCGCACAGCAGTTCGGCCAATGCCACCTGGCCATTGCCCGAGACACCGGCAATGGCCACGATCTCGCCGGCCTGCAGGCTCAGGCTGGCGTGCAGCAGGCGTTCGCGTGCCGGCGCCGTGCTCACGTTGTCCAGCACGCACACGGGGCTGCCCACGGCCTGCGCCGGGCGGCGTTGTGGAGCCTCGACCGCATGGCCCACCATCCAAAGGGCGAGCTGGGCCTGGTTGGTGGCGGCGGCCTGGGCCTGGGCCACCAGCCGGCCGGCGCGCAGCACCGCGATGCGCTGCGACACCCGCAGCACCTCGCCGAGCTTGTGGCTGATGAAAATGATGGACAGGCCCTGCGCCACCATCTGGCCCAGCACCGCAAACAGCGCCTCGCTTTCCTGCGGCGTCAGCACCGCCGTCGGTTCGTCCAGGATCAGGATGCGCGCCCCCCGGTACAGGGCTTTGAGAATCTCCACCCGCTGGCGCTCGCCGACCGAGAGCCGGCCCACCAGCGCCTCGGGGTCTACCCCTAGGCCAAAGCGCTGCGCTACCGCTTGCAGCCTTGCGCGGGCCGCGCTGCGCCGGGTGAAGAGCTGCCAAAGCGGCTCCGAGCCCAGCATCACGTTGTCGAGCACGCTCAGGTTGTCGGCCAGCGTGAAGTGCTGGTGCACCATGCCAATGCCGGCGGCCAGCGCGGCTTTCGGATCGCCCGGCGGCAGTGGCTGGCCAAACACCGTGATGCTGCCCGCATCTGCCGTGTAGTGGCCGAACAGGATGGACACCAGGGTGGACTTGCCAGCGCCGTTCTCGCCCAGCAGCGCCAGCACTTCGCCGGCACCGAGTGTCAGCGAGATGTCGTCATTGGCCAGCAGCGTGCCAAAGCGCTTGCTGATGTGCTGGAGTTGAAGGACGGGGTCGGACATGGGCATGGCCAAAACAAAGACACCCCGCTGCCGGGGTGTCTGGCCGCGCGTTGAGCCCGGCTTATTTGGCCGTGGACTTTGGCTGCCCGTCGTCCACTTTGACGCTGAACTTGCCGTCTTGGATGGCTTTTTCTTTGGCGCGCACCTTGGCCACCAGCTCGGCCGGGATTTTTGTCTCAAAAGTGCCTAGGGGCGCCAGTGAAGAGCCCTTGTGCTTCATCATCGAATATTGTCCGTAGTCTTCGGCGGTGAACTTGCCTTCTTTCACCAGCTTGATGGCGCGGTCGGCCGATGGTTCGAAATGCCACATGGCCGAGGCCACCACGGTGTCGGGGTACTGGGCCTGGGTATTGATCACGTTGCCAATGGCCAGCTTGCCCTTTTCCTTGGCCGCGTCGCTCACCCCAAAGCGCTCGGCGTACAACAGGTCGGCGCCCTTGTCGATCATGGCAAAGGCGGCTTCCTTGGCCTTGGGTGGGTCAAACCAGCTGTTGATGAAGCTCACGCTGAACTCGACCTTGGGGTTGATCTCTTTGGCGCCGGCCATGAAGGCGTTCATCAGGCGGTTGACTTCTGGAATCGGGAAACCGCCGACCATGCCGATCTTGTTGCTCTTGCTCATGCCGCCGGCAATCATGCCGCTCAAATAAGCCGGCTCCTGAATGTAATTGTCAAACACGCTGAAGTTGGGTGCCTGCGGTTTGCCCGAGGAACCCATCAGGAATGAGACTTTGGGGAAATCTTTGGCAACCTTGCGCGCCGCAGCTTCCACCGCAAAGGCCTCACCCACGATCAGGGTGTTGCCGGCAGTGGCGTACTCGCGCATCACGCGCTCGTAGTCGGCATTTGACACGTTTTCGCTGGCCTTGTACTCAATCTCGCCGCGCGCTTCTGCCGCCTTGAGCGCGGTGTGCAGGCGCCCGGCCCACTGCTGTTCAAACGGCACGGTGTAAATGCCGGCGACTTTCGGCTTGGCCTGCGCCACGCCTAGGGTGGGGACGCTGGCGGCCAGTGCGGCGGCTAGAACGATGGCATGGCGGCGATTCAGGGGATGGATTGACATGGGTTCTCCATTGGGGTTAAAAAGTTGAATACGTAAACAAAATAAAGAAATGAGCGCCTACTCAGTTGCCCGGGTTGGGGTTCACCAGTTGTCGCAGCCTCGACTCGACTGAGGGTAAGTCATGGATGACCGTGTTGAACAGTACCTCGTGGGCAACCTGTTCGTAACCGTGCGCCAATATGTTCCTGAGCCCGATGATTTGGCGCCAAGGGATACCGGGCGAGACCTTGGCGAACTCGTCGCCCAGCCGATACGCCGCCTCCCCAAGATTGATGAACAGCTTTTCGACCGCTAAACACAATATTCGGTTGGCTGCAAAATCCTCTGGGCTCAGGCCATCGACAAGTGCCCGTAACTCACGGACGAACGCGAGCATATCGGCCAGGTGCGCAGCTTGGCGATCCGGGTTCATTGGTACAGGGATCGCAATTGGGGCTCGATTGCGCGCCGGCGATACGGGTTGGCCAACACGGACGGAAATGCCAGGTCAATCTTGCGTCCATCAAAAGTACGAGAAAGTTCGTCCTGCATGTCCACCAGCCCAAATCCACCCGGGGCTTCGCCCGGGATGAACTCGACCAGTAAATCAACATCGCTATCAGGCCGCTCTTGACCCACAGCGGCGGACCCGAACATTTGCAGCCGCCGCACGTGGTAACGCCGGCAGATGTCTGCGATGCGCGAAAGCTGAGCGGGTGCGACTTGCATGCTGATGATTATCTCTTGCAGGCCGCCGTTCAGGTCCCAGCCCGCTCCAGCATCGCGTGCAGCAGCACGTTGCAGCCGGCGGTGATGTGCTCGGCCTTGGCGTCCTCGATCTCATTGTGGCTGATGCCGTTTTTGCAGGGGATGAAGATCATGCCGCTGGGCGCGAGCTTGGCCATGTAGACCGCGTCGTGCCCGGCGCCGGACACCACCGGCATGTTGGAGTAGCCCAGCTTTTGCGCGGCGCGTGCCACGGCGTCGATGCAGTTGCTGTGAAAGCCCTGCGCCGGGTAGCTGGACACCAGCTCGATCTTCACGTCCAGCCCGCTCTGCTGGCTGAGCCGGGCGGCAAAGGCCTTGACCTCGTCGGCCATCTGATCCACCAAGGCGTCGGTGCTGTTGCGCAGGTCGATCGAGAACTTGACCCGGCCCGGAATCACATTGCGGCTGTTCGGGTGCACCTGCACCATGCCGACCGTGCCGCGCCCGTGCGGGGCGTGGCGCAGCGCGGTGGCCACCACCTCCTGCATGATGGGCGCTGCCACCTGCATCGCATCGCGGCGCAGCGCCATCGGCGTCGGGCCGGCGTGCGCCTCCATGCCGGTCACGGTGCAGTCGAACCAGCGGATACCCAGCACGCCCTGCACCACGCCAATGGTGATGTCGTTGTCTTCCAGCACCGGGCCCTGTTCGATATGGGTCTCGAAATAGGCGCCAATCGGGTGCTGGCCGGGCTCCTCGCTGCCGATGTAGCCAATGCGGGCCAGCTCCTCACCCACGCTTTTGCCTTCGGTGTCGCGGGCGGCGTAGGCGTGCTCCAGCGTGAAGGCCTTGGCAAACACGCCCGAGCCCATCATCACCGGCACAAAGCGCGAACCCTCTTCATTGGTCCAGAACGCGACCTCGATCGGCGCCTCGGTCTCGATGCCCAGATCGTTCAGCGTGCGCACCACCTCGATGCCAGCCAGCACGCCGTAGTTGCCGTCAAACTTGCCGCCGGTGGGTTGGGTGTCGATATGGCTGCCGGTCATGATGGGTGGCAGGCTGTTGTTGCGCCCGGGCCGGCGCATGAAGCCGTTGCCGATCTTGTCGATGGTGACGCTCATGCCGGCCTCGCGCGCCCAGCGTGTCACCAGGTCGCGGCCCTGTTTGTCCAGGTCGGTCAGGGTCAGGCGGCAGACGCCGCCCTTGGGCGTGGCGCCAATCTGCGCCAATTCCATCAGCGAGGCCCAGAGGCGCTCCCCGTTGATGCGCAGGCGGCTGATGTCGATGGCGGTAACAGTAGTCATGTGCGGATCTCCAGATAGGGTCGGCGAGGCGAAGTGTGCGGGCGCACGGGGATCGGCTTAGCGGGCTACCGCGGTCGGCATCTGGGCCCGGGCGCGCTGCTGCACCGCGCCAAAATCCGGACCAAAGGCCGGGCGCTTGATGTAGCGGCCCTTGCCCCGCACGGCGCGCAAATCGCCCTGCACATACACCAGCTCGCCCTGGCTCACGGTGTGACTGGGAATGCCGCGCACGGTGCGACCCTCAAAAATATTGAAGTCGCCTTTGCTGTGCTGGGTTTTGGCAGAGAAGGTTTTGCTGCCTGCCGGGTCCCACACCACCAGGTCGGCATCGGCACCCACGGACACGCTGCCCTTTTGCGGGTAAATGTTGAACAGCTTGGCGGTGTTGGCCGAGGTGATGGCCACAAACTCGGATGGCGTGAGGCGCCCGCTGTTGACGCCGGCGTCCCAAATAACCGCCAGCCGCTCCTCCACGCCGCCGCAGCCGTTCGGAATTTTGGCGAAGTCATCGCGCCCGGCGGCTTTTTGCGCGGCGCAGAAGGTGCAGTGGTCGGTGGCGGTGGTGTGCAGATTGCCCGACTGCAGGCCGCGCCAAAGCGTTTCCTGGTGCCCCTTGGGCCTAAACGGCGGGCTCATCACATGGGCGGCGGCGCTGGCAAAATCAGGATGCCGGTACACGCTGTCGTCGAGCACCAGGTGCCCGGCCAGCACCTCGCCATAGACCCGCTGGCCGCGCGCCCGGGCGCGGGCAATGGCCTCGGCCGATTCGGCGCACGACACATGCACCACATAAATCGGCACGCCCAGCACATCGGCAATGGCAATGGCGCGGTTGGCAGCCTCGCCCTCTACAGCAGGTGGACGCGACAGCGGGTGGCCTTCCGGACCCTTGATGCCCATGGCCGCTACCTCCTGCTGCAGCAGGAAAACCAGCTCGCCGTTCTCGGCGTGTACGGTCGGCATGGCACCAAGCTCCAACGCACGCTTGAAGCTGTTGACCAGGGTCTCGTCGTCGCACATGATGGCGTTTTTGTAGGCCATGAAGTGCTTGAAGCTGTTGATGCCTTCTTGCTGCACCAGGGTTCCCATGTCGCGCCGCACCGACTCGTCCCACCAGGTGATGGCTATGTGGAAGCTGTAATCCGAGGCGGCTTTTTCGGCCCAGCCGCGCCAGGTGTGGTAGGCCTCCATCAGCGGCTGCTGCGGGTTGGGAATGACAAAGTCAATGATGGTGGTGGTGCCCCCGGCCATGGCGGCTGCTGTGCCGTCATAGAAGTCGTCCATGGTGGTGGTGCCCATGAAGGGCAGCTGCATATGGGTGTGCGGGTCAATGCCGCCCGGCATCACATACTGGCCACCGGCCTCCACCACGGTGGCACCGGCCGGTGCGCTCAAGCCCTCTGCCACGGCCGTGATGCGGCCGCTCTGGCACAGCACATCAGCACGAAAGGCGCGGTCGGCATTGACCACGGTGCCACCACGAATCAAAATAGCGCTCATGACGGGTTCTCCTGCAGGGTTGGCTTGATGGAAATATTGGACCGGGCGTTCAAGCCGCCATCCGCACCGGGTTGTTGGGGTGGGTGGTCCAGTCGGCATGCGCAGCGCTGGCCGGCAGCCCGGTGCGTTGGTCGATTTCGCCGGGCTGCAGGTCGCGCAGCGTGATGCATTCGGGCACCGGGCAGACCGTGACACACAGGTTGCAGCCCACGCACTCGTCCTCTTTCACCTCGAAATGACGCTGGCCGTCTTTGACGGCGGTAATGGCCTGGTGCGCAGTATCCTCGCAGGCAATGTAGCAGCGCCCGCACTGGATGCAGCTGTCTTGGTTGATCACCGCCTTGCTGATGTGGTTGAGGTTGAGGTAACGCCATTCGGTGACCGATGGCAGGGCGCGGCCCCGGAACGCGTCGATTGAGCTAAAGCCCATCTCGTCCATGTAATTCGCCAGGCCATCGCTCATGTCCTGCACGATCTTGAAGCCAAACACCATGGCGGCGGTGCAGACCTGCACATTGCCAGCGCCCAGTGCGATGTAGTCCAGCGCATCGCGCCAACTCCCGATGCCGCCGATACCAGAAATTGGCAAGTTTGATGTCTGCCGGTCCTGTGCAATCTGAGCCACCATATTGAGCGCAATAGGCTTCACGGCTGGGCCGCAGTAGCCGCCGTGCGAACCGCGGCCGCCGGTGGCCGGGCTCATGGTCAGACTCTTGGGGTCCACCCCCATGATGGAGCTGATGGTGTTGATCAGCGACACCGCGTCTGCCCCGCCTTTTTTGGCCGCCCGCGCTGGCTGGCGGATGTCGGTGATGTTGGGCGTGAGCTTGACGATCACCGGCAACTTTGAATACTGCTTGCACCAGGCCGTGACCATCTCGATGTACTCGGGCACCTGACCCACCGCGGCGCCCATGCCGCGTTCGCTCATGCCGTGCGGGCAGCCGAAATTGAGCTCGATGCCGTCGGCGCCGGTGTCCGCCACCCGTGGCAGGATGGCTTTCCAGGACTGCTCCTCGCAGGGCACCATCAGCGACACCACCATTGCGCGGTCCGGCCAATCGCGCTTGACCTGGGCGATCTCGCTCAAGTTGAGCTCAAGGTCACGGTCGGTGATGAGTTCGATGTTGTTGAAACCCAGCATGCGCCGGTCTGGCGTGAGCAGTGCGCCATAGCGCGGCCCGTTCACGTTCACGATGGGTGCCCCGGCCTCGCCCAGGGTTTTCCAGACAACGCCGCCCCAGCCGGCCTCAAACGCCCGGTTGACGTTGTAGGCCTTGTCGGTTGGCGGCGCCGAGGCCAGCCAAAACGGGTTGGGGCTGGCAATGCCGGCAAAGGTGGTGTGCAAGTTGGCCATGGGTGTCTCCGAATCCTGTGCCTCGCCTCAGGCCGACAGATGCTGGTGAATGGCGCGGGCAGACTGTTTGCCGTGCTCCACCGCTTCCACCGTCAGGTCGAGCCCGCCTGCACGGCAGTCGCCACCGGCCCAAACGCCGGGCAAGTTGGTCTGGCCCACGGCGTCGGTGGTGATGCGCCCGTCCTGCAGCGCCAGGCCGGCTTGCGCCAGCACCGGGTTACCCAGCCATTGGCCGATGGCCTTGAGTACCGTGTCGGCCCGCAGGGTGTGGGTCTCGCCGGTGGCCTGCAGCTTGCCGTCCACCAGGGCCTGGTGGGCAAAGCGCACGCCGCTGGCCTGGCCGTCAGCGCCCACAATTTCCTCTGGCGCCAGCCAGTGGTGGAGGGTGACGCCATGGGTCTGCGCCCATTCCTGTTCGGCGTTGGAGGCCGACAGGTGTTCGGGCCCGCGCCGGTACACCATGTGCACCTCCTGCGCGCCCAGCAGTTTGCTTTGGACCGCGGCGTCCACCGCCGTCATGCCCCCGCCTATGACCACCACCCGGCGACCGACCGGCAGGGTGTCGACGTTGGGCGTCTGGCGCAGTGTGGCGATGAAGTCCACCGCGTCTTGCACCCCGCCCAGGTGTTCGCCGGGCACACCAAGCAGGTGCGTTTGCTGCAGACCCATGCCCAGAAATAGCGCATCGTGGTCCTGGCGCAGGGCGTCGAGCTGGGCCGGGGTCTCCAAGCGCCAACCCTGGCGCAGGGTGATGCCGCCAATGTCGAGCAGCCAGGCGATCTCTTTTTGGGCAAAGTCATCCGGAGTTTTGTAGCTGGCCAGCCCGTATTCGTTCAGGCCGCCGGCCTTGGGTTGTGCGTCGTACACCACCACCGCATGGCCCAGCCGCGCCAGGGTGTGGGCACAGGCCAGCCCCGCCGGGCCGGCACCCACCACGGCCACCGTCTTGCCGGTGGGTGCGGCGCGGGTGAACAACTGGGGCTGGGCGCTTTCCATCAAGGCGTCCACCGCATGGCGCTGTAGCCGGCCGATTTGAACCGGTCTGCCCTCTTGCGTGTTGCGTACACAAACCTCCTCGCACAGGTTTTCGGTCGGGCAGACCCGGGCACACATTCCACCAAGTGGGTTGGCCTCGAGGATGGTGCGGGCCGAGCCGCGCAGGTTGCCATCGGCAATGCGCTTGATGAACGACGGCACATCGATGCTGGTGGGGCAGGCGGTGGCGCAGGGGGCGTCAAAGCAGTACAGGCAGCGCTCCGCCTCAAGCAGGGCCTGCGAAACGCTCAGCGGCGGGCTGGCGTCGGCAAAGTTGCGGGCATAGTCACTCGCACTCAGCCGGTTGGCTCGTATGTCAGGTGCAAAAGCAGAGGACACTGGCTAACTCCTTGGCTAAATCTGACCGTTCAGTCAAGATCAAAGCTGGAATATTAGCAATACACATGCCATGGTGTCACTCGGGTTTACCCCGAGGTTGCGGGTTTAACTGGGATGGACCATCTCGGCGTCATTCAATGCCATTGCACGCGGGCCTGGCTGGCATACCAGTTTGGCAATTGCGCCTCGACCGATGCTTCAATCTGGCTGCGACGGATTTTCATGGTCGGCGTGAGCATGCCATTTTCGATGCTCCAGGGCTGTTGCGTCACGACGATCATTTGCAGGCGCTCGTACTCAGCGACTGATTGGTTGACCTGCTGCAGCAACTCGGCGAGTTCAGACTGCACCCGGTCTCGCACGGCGGCCTCGTTGAGTTGCGGGCGCAGTGACTCGGCCAGCACCACCATGGCGTAAGCAGCACTTTGCCCGACGCCCGAGACCATGCTGGTCTCAACCATCGGGTGGGCGTTGATTCGGTTTTCAATAGGGGCTGGCGCCACATACTTGCCCTTAGAGGTCTTGAAAATTTCCTTGACCCGGCCGCTGAGCTTGAGCAGGCCATTGGCGTGCAACTCGCCTTTGTCGCCGGTGCGGAAAAACCCGTCTGGCGTGAAGCTCTGGGCGTCCAGGTCAGGACGCTTGTAATAGCCCACCATCTGGCCCGGTGACTTGACCAGCACCTCGCCTTCTTCGCTCAGGCGAATCTGAACGCCGGGCAGGGCCACGCCAACACAGCCCGGCGCATTGTGCTCGGGGTTGGAGCCGCAGGAGTAGGCAAAGTCTTCGGTCATGGCATAGCCTTCGAGCAGGTTGAGGCCCAGGCGCCGGTACCAATCAATCAGCTCGGCGGGTATGGGTGCCGAGCCACTGCCGGCCATCACGACCTGGTCCAGCCCCAAGCCCTTGAGCACCTTGCGCCGCACGATCCCGCCAATCAGCGGCAGGCTGAGCAGGAAGTCGAGTTTTTTCGGCGGCATTTTGGCAAATACGCCCTGTTGAAATTTCAGCCACAGGCGTGGCACAGAAATAAAGTAAGTCGGGCGGGCGCGATTGAGGTCTTGCACAAAAGTGTCGAGCGACTCGGCAAAATAAATCCGGCCTTTTCCCAACACCATGCCACTGCAAGACACCCAGGACCGCTCAAACACATGCGCCAGCGGCAGGTAGGACAAAACCCGCAACTCGGTGGTCTGGTCGAGGTAGCGGTGGAGTTCGCCAACGATGCCTTCGCTGGCGCGGGTGATTCGCTCAAAGTTGTGGGTCACCCCTTTGGGCTGACCGGTCGAGCCCGAGGTGTACATCAACATGCTGGTGTCGTTGGGCGCGCGGCCGGGCTTGCCTTTGAGCGGCTCGGTGCGTGCCACCACTTTGTCCCAGGTGTCAAAGTCGTTACCCGGGGCCAGCGGAAAGGCAATGCAGTGCAGGCCCGCCGGCAGGCCTGGTTGCTGCTGCTCCCAGGTGTCGAGCTTGCCGACAAACAGCAGGCTGGCTTCGCTGTGCTCGAGCACATAGGCAACAGTCTGCGCTGTCTCGGTCGGAAAAATCGCAACCGTGCTGCAGCCGGCCATCCAGATGGCCAACTCGGCCATGATGAAGTGCGCGCAGTTTTTTGACAAAATAGCGATGCACGCGCCCGGCTCGATGTTGAGACTTTTTATATGCGCTGCCATGCGCCGGGCCTGGTCCATGGTTTGACCCCAGGTGTAGTCCAGCACCGCACCGCCGCCGATGGGCTGGGTCATGTAGACGGCGTCGGGGCGCGCAGCCTCGTGCTCATAGACATAGTCCAGCAGTAATTTTGGTGATGACATCGGTATTCCCTTGGTGGTTTCTAGCGGCCGCAGCCGCCGCTTCGAAGATTGGCTCGCGCTGATCTTAAGCGCAGATTTGCGTTGACCGACTCATGGTCTTCCCTGACTGAACACGGCCTGCCACAGCCTCAGCACAGCCTCTCTTGGGCCTTGTAATTCGGCGCTCGCGAGTTGGGTGGACTCTTCGTTCAACCGGGCCCGGTGCTGCACCCGGCGCAGCTCGCGGTAGGCTGCGGCTGCCTCATGCCCCACGCCTGGCGCGAGCAGGCCGGCTGCCTCGGCCCGCTCCAGCAGCGCAATGTTGCCGGCGTTCTCCAGCAGTTCGGGGTGCTGGCTGGCCTGCGACAGCACCAGCAGCTGCACCGCAAACTCCACGTCAATCATGCCGCCAGCGCTGTGTTTGACATCAAATTGCCCCGGCCCGACCGCATGGGCTTGGCGCACCCGCTCGCGCATGTCGACAATTTCGCGTTCAAGCGCTTCGCCCGGACGCGCCGCGCTGATGACCGCTTGCCGCACCTGGTCAAAGCGCTCGCGTAAAGCGTCGCTACCCAGAACAAAACGGGCCCGGGTCATGGCCTGGTGTTCCCAGGTCCAGGCGGTGTTGCTACCGCGCTGCTGCTGGTAGTTGGCGTAGGCCTCAAAGGTGGTGATGAGCAGGCCTGCATTGCCATTGGGCCGCAGTGCCGTGTCGATTTCGTAGAGGTCGCCCTCGCTGGTTTTGACGGTCAGCCAATTGATGAGTTTGCGCACCAGCCCGGCATAGATTTCGCCAGAGCGCTCGTCCTCATCGGTGTAAACAAACACGATGTCGAGGTCGCTGCCATAGCCCAGTTCCTTTCCGCCAAACTTGCCATAGGCGATGACGGCGAGTTGCGGCGTCTCGCGGTGCCGGGTTTTCAGGCGCTCCCAGCACCAGCGGCAGGTGATGGTCAGCACCGCCTGCGCCAGGGCACTGAGGTCGTCAGCCACTTGCTCGACGGTGATGCGGCCCTCGAGGTCACGCGCCAAAGTGCGAAAAACCTCG
This sequence comes from Comamonadaceae bacterium, assembly GCA_014190675.1. Lineage (GTDB taxonomy): Bacteria > Pseudomonadota > Gammaproteobacteria > Burkholderiales > Burkholderiaceae_C > Rhodoferax. The sequence continues at coordinate 8,747 of BJGT01000046.1, read as the reverse complement.
GCATGATGGGCCCGGCGCAGCAGGTTGAGCAGGGTTTCGTCATCGTCTTCGCTGGTGGCCGCCAGGGCGGTGCGCCGTTGCTCGAGATCCAATTCGAAATCAGTGGCGCTGAAGCGCTCACCCAGCATGTCTGCGCCGGCCAGCTCGTCAATCACACCCGGGTGCAGCAACAGGTAGCGCGCCGGCCAGCGGGCAGAGCCCAACAAGCGCAGCAGCCGCTCATGGACATTGGGTCGCTCCAGCAGCAGCGCCAAGTAGCTTTCGCGGCGCAGCAGCGGCTCAATCCAGTCGGCCAGGCGCAGCGCCGAGGTTTCAGTGGCTACCCCCTCATGCACCCATTGCGCTGTGCGGGCCAGCAGCCGCACCAGTCTGGCACGGGACTCCTCACGCAGTGCCAGCACCCGCGGATGCCCCCGCCAATGGCTCACCCGCGCCTGCAAGGCGGCGGGCAACTGCGCCAGCAGCTCCTCGAAGTCACTGGTCTGCGCCAGCGTTTTGGCGCCGCAGCTTTTGCACTCGGGCTCGGCGCCACCAAGCAGCTTGTCAAATTCTTGCGCTACCAGTTCACGGTGCGCATGAAGCTGCTGCAGCAGCAGGGGAATGTTGGCAAATCCCAGGGTCTGCGCAATCCAGTTCAGGTCTGGGTCCTGTACCGGCAGGATATGGGTCTGCTGGTCGTCAAGGTACTGGATGCGGTGCTCCACCCGACGTAAAAACACATAGGCATCAGCCAGCGCTTGCGCCGTGGCTTGGGGCATCAGCCCGGCCTTGGCCAGGCGCGGCAGTGCGGCCAGGCTGGGGCGAGTTCGCAGCTCCGGAAATTGCCCACCGCGCACCACCTGCAGCAGTTGCACAATGAACTCAATTTCCCGGATGCCACCCCTTGAGAGCTTGACATCGTTGGCCCGCTCCGGGTGACCGGTGCTGCGCCGCACTGCCTGCTCCCGAATTTGCCGGTGCAGCAGCCGCAAGGCGTCAAACACCCCGTAGTCGAGATAGCGGCGAAATACAAAGGGCAGTACCACGGCGCGCAACTCCGCCGCCCGGCTGGGCGCTGGCCCACCCAGGGTGGCCACCACACGGCTTTTGAGCCAGGCAAAGCGCTCCCATTCGCGGCCCTGCACATGCAGGTATTCTTCCAGGGCCCCCAAGGACACGGTCGGTGGTCCCGAGCTGCCATTGGGGCGCAGCGCCAGATCAACCCGGAACACAAAACCGTGCTCGGTGGTGTCGCCAATCAAGCTGTAGATAGCGCGCACGGCGCGGCCAAAGTACTCTTGGTTGGACAAGCGGCCCCGCCCGTTTGCATCGGCAGCGGTCTCGCCGTCTTGGTCGTACACATAAATCAGATCGATGTCACTCGACACATTGAGTTCGCGCGCGCCGAGCTTGCCCATGCCAATGACCCACAGTTGCGCCGGCTCCCCGTGCGGGCCGATAGGCGCCCCATGCTGTGCTTGCAAATCTGATTGCACTTGAACGCAGGCGGTTTGCAGTGCCAGCTCGGCCAGCTCGGTCATGGTTTGGCTGATGTGCTGCAACGGCGCCTGTTCATCGCAGTCCAGGCAGAGCAAGCGCTCGAGCACCAGCTGGCGCAGGGTGCGCAGGGCAGCACCGGTGTCAAGCCCGCGCTGACGCAGCGCTTGCAGCAGTCCAGCCATCAGTGCAGGGGTGGGGCGGCCCGGCGGCAGCAGGTGCAGCTCTTGGGCATGGCGTCTGCGCACGCGTTGGCCAAATCGGGAGTGCTCCGAGAGGGCCTCCCGAGTCATAATTCCTGTCATGCTGTTAGGTTCACGATGATGGCTTCGCCGTCTGTCCCGCTTGCTTTATTGAAAACCCTGTCCGCTTTGGCGCGCGGGTCTCTCTGGTTGTTGCTGGCTGCCACGGTGTTGTTTTTGTCAGCATGGGGCACTTTGCATTGGGTCATTGTGCCGCGAATCGACGATTTCCGTCCGCTGCTTGAGGCGCGCACCTCAGCCCTGCTGGGCGTCGAACTGCGCATTGGTGCCATCAAAGCACAGTCAACCGGCTTGGTGCCATCCTTCGAACTCGACGATGTGCGCCTGCTCGACGCCCAGGGTCGCCCGGCCTTGCAACTCGGACGGGTGCAGGTGGCGCTGTCGCCGCGCTCGCTGTGGCAACTGGGCTTTGACCAGGTCTATGTCGAGCGGCTGCAGCTGCAAGTGCGGCGCGACCGCGAGGGCCGAATTTGGGTCGCCGGTCTGGATTTGTCGGGCAGCAGCGGTGATGGGCAGGGTCTGGCCGACTGGTTGTTTTCCCAGCATGAGTTGGTGCTTCAGGGCGGCAGCATCGAATGGACCGACGAGCTGCGCGCGGCCCCACCGCTGCTGCTGCAACAAGTGCAGGTGGTCTTGCGCAACCAGGGGCGACGGCACGAGATTCATGTCAATGCCATGCCGCCGGCGCTTCTAGGCGAGCGCCTCAGCCTGACCGGGCGCTTTGTGCAGCCCCTGCTGTCCTTGCAGGCCGGGCGCTGGCGCGATTGGGAGGGGCAGTTGTACAGCGCCACAGACCGCATTGACTTGGCGCTGCTGCGTCAGTTTGCTGACCTCGGGGCCGACCTGCAACAGGGCAGTGGCGCGGTGCGGCTGTGGGCAGACATCAAGCGCGGGGAGTTGCAAGGCGCTGTGGTGGATCTCTCTTTAGGCGGTGTACGTCTGTCTTTGGGCGCGGGTCTGGAGCCGCTGGCACTGCTGTCGCTCGCCAGCCGCCTGAGCGCCAAGCGGCTGGCCGAGGGTTTCGAAGTCTCGGCCCGGGCGCTGGCTTTTCACACCCCGGACGGCCTGCATTGGCCGGCAGCTGATTTGAGTTTTCAGCATCAAGTCGCTCAGGCGCAGCGACCGGCGCGCAGCGAACTCAAAGCCAGCGCCGTCGACCTCCTGGTGCTGGCCCGACTGGCCAAGCACCTGCCTTTGGCAGACGAATTGCGACTGGCCCTTTTGACGCACGCGCCTAAAGGGCAGTTGCGCGACCTTGAAGCGAGCTGGCAGGGCGCCTTGGGCGCACCCAGCAGCTATGCGGCCAAGGGCCAGCTCAAGCAACTCGTGCTGAGTGCCGCCGCCCCGGCGCCCGGCGCACCGGGCATGGCCTGGCCCCTGCCCGGCCTGCAGGGGGCTACGCTTGAGTTTGACCTGAACCAGGCCGGCGGACAGGCCAATCTGCGCCTGGAGGATGGCGCCATTGAGCTGCCTGGCGCGCTCGCCGAGCCGCGGGTGCCGCTGGCGCAACTGCTCGCCGAAGTGCGCTGGCAGATCGCCGGTGAGCGCCTGTCGGTGCAATTGCCCAAGCTGAGTTTCAGCAATGCCGACCTGCAGGGCGAGGCGCAAATCAAATGGGAAACCCCGGCCGGGGCACGCCGTGCCGGCGAGGCGCAGTCGCCCGGGCTGCTTGACCTGCAGGCCACGCTGAGCCGCGCCGAGGGCAGCCGGGTGCACCGTTACCTGCCAGCCAGCCTGCCGCAAACCCGCAGTTATTTGCGCGAGTCGATCACGGCAGGCAGCGCCACTGCCGTCAAAATTCGCCTCAAGGGCGACCCGCAAAAATTTCCTTTTGTCGATCCAGCACAGGGCCAGTTCAGCGTCAGCGCCGATTTGCAGAATGTCAACTACGCCTATGCACCGCGCAGCTTGCAGGCGGCCGGGGCGCTGCCCTGGCCAGGGCTGACCCAGCTCAATGGCGCATTGTTGATCGAGGGTAATCAACTCCAGCTCAACGGGCTGCGCGCCCGGGTGGCAGGTGCGCCAGGCCTGCAAATCAGCCGCGCTGATGCGGTGCTCAGCAATTTGGACGCCATCGGTGTGCTGAGCGTCAATGCGCAGGCCCGCGGGCCACTGGCCGAGGCCCTGGGCGCGGTGAACGGCTCGCCCCTGGCAGCCCTTGCCGGGGACGCACTGTCGCGCGCGGTGGTCAGCGGCAATGCCGACTACAAGTTTCGCCTCACGCTGCCGCTGGCCAACCCCGGGCGCACCAGCGTGCAGGGCAGTGTCGTGCTGGCGGGCAACGATATCCAAGTGCTGCCCGAGACGCCACGGCTGACGGCGGCGCGCGGCACCATCAACTTCAGTGACAAGGGCTTTGCGATTGAGGCGGGGCAGGCGCGGCTGTTCGGCGGCGAGGCTCGGCTGGAAGGTGGCTCGGTGGCCCTGACGGGTGTTGTCGTGCCGGGCGTGGCTGGCCGCCCGGCGGCAAACATGGTGTTGCGCGCCAGCGGCACGGCGACAGCCGAGGGCCTGCGCTTGGCGCGCGAGCTCGGCGTGGTGGCGCGCCTGGCCGAGCAAGCCAATGGCAGCGCCAGCTATGCAGGCGTTTTGACGCTGCGCCAAGGCGAGCCAGAGCTGCTGCTCACCAGCAGCCTGCAAGGCCTGGGCCTGGGCCTGCCCGCGCCGTTGAAAAAAAGCCCGGAGTCGGCTCTGCCCCTGCGCCTGGAGATACTGCCCCTTGCCACGCCGGCCGGCTCAGTACGGCTGCGTGACCAGTTCAAGCTGGAACTGGGGCAACTGCTGGCCATGGCCTTTGTGCGTGAGCTGGGCGCTGGGGCACCCCGGGTTTTGCAGGGCAGCATCGGGGTTGGGCTGACAGCGCAAGAATCCGCGCCCATGCCCGATGAGGGCGTGCTGGCCAATATCAATGTGCCAGTGCTCGACCTGGATGCATGGGACAGCGCCTTCACCCGGATCGCCGGCACGCCCGCGAGCGCCGCTGCCGACGGCCCCGGGCGCAGCGGCGTAGGCACCAACCCGACGAGCTACCTGCCCACCGGCCTGGCCCTGAGGGCCCAGGAGCTGACATTGGGCGGACGTAAATTTAGCAACCTGGTGCTGGGCGGTTCGCGCGACGGGCAGCTGTGGCGTGCCAACCTGGATGCCAGCGAACTCAATGGCTACTTGGAGTACCGCCCGGGCCAGGGCAGCAATGCCGGGCGGGTTTACGCCCGGCTGGCCCGCTTGCTTATCGTGCCGGGTGGCGGTACGGATATAGAGTCGTTGCTGGCAGAGCAGCCGGCCAGCATACCGGCGCTCGATGTGGTGGTGGCAGACCTGGTCCTGCGTGGCAAGCCGATGGGCCGGCTTGAAGTCGACGCGGTCAACCTTGGGGCCTCTGGCGCTGCCGGGGCAGAAGGGGCGGGTCGGGAATGGCGGCTCAACAAGCTCAACCTGATCATGCCCGAGGCCAGCCTGATTGCCACCGGCAGCTGGGCCAATATGACGGCTGTCGCACCAGGCCAAGCGCTTCGGGCAACGCCTGAGCGACGGCGAACCACGATGAACTTCAGGCTCGAGTTGGCTGATGCCGGCTTGCTGTTGGCCCGCCTTGGCATGAAAGACCTGGTGCGCCGGGGCCGCGGCAAGATGGAGGGGCAGGTTGCCTGGCAGGGCTCGCCGCTCACGCTTGATTACCCCTCGATGGCGGGGGCCTTTGTGGTGGACATCGAGAGCGGGCAGTTTCTCAAAGCCGAGCCGGGCATTGCCAAATTGCTCGGCGTGCTGAGCCTGCAGGCCCTGCCGCGGCGACTGACGCTCGATTTTCGGGATGTCTTTAGCGAAGGCTTCAGTTTTGACTTTGTGCGCGGCGACGTGGCCATCGAACAGGGTGTGGCTCGCAGCAACAACTTGCAGCTCAAGGGCGTCACAGCCGCCGTGTTGATGGATGGCCGGGCCGACTTGGCGCGCGAAACCCAGGCCATCCGGGTGGTGGTGGTGCCCGAGCTCAATGCCGGCACCGCCTCGCTGATTGCCTCGGTGATCAACCCGGCCGTCGGCCTGGGCACTTTTTTGGCGCAATGGCTGCTGCGCCGGCCCCTGATGGACGCAGCCACGCAAGAGTTTCAGGTAGACGGCAGCTGGGCTGACCCTGTGATACGCCGCGTTGACCGCAGAGCGCCAAGCCCCTGAGCCGCCGGCACCAGGTTAGAAGCCCAACAAACCCAGCACCACCGAGGCTATCAAATGAAAGTTGCTGCCCTGCAAATGGTATCGAGCACCGCTTTGCAAACCAACCTTGAGCAGGCCCTCGTGCTGCTGCGCCAGGCCGCCGCTCAGGGGGCTGAATTGGCCTTGCTGCCAGAGTACTTTTGCCTGCTTGGCCGACGCGATACCGACAAGCTGAGCATCCAGGAACCCTATGGGGACGGCCCCATACAGCAATTCCTGGCCAGCAGCGCGCGCGAACTCGGGCTGTGGATTGTGGGCGGTAGCCTGCCCCTGACGCTGGCCCAGGACGGGCTGCCAGCCGCAGACCGTGGCAGCCGGGTCTACAACAGCACGCTGGTGTACTCGCCCCAGGGGGAATGCATCTGCCGTTACGACAAAATTCACTTGTTCCGTTTTGACAATGGCCGTGAACGCTATGACGAGTCGGCCGTGTTGCGCGCCGGCAGCCAGCCTGCGCGCTTTGAGCTGCCATCGCGTGACGGCCAGTGTTGGCAAATTGGCCTGAGCATTTGTTATGACCTGCGGTTTCCCGAGCTCTACCGCCAGTACGCTGCGGCCGGCGTTCACTTGTTGCTGGTGCCCAGCGCATTCACCCACGGCACGGGGCAGGCCCATTGGGATACTTTGCTGCGCGCCCGAGCGATCGAGAACCTGGCTTTTGTGGCCGCTGCCGCGCAGGGCGGCTTGCACGAGAATGGCCGCCGCACCTGGGGCCACAGCCTGCTGGTCGACCCCTGGGGCAGCCTGATCGCCGAGCAGGCCGAGGGCCAGGGCTTGGTCTGCGCCGAGCTCGAGTTTGACCGGCTGCGCGATTGCCGCAGCCAGTTGCCGGCCTTGAGTGACCGGGTGTTGTGAGCGCACAGGGTATATATTAAAGCTCCCGGCGGCGCGCCAGCGGCGCTTGCCGCATCGCAACAAGCCCTTCACCTGAGCCGACCCCCTGACAACAAAAGGATGATGTTTTGAAGCCAAAAAACAACCCAGCTACCGACGACCAGGCCGCGATAGCCCTGCTGACGCGCTACCACTGCCCGGCCCCCTTTCACCAAGTACGCGCCTGGTTTTTCGGCAGCATTGCCTCACCCGTCATGCATGTCGCACCCTTGCAGATCGTGCAAAGCCTGTGGGGTGGCGAACTGCCGGCTATGGCCTCCGAGCGGGATGCGAATGAACTGCTGATGGTGCTGATCAACGGTTTGTGGAATCGCCTCACCGCGCACCAAGACCACGAGCATCCTTTTGAGCTCTGGCCCACCGAAGTGCCGGTGACCCGCCAGGGCTTGCGCCAATTGGCCCAGGTTCGCACGCAAGAAATCGACGGTTTCATCAAGGGCCTGTTTGGCCCGGCCGAGCAGCTTGACCTGCCGCAGGAGGCCAACCAGGCCGTGACCGCCCTGGCCGATGCCCGTTCGATTTTGGGCGGCGTGGTCGATTTGCTCGACGACCCCAGCAAACCAGCCGAGCCCGAGCAACTCGAGGCCCTGCTTGTCAATCTCAAGCAGATCACCCATATTGTCGGGACAGAAATCAACAGGGCCAGCCTGGCCTGTGTGCGTTTACGGGGGGGCTCGCCGCAGCCGGGCCCCAGCCCCGCGAAGCCCACACTGCATTAGTTGCCCAAATGCGCACCGAGCGCGCGCACCAGGCCGGGGCTCAGGCCGGTTTATCTGGGCCTTCGCCCTTGCCGGGTTCGGGCTCAGCTTGGACTGGCAGTTCGCCACTTTTGCGACCCGAAAACATGGTCCACCAAACGATCAAGAGCAACAAAAACAGCGCTCCTAGGGCCTCAAGTACAAGCAGGATCATGGGGCGGTCGCGGTGTTGTGCAGCATGGCTTGTGATTGTAGGTAGCCTGCTTGGTGCAGTTGGGCTGCGGGCGCAAACCCCAGGGGCGACCGGCCCTGAACTGTTGGCCCCCGCGCCTGCTGATTTGACCGCCGACAGCGCCCCCCTACCCAACGAATTGCTACAGGGCAACACCCGCTGGGTCGCTGCCCGCTGGGCCGATTTGCCTGGCTTCGGGCTTGACACTCTCCACGAGGCTTGGAACGCCTGGATCAAAGGCTGTGAACGGCCGGCAGCTGCATTTGCGCCACTGTGCAGCGAAGTGCGGGCGCTCAGCATTGGCGATGAGCCGGCGCAGCGGGCTTGGATGATGGCGCGCTTGCAGCCCTACCAGGTGAGGGCCCGCTCTGGCGCAGTCGAGGGGCTGTTGACCGCCTACTACGAGCCCGAACTCAGCGCTGCGCGCCTGCCTGATGCGCAATTTGCAGTGCCCCTGTACCAACCGCCTTTGGGGCTTGCCCAACGAAGACCTTGGTATACACGCCAGGAAATCGACACCTCGCCGATGGTTCGCGAGCTGCTTGCCGGGCGGGAAATCGCCTACCTGGCTGATCCTGTGGATGCCCTGATTCTGCAAATCCAGGGCTCTGGGCGGCTGCGCATCAGCGCGCCTGACGGCAGTGTGCAGCAGGTCCGTTTGGCCTATGCGGGCACCAACGAGCAGACTTACAAGAGTGTCGGCCGCTGGCTGCTCGACCAGGGTGCTGTTCGTGATGCCTCCTGGCCGTCTATTAAAAACTGGGTCTTGCGCAACCCGACCAGGGTGAATGAGATGCTGTGGAGCAACCCACGCATGGTGTTCTTTTGGGAGGAGCCGCTGCCGCCGGCCGACGCCGTCTGGGGCCCCCGGGGTGCCCAGGGCGTGGCCCTGACGCCCGGCCGCTCAATTGCCGTAGACCCAGAGAGCATCCCCTTTGGCACACCAGTCTGGCTCACCACCCAGGGCCCGAC
>BJGT01000045.1 GCA_014190675.1 Comamonadaceae bacterium | reverse complement strand
AACACCGCCTTGCCCTCGAGCAAAATACGTCCTTCCTGGGCTTCTTCCAGGCCTGCGACACAGCGCAGCAGCGTGGTCTTGCCGCAGCCGCTGGGGCCGAGCAGCACCAGCATTTCACCCGCCTCGACTTCGATATCAACCCGATCCACCGCCACCACCTGCTCGCGCCCGGGGTAGCGTTTCACGAGCTTTTCTACTTGGAGTTCCTTCACGTATCAGCCCTTTGTTGTGTCGGATCAGTGCCACCCAGCCAGCCCGCGACGCAGACGCCGATGACTGTGACCACGACCATGATCAGCGCCAGCACAGCGACCTGGGAATAGATGCCCCCGGCCCACACGTCATACATCACACTGCCAATAACCTGGGTCCTGGCCGAGCGCACCATCAGCGACGCACTGAATTCATGGAACAGCAGCACAAAGGTGAGCGCCGCCGTGGCCGCAATACCCTTTCGGCACATGGGCAACAGCACCTGGAACAGCGAGCGGATGGGGCCGGCCCCGGACGCCTTTGAGGCCTCCAGGAATTCCTGCCCCGTCGCCACCAGCGTGGTGAACTGCAGCCGCGTCGAATGACCGATCATCAGGGTGACATAGGTGACCACCAACACAGCCGTGGTTCCGTAGATTTGAATCGGCGGCTGGGAGTAGACAAACAGCAACCCAAAACCCATGAGTGAGGCAGGAACGGCGATGGGCAAGGTGGCAAACAGGTCAATGGCCATGCGCACCGGCTTGGCAATGCGGGTCGATTGCAATAAGGCAAAGGCCATGAAGAAGCCTAAGGGAATCAGGATCGCGATCCCGATCACCGAGGTCTTGACGCTGGTCCAGATTGCATCCACCAGACCCCGGTTGCCCAGCACCGAACTCCAGTGCCTCAGGGTCAGTTCTGGCACGATCAGGGAGCCAGTCCAGAAGGGCGACACAGACACGTAAATCAAGGCCAGCAGGGGCAGCACGGTCGTGACCAGCAGGTACAAGCCAATGACAACCGCTGCCCACCAGCGCGTCTCCCGCACGTTGTATTTGGATCTCGCAGAAACCACCACAAAGCGACGCTGCTCGCCGAGCGCGAGTTTCTGGAACAGCACCACCATCAGGCCCAGCGCCAAAATGGGAAAGCCCAGTGCGGCGCCCAGGCCGAAATCAACCGGGAACCGTTCAGTCAGGTAAAACATCTCGGTCGTTAACACATCGATTTTGGCAGTTCGACCCAGCAGCAGGGGCGCGGTGAACTGACCAAGCCCCAGCAAAAACACCACCCCCGTGGCAAAAATGATGGACGGCCGTAGGAGCGGCAGCGTGATGGTGAAAAACCGCATGGTCGGTGACGCACCGCAGGCTGCTGCCGCGGCTTCAAGTTCTTGACCCATGTTCTTCAGCCCGGTGAACACGAACACATACACAAAAGAACTCAGCAGCATGCCGGTGATGATGATGATGCCGGTCACGCTGTAAATGTCGAACGGACCCTCCTCCAGACGGTCCAACCCCGGCAGACTGCGAAGCGCCATGTTCAAGTAGCCCACGCGGGGCGAAAGCAGGAAGATCCAGCCGGTCACGGCGGCCACCGCCGGAACCACCAAGGGAAGAAGCGGTGCCAGCTCCCCGATCCGGCGCACCCGCTGCGGCAGCATGGAGGCACACCAAGCCAACAAGGTGCCCATGAGCACCGCCAAAATGCTAGACAGAATCGCCAGGACGACTGTGGTGCTCAGTGTGGTTCCGATGCGCGGCAGGTCCTGCATGCGGGCAAATGCAGAACCACCGTCCAGAAAAGCACGCCACTGCAGCTGCAGCACTGGCGACAACACCAAAAAACCGACGCCGATGGCCAGCAGCACCCAGGCCGTTTGGGGTGCGGCTTGCCGCTGCACCCAACCGCCCGAGCCCCACCAGACCCGGCCTTGGTGATGTGCACCCATCACCTGGTCACCAACAGTGCGGCCATCAGGTCCTCAGCGTGCGCCAAACAACGAGTTCCACCGAGTCTCGTAGGCCTTCACACCTTCAGGCGTGACCTTGTCCCAGTCGATCAGCTGCAGGTTGACCTTGGACAGATCAAGTGACCCTGCCACGCCGGGGATCGGGCTGCCGGACTCGCCGTTGCCAACCAGCGCTGCTTGGCCCTTGACGGACATGATGAAGTCCTGCGCCACCAAGGCCGCGTTCGGGTTCTTGGCCCAACTGACAACGGCTGCGCCATAGGCGAAGCCATACGATGGGTTGGGAATCACAGTCTTGAACGGTGCCTTTTGGGCATGTAGGGCGTTATCAACTGGGATCACTGAAAAAATGCCGGCAGCAATCTCGCCAGAGGCGGTCGAATTGGCCGAGGCCACCGTGCTCGGGTACATTTTGACCTTTTGCGCCGCAAATCTCTCCATGAACCCAGGGTTGGTTTCGTCCACCCATTTGTAAAACAGCGTTACAACCTCGGCCACCAAGGACGTACCGCCGACTTTGCCGGCCAGTTCTGGCCGCAGCAAGTCCTGGTAGCCGGTGATCGGGGTCTTAACCAGATTGGTGTTGTAGTGAATCACCCAGGGCGTGGGCGCGACAAGTGCGACTTGCCCGCCGCGCATCCACGCATCGGGCCAGGCGGCAGCCGCTGGACCCACCGGTGTCTTCAGGTAACCTTTTTTGACCGCATCGCTGGCCCAGCGGATGTCGGCGGTCAGCATCATGTCGCCACCAGCCACATTGGGCGCCAGGCGCTCCTGCTCCACCTTTGCCGTCAGGGCAGAGCCGACGATCCGAACCAACTCCATCTTGATGCCTGGGTTGTTGGCGTTGAAGGCCTCAACGATGCGGTCGTGTACAGCCGGCCCCATGGTCGCGTAAACGATGACCTTGCCTTCTTTGCGGGCGGCTTCCTGGATCTTCGCCCATTCGGCCGCGGGCACATTGCGCGAATTGGCCTGGGCCAGGGCGTAGCCTGCGGGTGCTGCTGCACCTATTGCAAGCAGGGCGGCGAGCATGACGGCACGGCGTTGGGGGGTACGATCGTTCAACGTGCCAAAAGTAATTTGTTTCATGTCTTCCTCGTTATGACGCTGTTATTCAATGCCGGGCCATCCCAGGGCAGGTCGGCCAAGCCCTTGCATCTGCTTCCAAAGCAGAGGTTTATCAGAGCACCAAACTTTTTTCGGGTCTCCTTTGTATATTTATAACACCGATTTAATATATCGCATCACATTGGAGCCACTTATCCTGTTAACCCGTTGTGGAAATTTGAGGGTCGGCGCTGGGCGATCGCCCGCCGCGTTACCCAGGCCCCCTGCCCAAAGGGTGTGATTCGTGCGTCACCCAGGGCCCGGAAGCGCTCCGTCAGATACTCGGCCATGACCGAAGGGGGGGAAAGCCTGCCTGGGCCGATGCAAATAGCGCCCACGGCGGCGAGCTGCCAAAGTGCTTTTTTGAAAAATGAACTTTGAGCTGCTCGTCAAAAGTCGTATCGATAGCCGGATGGTTGTTGGCCAAAAGGTCGGCGTAGCAAGTAGCCAAGCAGCTGCGGCATCAGTTGTGAACGGCAAGGCGAATCCGCACCAGTTGGCGCATGCTTGCGCATAGCACTGAATGGGTTTTCAAGGCACCGCAAAAGCGCAAGTAAGCCTTAGCCAGTTCCGGGCGATGGGCGCGTAGGCTGGTCGGATGCAGTTCGCGTTCGGTTTTTCTGGTCGGCGTTGAGCAAGCTCAACAGTTCGGAGTCGAATTCACTCAGCTTGAGCGATCGGATTCGCGGCATCCGAGGTTCTCCAGTGGGGCCGGAGTCGTCCGGCTGTCGATGTAAGTTTGTAGCAAATCGGGCAAATCGGCTTGCCGCGGCTCGGTGCCGGGCCAGCGCACGCGAAGGGGCTGGTCCAGGCCCTGCGCGACCTGGTCAAGCGGCAGCACATAGCGAAACTTGATGTCGCGCACGCGGAAGACCCAGCCGGTGGCCGTCTTGATGTAATGGTCTAGGTAGCGCAAGGACAGGCGCACCGTTTGGCCCTGGATGCACAGCTCGGCACTGGCACTGACCACGCCGCTTGCCTGCGTTTCAGAGGAAAAATCAAAGTGCCAGGTGTGAGCGTAATGCGTGCTCGTGCTGAACAGTGCCGTCCGCATTTTGTAAAACGCGATGACCGCGTCGCGGCCCTGCACATGCTGGAACTGAACATCGGGCGCAAACAGGCTCGCTAGTGTGTCGAAATCCCGGTCATCGACCGCGATGCCGTAGCGGGAAATCAGTTCTGACAGTTGCTGGCGGTCATCCACGCGCTGCACCAACTGCGCGAGTTGCTGCTGATTGCTTGGGGCAGATGCCATTTGTATCGCCTCGTCGGTTTTAATATCCTCGCATTGTGCGGCAAGTGCTTACGCCCCTGCAAAATGCAGTCGGCATCGCGCTCATGAGGGGAACCGTAACGGAAAAATCTCCTTGTGTTCAGCAATTTCTGCGCTACGGCTGAAACGGATTCTCCGAGTGTTTACCAAAATACCGCGCGGTCTTTGGCTTCAACGTCAAAGCCCTCGTAGTTTTCGCTGCCCTTTAACAAGCCCATGTCGATGCTTGATCTGCCTTGGCAGCGCTGAGCGAGGCGTATGCTCAATACATCCGAAAATCGTGACACACAGAGTTGCGCAGATAGACCAGACTGCCTGAGCTGATCTCGGGCCAGCATGCTTAGGGGAAATCCGGGTTGATGAGTTTTTGACCATGCGGGTTTGCCGCTGGTTCGCAAGCGGCTCGCAAGCAGGCTCGGCACCCAAGCCCTCCTGTGTTGCAATCAAGCCTGCCGGTAGAGTTGCAGTGGCAGCATACCGCCTTGAATGAACCAAAAAAAATGACACCTAAATCTGATGCCTGGCGTGTTGTTGTGGCGCCGATGATGGATTGGACTGACCGCCATTGCCGATTTTTCCATCGCCTGCTGAGCCGCCGCGCGCGGCTCTATACCGAGATGGTGACCACCGGGGCGCTGCTGCATGGCGATGTGCCGAGGCACCTGCGTTACAACGCCGAGGAGCACCCTTTGGCGCTGCAGCTCGGCGGCAGCGAGCCGGCCGAATTGGCGCAGTGCGCCCGGCTCGGCGAGCAGTGGGGCTATGACGAAATCAACCTCAATTGCGGTTGCCCAAGCGAGCGGGTGCAGCGTGGCGCATTTGGCGCCTGCCTGATGGCCGAGCCGGCCCTGGTTGCCGATTGCATCAAGGCCATGCTCGATGCAGTGGCGCTCCCGGTCAGCGTGAAGCACCGCATTGGCATTGACCGCACTGACAATTACGCTTTTGTGCGCGATTTTGTTGGCGCCCTCCATCTTGCCGGTTGCCGCACTTTCATTGTGCATGCCCGTAACGCCTGGCTGCGGGGCCTGAGCCCCAAACAAAACCGCGAACTCCCGCCGCTGCGCTACGCCATGGTGCATCAGCTCAAGGCAGATTTCCCCGACTGCACCATCGTCCTCAATGGTGGTATCAGCAACAGCGAGCAGGTGCAGGCGCAGTTGCAGCAGCTTGACGGCGTGATGCTGGGCCGCGAGGCCTACCACCGGCCCTGGTGGCTGAGCGATTGGGATGTTCAGTTTTTTGGCGAGACGCCAATGGCGCGCAGCCGCGAGCAGGTTGAAGCGCAAATGGTGGACTACATGCTGCGCCAGTCGCAGCAACATGGCACGACCTGGTACCCGATTGCCCGACACATGCTGGGCCTGCGGCAGGGCCTGCCGGGTGCACGACGCTGGCGCCAGGTTTGGAGCGACCATCGGCTCAAAGGCCAGGATCCGCGCGAGGTGATGGCCCTGGCACATGGAGCGCAGCTTGCTCTCGCCTGATGGTCGCCAGCGGCTGGCGCTGGCCCTGATTTGGCTGACACCAGCCCTTTGGGCGGTGAATTTCATCATTGCCCGCAGCGCACCCGGCGTGGTGGCCCCACACCAACTGGCACTGGGGCGCTGGTTAATCGCAGGCCTGATTTTGGGGTTTCTGGCACGCGCTGAGTTGCTACGCGAGTGGCGCGGTCTGCTCGCTGTTTGGCCGCAGTACCTCTGCCTCGGTGCCCTTGGCATGATGGTCTGTGGTGCCTGGGTGTATCAGGGGGCGCAAACCACGGTAGCCATGAATATTTCCCTGATTTATGCCGCCGCCCCGGTACTCATTGCCATGGGCGCTGGGCTCTTGCTGCATGAGCGCCTGACGCTGACTCAATGGCTTGGCGTGCCATTGGCTCTGGCCGGCTTGATGCACGTGGCGGTCAAGGGCCGCTGGGAGGCCCTGTCCGAAGTGCAGTGGGTGATTGGCGATGGCTGGATTGTGCTGGCCATGATTGCCTGGGCGGGCTATGCCTTGTTGCAAAAAATTTGGCCCAGCCAGCTTGGCGCCACAGCCCGGCTGAGCGCCATTTGCGCTGCTGGTGTGCTGTGTTTGCTGCCATTTGCGTTGTGGGAGGCCGGTTTGCCCAGCACACCGCCCTGGAGCTATCGGGCCACTGGCCTGGTGTTGCTGGCAGCCCTGGCGCCCGGCATCGCGGCTTACTGGATTTACGGCTGGGCACAAAAAATCCTGGGCGCCAGCCGGGTTGCGGTGACCCTGTACCTGTCTCCACTGTATGCAGCCCTGGCCTCTTGGGCAGTGCTTGGCGAGCCCCTGGGTTGGCACCATCTGGGCGGGGCGGTGCTGATTTTGCCGGGCGTTTTTCTCGCCACCTACAAGCGCCCTGTGTGAGGTGCCGAGCCCCCTAGCGGCAAGGTATCATGAGCGCCTGTTTTGCTCTGGTAGCCTTGGTCAACTGTGCGTCTTAACTCCATCAAGTTATCGGGCTTCAAGTCCTTCGTTGAACCGACCAATTTCATGTTGCCCGGGCAACTCGTGGGTGTGGTGGGGCCCAACGGTTGTGGCAAGTCCAACATCATCGATGCCGTGCGTTGGGTACTGGGCGAGTCGCGCGCCTCTGAGTTGCGGGGCGAGTCGATGCAAGATGTCATCTTTAACGGCACCAACCTGCGCAAGCCGGCCAGTCGGGCCAGCGTGGAGCTGGTGTTTGACAACGCAGACCACCGGGCCGGCGGCCAGTGGAGCCAGTTTGCCGAGATCGCCGTCAAGAGGGTGCTTACCCGCGATGGCAACAGCAGCTACTTTATCAACAGCCAGGCGGTGCGTCGGCGTGATGTGCAAGATGTTTTTTTGGGTACCGGGCTGGGGCCTCGGGCCTATGCCATTATTGGCCAGGGCACGATCAGCCGCATCATCGAGAGCCGCCCGGAGGAGCTGCGTCTTTTCCTAGAAGAGGCCGCCGGAGTTTCTAAATACAAAGAACGCCGCCGCGAGACCGAGAACCGGCTGTCTGACACCCGGGAGAACCTGACCCGGGTCGAAGACATCCTGCGCGAACTCAATGCTAACCTGGAAAAGCTCGACCGGCAGGCTGAGGTGGCGCAACGCTACAAGGCGATCAGTGCACAGGCCACGCTCAAGCAGCAGCAGCTGTGGTTTTTGCGCTGTGGCGAGGCGCGCGCCGAACAGGCCAAGGTGCAGGCCGAAGCCCAGGGCGCCAGCGTGGCGCTGGATCGCCAATTGGCTGATTTGCGCCAGGTTGAAGCCGAGTTGGAGGCGGTGCGCCAAGCCCATTACGCTGCCGGTGACCAGGTCAACCAGACCCAGGGCCGCTTGTATGAGGCAAGCGCCGAAGTGGGCCGGCTGGAGGCGGAGATTCGCTTTGTGGTCGAGGGAAGGCAGCGCGTGGCACAGCGGCTGTTGGCCCTGGGCGAGCAGGCCCTCCAGTGGGCTACCCGACAAGACACTGCCCAGGCGGAGCTCGGTGGCGTCCAAGCGCAGGCGCTGGCAGACGATCAGCAGGCGGCCCTGTTGGCCGCTCAGGTGCAGGTGCAGGCAGGGCAGTTACCGGCGCTCGAAGACGGCCTGCGCCAGGCCCAGCGCAGCGCCACCGAGCAGCGTGCCGGTGTCGCCCAGTTGCAGCAACAAATACAGGTGCTGGCCGCTGAGCAGCGTGGCATACAGGAGCAGGCGCATCAGCTGGCTGGTCGGAGGGAGCGGCTGGAGGCAGGCCGTCAGGCTCTGGCCCAACCCGACGAGGCCAACCTGGCTGGGTTGCAGTTGCAATTGGCCCAGGCTGTTCAGGCGGCCAGCGACGCGCAGGCCGAGTTGCAGGCGCTGCAAGACAGTGTGCCGGAACTCGAGGAGAAACGGCGCGAGCACCAGCAGTCCGTCAACGCAGAGTCAACCCGGTTGGCTGATTTGTCGGCGCGGCTTGAAGCGCTCAAGGCCTTGCAGCAAAAAGTGCGCACCGACGGTCGCTTGCAACCGTGGCTGGAGCGCCATGGCCTGGCGCATTTGCAGGGTCTTTGGAGCCGCATCCATGTTGAGCCCGGTTGGGAGAGCGCCATGGAGGCGGCGCTGCGCGAGCGCCTGGGCGGGCTAGAGGTGTCGCGGCTTGATTTGGTTCGCGCTTTTGCCAGCGACTCGCCGCCGAGCAAGCTGACTTTTTTCAGCCCGCCAGCGGCCAGCCCGGCCTTGGGCCCGGCCCGGCTGCCGCAACTGGCTGATCGGCTGCGTCTGCATGATGCTGGTCAGCATGCCCTGCTGGGCGAATGGCTGCAGGGCTGCTATAGCGCTGCCAACCTGGACGAGGCTTTGGCCCAGCGGACTCAATTGGCGCCGGGCGAGCTGATATTTGTATCGAGCGGGCATGCGGTGGGTCTCAACAGCGTGAGTTTCTACGCCCCCGATTCCGAACAGGCCGGCCTGCTGGCGCGGGCCCAGGAAATTGAAAACCTAGACAAGCAGTGGCGTGCCCAGAGCCTGATTGCTGAGCAGGCCAGTGCCGCCCTGGTGCGTGCCGAGGCGGCCTATGCCGATGCTGCGCAGCGGCTGCTGCGGCTGCGCCAAAGTGCGGTGCAGGGGCAAAGCCAGGTCCATGCGCTGCAGGTGCAGGCCCTGCGCCTGACCCAACTCGCTGAACAGGCCCGTGCCCGGGCCGAACAAATAGCCAGCGACCGGGCTGAAATCGACCAACATCTTGACGACCTGCAGGGGCGACGACTCAAGGCGGAGGCCCAGTTTGAAGAACTCGATTTGCTGCTCGCTGACAAGCAGCAAAGACATGCCGAGCTGGACGATCTGGTTATCACAGCCGAAGGCCAGCTCAGCCAGGCCCGCGAGCAACAGCGCAGTCTCGAGCGCGAGGCGCAAGAGGCTGCGTTTGCGCTGCGCAGCCTGGCGGCGCGCCGTGCCGAGCTCAGCCGCGCCATCGAAACCGCAGCGCAGCAGGCCGATTTGGTACGCGCAGAGACCCAAAAATGCCACGCAGAATCAGAACAGCTCAACGACGCAGTGGCCCAGGCTGGATTGCAGGACGCGCTGGCGGTTAAATTGGCCTGCGAGCAAGCCCTGGGCGAACGGCGCAGCGCCTACGACGACCTGACTGCACGCCTGCGCGCCAGCGACGAGCGGCGGCTGCAACTCGAGCGCGAGCTCGAACCGCTGCGCCAGCGCATCACCGATTGCCAGTTGCGCGAGCAGGCGGCGCGACTGGGCAGCGAGCAATACAGCCGACTGCTTGAAGAAGCCCAGGCAGACCTGCAGGCACTGGAGGCCTCGCTAGCGGCTGGTGTCGTGCGCCTGAGCGGCCTGCAGGCCGAGATTGACCGGCTCAACCGCGAGATTGCCAGTTTGGGCGCGGTGAACCTCGCGGCACTCGATGAGCTCACCGCAGCACGTGAACGCAAGCAGTTTCTGGACAGCCAGTCAGCCGATCTGAACGAGGCCATGAGCACCCTGGAAGACGCCATTCGAAAAATTGATGGTGAAACCCGTGAGCTGCTGTCGGGCACATTCAACAGCGTTAACGAACACTTTGGCAAGACCTTTCCCGAACTGTTTGGTGGCGGTAATGCGCGACTGGCCATCACCGGCGATGAAATTCTTGACTCTGGCGTACAGGTGATTGCTCAGCCTCCTGGCAAAAAAAATCAGACCATTCAGCTGCTCTCTGGTGGCGAGAAGGCGCTCACCGCGATTGCCCTGGTGTTCGCTATTTTTCAGCTCAACCCGGCTCCTTTTTGCCTGCTTGACGAAGTCGATGCACCGCTGGACGATTCAAATACCGAGCGATACGCGCGCCTGGTCGCGCGCATGAGCCGAGAGACCCAGTTCCTGTTCATCAGCCACAACAAAATTGCCATGGAAATGGCCGAGCAACTCATCGGCGTGACCATGCAAGAGCAGGGCGTCTCACGCATCGTGGTGGTTGACATGGATGCAGCGATCACGCTGGCCAAGGCAGCCCGATGAACATCAGCCCCTTGCAACTGGCGCTGGCACTGGCTGGTGGCTTGCTTTTGCTTGCGATTGGCCTGCACGGCTGGTGGTTGTCGCGACGAAATTTGCCACGCCAGGCGTCGCCCGCGCCGGCCATCAGCGCAGTTAACGACGCGGATGGCTTGGAACCCGCATTCGACGACGCAGCCCTGGAGTTGTCGCGTTTTCCCCTGCCGGTGCCCGAAAAAAAGCCGCTGCTCGACGCATTGGTTGATGGGCTTGCCAGCATCGCCCTGGAAAACCCGGTGTCTGGCGATGCGGCCCTGGCTGCCCTGCCGCCGACTCGCCGCGTGGGAAGCAAGCCCTTTGCCATCGAGGGCTACAACGAGCTCGACGGGCGCTGGGAGTTGCCTGTGTCAGGCCAGCTTTACAGCGCTTTTCAGACCGGTGTGCAACTGACCAACCGGGCGGGAGCTATCAACAACATCGAGTTCTCCGAGTTTGTGGTCAAAACCCATGCGTTCTGCGACCTGGTGAACGGCACGCCCGAGTTCCCAGACATGCAAGAAGAGGTTTCCCGCGCCCGCGAACTCGAACAGTTTGCCAGCGCCCATGATGCTCAACTCGGGCTGGTGCTGCATGCCCGTCAAGCTGCCTGGAGCCCTGGCTACGTGCAGCAAAGTGCCGCCCGGCTTGGCTTTGTTGCAGGCCTGATACCTGGACGCATGGTGCTGCCTGCGTCAAGCCCTGGTTTGCCGCCCGTGCTGAGCTTGAGCTTTGACACCCAGGCGGCCTTGGCCGATGACCCGGCTCAGTCGGCCTTGCGTGAAGTCGCCCTGAGCTTGGATGTGCCTCAGGTCAGCCCGGCCGAGCAGCCCTTTGAGCGCATGCGCGACATTAGCATGAGCCTGGCCGCCAGCATGGACGGCAGCTTGACGGACCAGGAGGGCGTGCCCCTGAGCGCTGCCTCTTTAGACCACATTGCTGCCGATTTACACAAACTGTATGCGCTGCTGGATGAGCGTGAATTTGCTGCGGGCTCCAGTCTGGCACGGCGTTTGTTCTCCTGAGTTTGCTGGCGAGGTTTTTGGCCGTGTACAACCCCGACCTGCCTGGCGCCCTACCAGCCGACCCGAGCCGTCTGCAGTGGCTGCGTGAAACCCTGCACGAGCATGCGCACCGCTACCATGTGCTGGATGCGCCCACCATGCCAGATGCCGAGTACGACCGGCTGTTTCGTGAGTTGCAGGCCATCGAGACCGAGCAGCCCGAACTGCTCACCCCGGACTCACCGACCCAGCGGGTCGGTGCGCCGCCGCTGGCTGCCTTTGCCAGCGTTCGCCATGCAGTACCCATGCTCAGCATTCGCACCGAAACCGACGCCCAGGCCTCGGGCGCGCACAACTTCGACGCCCGGGTGCGGCGAGAACTCGAGCTGACTGATGACGCCCCGGCGGTCGACTATGTGGCAGAGCCCAAGTTTGACGGTCTGGCCATGAATTTGCGTTACGTGCAGGGCCGATTGGTGCAGGCGGCCACCCGCGGAGACGGCGAATCGGGTGAGGACGTCACCCAAAACATCCGCACCATTGGCCAGATTCCCCTGCGCCTGGATACCAGCGCGCCCGGGGCGCTGCCGGCGCCGCCGCTGCTGGAGGTGCGCGGAGAGGTCTACATGGGTCGCGCTGATTTTGAGGCGCTCAACGAGCGTCAGCGGGCAGCTGGACAAAAAACCTTTGTCAACCCGCGCAATGCCGCAGCTGGTGCGGTGCGGCAGTTAGACCCGGCCATTGCCGCCCAGCGGCCCCTGAGCTTTTACGCCTATGGTCTGGGCGAGCTTACGCTGGCGCAGGCGGGGGGGCCAGCCTTTGCCAGCCACCATGGCCTGCTGCAAGCCTTGAAGAACTGGGGTTTTCCGGTCTCGGGCCTTGTCACCATTGCCTCCGGCGCCACGCAATTGGTGGCCTACTACGAGGCCATCGCGCGACAGCGTGATGCGCTGCCTTTTGACATCGATGGTGTGGTCTACAAGGTCAACAGCTTGGCACTGCAGCAGCGCATGGGTTTCGTCACCCGCGAGCCGCGCTGGGCGGTGGCCCACAAGTTCCCTGCGCAAGAGCAGCTCACCACGGTACTGTCGATTGACGTGCAGGTGGGTCGCACCGGCAAGCTCACGCCGGTGGTCAAGCTGGCGCCGGTGTTTGTGGGCGGCGTCACGGTCACCAATGCCACCCTGCACAACGAGGACGAGGCCCGGCGCAAGGACGTGCGCGTGGGCGACACCGTGGTGGTGCGCCGCGCCGGTGACGTTATTCCGGAAGTGGTGTTCGTGCTGCCCGAGAAGCGCTTGCCGGATGCCATGTTGTTCACCATGCCGGCGCAGTGCCCGGTGTGCGGCAGCGCGGCCGTGCGGGAGGAGGGCGAGGCCGACCATCGCTGCAGCGGCGGCCTGTTCTGCAGCGCCCAGCGCAAGCAGGCCATCCTGCACTTTGCGCAGCGCCGTGCGGTGGAGGTGGAGGGCCTGGGCGATAAGCTGGTGGATCAGTTGGTGGACGGCGGCATCATCCGTACCCTACCCGACCTGTACCGGCTGGGCCTGAGCTCGCTTGTGGCGCTGGACCGCATGGCTGACAAATCGGCGCAGAACATAGTCGATGCGCTGCAACAATCAAAGCAAACCACGCTGCCGCGCTTTTTGTTCGGTTTGGGCATCCGGCATGTGGGCGAGGCCACCGCCAAGGCGCTGGCAGGCCATTTCGGTAGCCTGGACGCCATCATGGACGCGCCGCTGGAGCAACTGCAGGCGGTGAGCGATGTTGGGCCGGTCGTGGCGCATAGCCTGCGCACTTTTTTTGATCAGCCTCACAACCGCGAGGTGGTGGCCCAGCTGCGCGCCTGCGGCCTGCGCTGGCAGGAGGGCGCACCGCTCGCCCGCCCGCCCACGCCGCTTTCGGGCAAAACTCTGGTTATCACCGGCACCCTGCCCACCCTCAGCCGCGACCAGGCCAAAGACCTGATCGAAGCCGCCGGCGGCAAGGTGGCCGGCTCGGTCAGTAAAAAAACCCACTACCTGTTAGCCGGCGCGGAGGCTGGCAGCAAGCTCGACAAAGCCCGGGAACTCGGGGTTGTTGTGCTTGATGAAGACGCTTTGAAGGAGTTGCTTGATGGCCGTGCATGAGATTCTGAAAATGGGCGACCCGCGCCTGCTGCGGGTGGCCCAGCCGGTACTGGCTTTTGATACCGCTGCCCTGCATCTGCTGGTCAGCGACCTGCTTGACACCATGCACGCGGCCAGCGGCGCCGGTCTGGCTGCCCCGCAGATCGGCGTTGATCTGCAGGTGGTGATTTTCGGCACAGACAGTGTCAACCCCCGCTACCCGGATGCCCCGCCCGTGCCCCGCACGGTGCTGGTCAACCCGGTGATCACAGCACTGGGCTTGAAAGACGGCGCTGTGCCGCTTCAGGTAGAAGACTGGGAGGGTTGCCTGTCGGTGCCAGGGCTGCGCGCCAAGGTGCCGCGCTTTGAGCGCATTCGCTACGCTGGCTTCGACCAGTTTGGCGACCCGATCGAACGCACCGCGGATGGCTTTCACGCTCGGGTCGTGCAGCACGAATGCGATCACCTGATTGGCCTGCTTTACCCGATGCGTGTGCGCGATTTTTCACACTTTGGCTTCACTTCGGTCCTGTTTCCGGGCTTGGATGCACCGCAGGACGACTGATCAGGCCAGTGCCTCGAGCAGTTCTGTTTCGATGGCTATTTGGGTGCGGTTGTGCTGCAGCTCCGCGCCCTGAATCAAAAAAGTGTCATCGACACGCTCGCCCAGGGTGGCAATTTTTGCCAGTTGAAGGTTGATGTTGTGCTGGGCCAAGACCCGCGCGACGCTGTAGAGCAGGCCCACGCGGTCGCTGGCGGCGATATTGAGCAGCCAGCGCTGCGCCTTGTCATCGGGTCGCAGCGTAACCCGGGGCGCAACCGGAAAACTCTTGACCCGGCGCGACACTCGGCCCCGGCCTGGCATCGGCAGGGGTCCGGTTTGGGCAATTGCCAGGCCGAGTTCGTTCTCGACCAGGCTGATGAGTTCGCGGTACTGCTCGGGCATGCTGGCGCCCACCACCTGGAAGGTGTCTAGCGCATGGCCATTTCGTGCCGTGTGGATGCGGGCGTCAAGAATGCTGAAACCACCCTGGTCAAAGTAACCACAAATGCGGGCAAACAGGTCGGCTTTGTCGGGCGTGTAGACCATCACCTGAAGCCCTTCGCCTAGCGGTGACTGGCGGGCCCGCACGATCGACTTGCCGCTGCCCAAGTGGCGAGAGAGTTGCCGCGTGTGCCAGGCAATGTCGGCGGCTTCGTGGCGCATGAAGTAACTGGCGTCCAGGGTGTCCCACAGGGGTTTGTGCGCCTCAAACGGCAGGCTGTGCAGCGCCAGAATAACCAGCGCCTCGCGCTTGCACGCCTCTGCCTCGGCCTGGGGGTCGGGCGCGCGCCCGCCGAGCACCCGCAAGGTGAGGCGGTACAGGTCCTCGAGCAGCTTGCCCTTCCAGGCGTTCCAAACCTTGGGGCTGGTGCCACGGATATCGGCCACGGTCAGCAGGTAGAGCGCGGTCAGCCGCCGCTCGGTGCCCACGCGCTGGGCAAAGCCGGCAATCACGTCGGGGTCGCTCAGGTCTGACTTTTGTGCCACTCGGCTCATCGTCAAGTGCTCCCGCACCAAAAACTCAATCAGCACCGCATCCTCGCCCGTCATTTGGTGCTGCCGGCAAAAACGCCGGGCCTCGCTTGCACCGAGTTCGGAGTGGTCGCCACCCCGCCCCTTGGCAATGTCGTGGAACAGGGCGGCGACATACAAAATCCAGGGTTTGTCCCAGCCCGAGGCCAGTTGCGAGCAAAACGGGTACTCGTGTGCATGTTCGGCAATAAAAAAGCGTCTGGCGTTGCGCAGCACCATGAGAATGTGCTGGTCGACGGTGTAGACATGAAACAGGTCATGCTGCATTTGGCCGACGATGCGTCTGAACACCCACAGATAGCGTCCAAGCACCGAGGTTTGGTTCATCAGCCGCATCGCATGGGTCAGCCCACCATGCATCAAAATTTGGCGAAAGCTCTCGCGGTTGACCGGATCTTGGCGAAACCGGCCGTCCATCTGGCCGCGCGCGTTGTACAGCGCCCGCAGGGTGCGGGAGGAGAAACCTTTGAGTCCGGGGGTGGTCTGGTAGAGCAAAAAAGTTTCGAGAATGGCGCGTGGCTCGCGCTGGTAGAGGTCGTCGCTCGCGACATCGACCATCCCTGCTTTTTCATTGAACCGGGCGTTGATTGGCTGCGGGGTGTGGGTCGACGGGTTGAGCCGCTCCTCGATATTGAGCAGCAAAATCTGGTTGAGCTGGGTCACCGCCTTGGCGGCCCAGTAATAGCGGCGCATCAGCGCTTCGCTGGGCCGGGTTGCAGTGCGCGCCGGTGCGACAGTGGCATGTACATCCGGCCCAACCTGGCCGTAGCCAAATGATTCAGCCACAGCGGTTTGCAAATCAAATACCAGCCGGTCCTCGCGGCGCAGCGCAGTCAGGTGCAGGCGCGCCCGTATCAAACGCAGCAGTGCTTCGTTACGTTTAATCTGGCGCACCTCAAAGGGGGTGGCAAGCCCATTTTTTGCAAGCTCGTCCCAGTTGTTGCCAAAACCGGCGGCTTTGGCCACCCACAAAATTGCCTGCAGATCACGCAGGCCGCCGGGCGACTCTTTGCAGTTGGGCTCGAGGGAGTAGGGCGAGTCTTCAAACTTGTGGTGTCTTTGCTGCAGCTCGAGGCTCTTGGCGACAAAAAATGCCCGGGGGTCCAGTGCGGCGAAGTACTTCGCCTGAAAGCTGTCAAACAGACTCGCGTTGCCGGTGATCAAGCGTGCCTCGAGCACCGAGGTTTGAACCGTCACATCGCGGGCCGCCTCTTGCAAGCATTCATCTACCGTGCGCACGCTCGAGCCAATCTCAAGGCCGGTGTCCCAGCAACTGCCAATGAAGACCTCGATGCGGGCCTTGAGCAGATCGTCATGCAGGGCCGGCTGCTCGTTGGGCAGCAGCAGCAGGACATCGACATCAGAGCCTGGAAACAGCTCGGCTCGGCCATAGCCGCCCACCGCCAGCAGGGCCAACGGGCTGGCCAGGCCGGCCTCTTGCCAAAGCGTGCACAGGGTCCGGTCGGTCAGGCTCGAGAGCCGGGCCAGTGCTGCGCGTATTCCTCGGGTGACAGTGCCGCAGTCTGCGATGGGCTGCAGCAGCGCTGCCTTGCGGGCTCGGTACTGCGCGCGCAATTCGGAGCTTTGAGTCATGCCGGCAGTGCAAAAGCCGGAGCCTGTGGGCTGCCAGCTGACAGGGTCAGGACCTCGTAGCCAGTTGGTGTCACCAGAACCGTGTGTTCCCATTGGGCCGACAGCGAACGGTCTTTGGTGACGATGGTCCAGCCGTCTCCCATCTCCTTGACATCGCGCCTGCCAATATTGAGCATGGGCTCGATGGTGATGGTCATACCGGCTTGAAGTTGGTCTAGCGTGCCAGGTCGGCCGTAATGCAGCACCTGCGGCTCTTCATGAAAATTGCGTCCTATGCCGTGGCCGCAAAATTCGCGCACCACGCTCAAACCATGGCCTTCTGAAAACCGCTGAATGGCATGACCGATATCCCCCAAGAAAGCCCCTGCGCGCACTTTCACAATGCCGTGCCACATGGCCTCGTGGGTCAGCATGCACAAACGGCGGGCAGCAACCGACACCTCGCCCACCATGAACATGCGGCTCGAGTCACCGTGCCAGCCGTCCTTGATCACGGTGACATCCAGGTTGACGATGTCACCTCGCTTGAGCGGCTTGTCAGTCGGAATGCCGTGGCAGACCTGGTGGTTGATCGAGGCGCAAATTGCTTTGGGGTAGGGCTGGTGGCCAGGTGGCGCGTAATTGAGTGGTGCCGAGATCGCGCCTTGCACGCCGGTGGTGTAGGCATCAGCCAGACGGTCTAGCTCGTTGGTGCTGATGCCCGGGGTCACGAAGGGGGTCAGGTAGTCCAGCAGCTCTCCGGCGAGCCGTCCGGCCAAGCGCATGCCAGCGATGTCCTCAGCATTTTTGTACGTGATTGTCATGTTTGTAATTATCCCATCGGGCGCGACCGGTCTTGCCGTAGTGGCGATGGGGCCGGTGTGCTGGCGGCAGATGATTCAGCTGGGCCCAGGGTGGGGCGCCGCTAAAATCCGCACCCACTCCACTTGGCTGCCAACGTGACCCAGCACATCACCGACTTCGAGGGTGGCAACGCCCTCAGCCCGTTTCGCACACAGCAGCTGTTACCTGCCCTGCAGGCCGTCGAGCCCCGTATCAGCAGCGTTGCGGCACGCTTTGTCCATTTGGTGGCATCGGCTACGGTGCCGAGTGCCGAATTGCGGGACCAGCTCTCAGCCCTGTTGGCTTACGGCGAGCCCTACCAAGGCGCTCCGGGCGGGATCCTGCTGGTGGTGACGCCCCGCTTTGGCACGGTGTCGCCCTGGGCCTCCAAGGCCACCGATATCGCGCACAACTGCGGGCTGGCGGTGCAGCGGGTGGAGCGGGTCACGCACTATCGGCTCCAGCTGGCCAAGGGCTGGCTGGGCAAACCCAGCCTCAGCCCGGCACAACTGGCTTCGCTGGCTGACCTGCTGCATGACCGCATGACCGAGAGCGTGATGGAGCAGGGCTCAGCCGCCCACGGTTTGTTTGCTGCGGTGCCAGCCACGCCGATGGCGCAAATCGATGTGCTGGGACGGGGCAGGGCGGCGTTGGAGGCCGCCAACACCAGCTTTGGCCTGGCGCTGGCCGCCGACGAGATCGACTACCTGGTGCAGGCTTTCACCCAACTGCAGCGCAACCCGACCGATGTCGAGTTGATGATGTTCGCCCAGGCCAACAGCGAGCATTGCCGTCACAAAATCTTCAATGCGGCCTTCACCATCGACGGCGTGGCGCAGCCGCACAGCCTGTTTGGCATGATTCGGCACAGCCACCAGGCCAACCCGCAGCACATGCTGGTCGCTTATTCCGACAACGCCTCCGTCATGGCCGGCAGCCAGGTCGAACGCTTCATGGCCAAATCGGCCTCTAGCTCCGGCGAAATAAGAGCTGCCAGCTACCAAAAAGAGAAGGCCACCCACCACGTGCTGATGAAGGTGGAAACCCATAACCACCCCACCGCCATCTCCCCGTTCCCAGGCGCATCCACCGGCGCCGGCGGCGAGATCCGCGACGAAGGCGCCACCGGCCGCGGCTCCAAACCCAAGGCCGGCTTAACAGGCTTCACCGTCTCCAAAATCAATTGGGGTCAGATTCCAATTAAAAACAACACAGCAGAATCTGAAAACAATTGGAATCTGACCCCAATTTATGCCATTTATGGAAAGCCGGCGCACATTGCCAGCCCGCTGCAGATCATGCTGGAGGGCCCTTTGGGTGGAGCGGCGTTCAACAACGAGTTTGGGCGGCCGAATTTGCTGGGGTATTTCCGGGAGTATGAGCAGACCCTGCGTTATCGGCTGGGTGCGGACCCAGTAGAACTGCAGGCGCAGAGCGGCTATCACAAGCCGATCATGATCGCGGGCGGCCTGGGCGTGATCGATGCGACTCAGACGCACAAGGTGGCGTTCCCGGCCGGAAGCCTGCTGATCCAGTTGGGTGGGCCCGGTATGCGCATTGGCATGGGTGGCAGTGCGGCGAGCTCGATGGCCACGGGTGCGAACGCGGCTGAGCTGGACTTTGATTCGGTGCAGCGCGGCAACCCGGAGATCGAGCGCCGGGCGCAAGAGGTCATCAACCAGTGTTGGGCGCTGGGCCTGGAGGGTGGCCCCGCTGGCCTGGGTAATCCTATTTTGGCGATCCACGACGTGGGCGCTGGCGGCCTGTCGAATGCCTTCCCTGAGTTGACCAACGACGCTGGCCGTGGCGCCCGTTTTGACCTGCGCGCCGTGCCGCTGGAAGAAAGCGGCATGGCGCCCAAGGAGATCTGGTGCAACGAGAGCCAAGAGCGCTATGTGCTGGCGATCGCCCCCGAGTCGCTGCCGCTGTTCAGTGCGCTGTGCGAGCGCGAGCGCTGCCCGTTTGCGGTGGTGGGTGTGGCCACCGAGGCGCGTCAGCTGGTGCTGGCTGATGCCGAGTCCGCCCCGCCAGCCGATCTGCCGGTAAACATGCCCATGGATGTGCTGCTGGGCAAGCCGCCCAAGATGCACCGCGATGTCGCCACCCTGAAGCGGCAGTTTGCGCCGCTCAATCTTGACGGCGTCACCCTGCAGCAGGCCTGCATTGCGGTGCTGGCCAGCCCGACGGTGGCCTCCAAACGCTTTCTGATCACCATTGGTGACCGCACTGTGGGCGGCCTGAGCCACCGCGACCAGATGGTGGGCCCGTGGCAGGTGCCCGTGGCCGACTGCGCGGTGACCTTGGCCGATTTTTCCGGCTTTGCCGGCGAGGCCATGAGCATGGGCGAGCGCACGCCGCTGGCTGCTGTGAATGCACCGGCCTCGGGCCGCATGGCGGTGGCCGAGGCCATCACCAATCTGCTGGCGGCGCCGATCGAGCTGTCGCGCGTCAAGCTCTCTGCCAACTGGATGGCCGCTTGCGGCGAGCCCGGTGAGGACGCTGCGCTGTATGCCACGGTGCAGGCCGTGGGGCTGGAACTGTGCCCGGCGCTGGGGGTGTCTATCCCGGTCGGCAAAGATTCCTTGTCCATGCGCACCCAGTGGACGGATGACGGCCAGGCCAAAAAAGTCAGCTCGCCGGTGTCGCTGGTGGTCAGCGCCTTTGCCACCTTGGCTGATGTGCGCGGCACGCTCACGCCGCAGCTGGACGCCACAGTGGACAGCAGCCTGCTGCTGATCGACCTGGGGCGCGGCCGCATGCGCATGGGCGCCAGCATGCTGGCGCAAACCCTGAACCAGACCGGCGACGAGGTACCCGACCTGGACCACCCGGCCGACCTGGTGGCCTTGGTGGCGGCGGTGAACGCGCTGCGCGCGCAGGGCCGCATCCTGGCCTACCACGACCGCAGTGATGGCGGCCTATGGGCCACGGTATGCGAAATGGCGTTTGCTGGCCATGTGGGCGTGACGCTCAATGTGGACATGCTGGTGACCGAGGGCGACGGCATCAGCGACAGCCGGGCCGAGCACGGCGACAGCAAGAACTGGGCAAGCCAGGTCAGCGCCCGGCGCGACGAGCTCACGCTCAAAGCGCTGTTCAATGAGGAACTTGGTGTGGTGCTGCAGGTGCGCACCCAGGACCGCAGCGCCGTGATGCAGCTGCTGCGCGAGCACGCCTTAAGCCGCTACAGCCACTTCATCGGCAAAACCCGCCCGGCCACCTCCACCATCCAGGCCGGCGTGGGCGAGGTGCAGGTTTGGCGAGACGCGCAGGCGGTGTTCAAAGCCCCGCTATCCGACCTGCACCAGGTCTGGGACAGCACCAGCTGGAAGATCTGCCAGCTGCGTGACAACCCGGCCTGTGCCGACGCCGAGCATGCCGCCGTGGGTGCAGCAAGCGATCCTGGCCTTCATCTTTTTATACCGTCAAATCAGGCGCCAGGCCTTGATGGGATTGGCTCTGTAGCTACCAAAAGCCTAGCGTCACCGGCCTTGTTGCTGAGCCGGCCCCGGGTGGCCGTGCTGCGCGAGCAGGGCGTCAACTCGCATGTGGAGATGGCCTACGCCTTCACCGAGGCTGGGTTTGACGCGTTTGACGTGCACATGACCGACCTCCAAAGTGGCAGGGCCCGACTGGCTGATTTTGCGGGCCTGGTGGCCTGTGGCGGCTTTTCTTATGGCGATACGCTGGGCGCTGGCATCGGCTGGGCTCGCTCCATAACTTTCAACCCGGCGTTGGCCGACCAGTTCGCGGGCTTCTTTGGCCGGGCCGAAACCTTTGGCCTGGGCGTGTGCAACGGCTGCCAAATGTTTGCCGAGCTTGCTGACATCATTCCCGGCGCGCAGGCCTGGCCGCGCTTCACCACCAACCAGAGCGAGCGCTTTGAAGCGCGTTTGTCTATGGTGGAGGTGCTGCAATCGCAATCCCTGTTCTTCACCGGCATGGCGGGCCACCGCCTGCCCATCGCCGTGGCCCACGGCGAGGGTTTTGCCAACTTCAAGCATCGGGGCAACCCGCAGCAGGTGGTAGCCGCCATGCGCTTCACAGACAACCATGGCGCCGCCACCGAAGCCTACCCCTTCAACCCCAACGGCAGCCCAGGCGGCCTGACAGCGGTCACCACCGCCGATGGCCGCTTCACCGCCATGATGCCGCACCCGGAGCGCGTGCTCCGCAACATTCAGATGAGCTGGACCAGCGCTGACCCCAGCGCCCACAGCCCCTGGATGCAGCTGTGGCATAACGCGCGGCGCTGGGTAGGCTAGGTCACACCCTGGCGCGAAGAGGCAGCAGGTCCTGCGGGATATCCAGTGGCTGGAACTCTGGGTCTTTGTGGACCAGGATGGCGTTGTGTTCTAACGCGCAGGCAGCGATCCAGGCATCTGCCAGGGACAGTGGGTGCTTCGCCTTCATCTCTGCGGCACGAAGCAGCAAACTGTCGCTGTCTCTCACCCAGGTCATTGGCAGCCTCAGGCATTGCTGGTAGGCCAGCCGCCCATGGTCCTCGCTCTCGTCGCGCCAGACCCGGTACAGCACTTCCATCAGCGAGATGAAGCAGCCGTAGCAACGGACTTTTTCGCCCGCTGCGCTCTGCAGGAGCTCGGCGACCCGGTCTGCTCCGGGCTCATCGTCACGCAGCGTCAGCAGGGCGGAGGTGTCTAGCACATAGCGCTTCATTCCCTGGCCAATTCCTGTCGCCGAGCCGCCAGCAGGCGCTCTGTCCCGCCGCCCAAACCCTGTCCGCGGAATGCCTCTACAGGGTTGGCGCGGACCGGTACCACACGGATGCCGTCCTTGTCTGTCACCCATTCCAGTTTGTCTGAGGGGCTGAGATGAAACTGGCGCCTGATGGCCGCCGGGATCACGGTCTGACCGCGTTCGGTGATGGTGCTTTGCATGGCGTTTCCTAAGTTGAATTACTTTGGAAATAATATTGTAATTCACTGAAATTTGTGGCGCGGTGGTTCAGTTTGCCGCCACCGGTTACCGGTCTCAAATATTCTGGCCGGCCTGCCTTGTCACCTGGACGCTATGCCCCAAACTAGCAACGCTTGCGCTGCAATAAAGGGCAAGTTTCAAAAACCTTAGCAAAGAATCCTATGTCTGAACTTCTCCAAAAGCTCCGGTGGCGCTACGCCACCAAGAAAATGAACCCCGCCAAGAGCGTACCCGCCGACAAGGTCGAGCGTATCTTGGAGGCCGCACGCCTCGCGCCCACCTCCAGCGGTCTGCAGCCGTTCGAAATTATTGCTATCAGCAGCACTGCCGTGCGCGAACAGATCAGAGCCGCTGCCCATGGCCAAAGCCCGATCACGGATGGCTCGCATGTGTTGGTTTTTGCTGCCTGGGACGACTACACCCCCGAGCGCATCAACATGATGTTTGACTTGTCCAAGGCCGAACGCGGTGGCGCGGTCAACGAGGCTGCCGAGAACTACCGCAAGATGTTGCTGACCAATTACCCGGCGCGCGGCCCGGAAGTCAACTTTCAGCACGCCGCTCGCCAGGCCTACATCGCCCTGGGCGCCGCCCTGATTGCCGCTGCCTTTGAAGAGGTGGACAGCACGCCAATGGAGGGCTTTGACCCCAAGGCGGTGGACCAGATCCTCGACCTGCCTGCACGCGGTCTGCGCAGCGTGGCAATCTTAGCGCTGGGCTACCGCGACGAAGGCGCCGATTGGCTGGCCTATCTGAAAAAAGTGCGTCGGCCGCGTTCGCAATTTGTGACTGATGTGAGCTAAGCCACTCCAGGCGTTTGCTACAAACAGGCCCTTGAGGGACCAGTCCACGCGATGGCGGGCTGCCCTAAGGCGCTTTTATTCTTTATGCTATTATAATGTCTTGTGTACCCCCGCGAGGCGCAAGTGTCATGAATCTTCCCATGGAACAGACAACCCTGGACA
>BJGT01000044.1 GCA_014190675.1 Comamonadaceae bacterium | reverse complement strand
CGCTGCGGCGCCATCGACAAACCGGCGACAGTGCTGACGACATCAGTCATGCCCATTTGTCGGGCCAGGCGAAGATCAGAATCCGCCAGTGGGCGGGACACCATTGCAAGTTTCATACAACGCTCCAGTCAAAGTAACAGTTTATGCGGGCTCTTCACGCCGATGCACGGTGACCGTCGGCCAAACCCAGTTTTTCCATATCCTGCCTCAGCAGGACAAACCCGCGCCAGGCCACCATTCCGAAACCGGCTGATAGCAAGAACAACTAGACACCCTGGCCTGTGCTGCCTGGCACATGACCGTTGGCATCCGAAGATTGGCTCGGATTTATATTTTGACCATACTGTCAAAGTGTTAGGTGCCTGACAACTGACCCACGACAGTAACCTGGCGCAGCCACAGGCAGGCATCGTCGAGTTCTGCCGCAGCCTCGGGCAGCCGGCCCACATGCTTGAGAAAGCCATGGTTCATCCCGGCGCTGCAGCGCTCACGCAGTGGCACACCGGCCTGCGCCAGCCGCCGGGCCAGGGCCTCGCCCTCGTCACGCAGCACGTCGTATTCGGCCACCATCACATAGGCCGGCGGCAGGCCGGCGCAGCTGATCATGCGCAGTGGCGAGGCGAGCGGATCGGCAGCCTGCTCCGGCGCAGCTAGGTATTGGTCCCAAAACCAGCGCATCGCAAGCGCTGTCAGGCCAAAGCCTGCCCCAAAACGCTGGTAAGCGTCGGGCGTGCCAGACGGGTGATCGGTCACCGGGTAAAGCAACAGCTGCCCAGCGAGTGCGGGGCCACTGGCATCGCGAAAGTGCATCGCCGTAGCGGCAGCCAGGCAGCCACCTGCGCTGTCACCACCCACCACCAGACGCCGGGGATCGGCGCCCAAGGCTTGGGCCTGGTCCGCCACCCACCGCGTGGCATCCAGGGCGTCATGGGCGGCGGCCGGAAAACGGTGCTCGGGTGAGAGCCGGTAATCGACCGACACCACCACACTGTTCGACCCGGCACACAGGTAGCGGCAGATACCGTCGTGCGAATCTAGGCCAAGCGCTACAAAGCCGCCGCCATGAAAATACACCAGCGCCGAATGTGGCCCTGGCCCGGGCGGGGTGTAAATGCGCGCTGGCAGTGGGCCGCCCCCGGTTGGAATGGCCACATCCCGCACCTTCGCCACGGGCACCGGTTGCGGCGGCGGCGGGTTGCCGGCCAGTGCAGCGGCACGCACCTCGGCCATGCTGGCCATCTCTGGGTAGGATGGCACGCCGGCAGCGGCGGCCAGGTCAATCAGTTGCTGCAGGTAAGGATGAAGTGGCATTTTCAGCTCGGTTGTATGCTGGCTCCTGGGGGGCCCAGCGGGTGAAAAAAAACCGCGGTCCAGGCCCGCACATTGTGTATTCAGCGTAGCACGCGCCCCTGCTCCAAGCCAAACGCGTCTCGGATCACCTTGTCGATGGTGATCGATCGGACAGGGCTGGCCAGATTTTCTGGCAATTGCAGATTTGACCCAGGCGTCAACTTTTGACTGACCCCTTAGAGTCAAAAGATCCTATACGACTGCCAGAAAAGTGCCTGGTCTACCGGGCTGAGGGCAGGGTGTTTGTATGGTGTTCACTGGGCGCTACGGCTGCCTGTGCTGGGCTGAGCGGTGGCGGTCAAACCCTTGGCTTTGATCTGGAAATTGGCTTGGACGGATTTTTTGATCATAGGCGGTGTTCCGGACGCGAAGCGTTGCTCCAGGTAGGCCAGTAAGGTACGGATGGTCTGAGCCTCGCCACCCGCCGGCCGACCGGCACGTGCGCCGTCGTTCCAGGCGAATAGATCGATATGGAGCCAGTCCTGGGACACGGGCACGAAATACTCCAGGAACAGGGCCGCATTGATTGCCCCGGCCATCGCGTTGCGACCGGTGTTCACGATGTCGCCTATGGGGCTCTCGATACCAGCCCGATACGGCGCCCACAGCGGCATATGCCATAGCGGGTCATCCAGTTGCAGGCCCAGGTCGACCAACTGGCGCGCGGTGGCCATGTTGCGGCAGAACAGGGCCGGCAGTTGGGGGCCCAGTGCCACCCTGGCCGCGCCTGTCAGCGTGGCCAGGTCGATGACCAGGGCCGGCTTACCTTCACAGGCATACGCCAGCGCGTCGCACAAAATGACCCGGCCCTCGGCGTCGGTGTTGCCGATTTCGATGTGCAGGCCCTTGCGGGTCTTGAACACATCCCCTGGCCGGTAGGCGTTACCGGCAATGGCGTTCTCTACCGTGGGCAGCAGCACCTGCAGGCGCACGGGCAGCTTGAACGCCATGATCAGCGCTGCGAGCCCAAGTGCGTTGGCTGCACCACCCATGTCTTTTTTCATCTGGCGCATGCCCTCGGCGCCCTTGATGTTCAGGCCGCCACTGTCAAAACACACCCCCTTGCCGACCAGGCAGAGCAGGGGATTCCGGGCCTTGCCCCAGGTCAGCTCGATCAGGCGGGGTGCCCGGGTGCTGGCGCGTCCCACAGCGTGGATAGCAGGGAAGTTCTTCTTCAGCAGCGCGTCACCCACCACTTGGCGGAATTTCGCACCGTGTTGTTTGGCCACCATGCGCGCGGCTGCGGCGAGTTCCTCCGGGCCCATGTGTTCGGCCGGTGTGTTGACCAGATCCCGCGTGGCCGCCATGGCAGTGGCCAGTGCGATGCCGCGCTGGGCGTCCGGGCCTGGGGCCAGCAGCAATTGGGCGGCAGCACGGCGCCGTGGTTTGTACAGGTCGAACTCGTAGGCACCAATTTCCCAGGACATGGCGGCCTGCTCGGCGGGCACCACCAACCCCTGGTCGGACAGGCAGTAACGCCCCTGCGGCAAGGTCATCGGCAAGGCGGACAAGGCAAATGGATGGTCCGCCCGGGCCACGCCTGCGAACACTTGGGACAGCTTGCCCAGCGCATCCGGCACCAGGGCATGGCTGTCTGGGGCGCCGGTAAACCCGACGGTCTGCAACCACTGCCGGGTTGCGGCCGGCAGGGTGGGCGCGAGTTGCGCGAATCTCGCGCCGTCCACTACAGTGATGGCGATGGCGCTGGCGGGCATGGTTTTCTGGAGTTGGACGGTCATGGCCGAATCGTAGCGGGTTCCGTGGGAGCCAGCCTAAACGACAATCCAGGCCATGCTTGAATTCCGCCAAAGTTTGATCCAGCTTTTCTATGGCCCTATCGTGGTCACCCTGAAAGGTCTGCATGCACGCTGACAACCGGCGTGGTATTTTGGCCATGAGTTTGGCCATGGCGTTTTTCATTGCCAACGACGCACTGGTCAAACAAGTCAGTGCCACATTGCCTGGCCCTCAACTCATTTTTATTCGCGGCCTGATGGCCACCACATTGTTGCTCATCATGGCGCAGGCCATGGGCCATCTCAAAAACTGGCGCCTCATGGTAAGTAAGCGGCTTTGGATAAGGGGTTCGGTCGATGCTGCAGCTTCACTCGCCTACTTGACAGCCGTTTTTCACCTGCCTTTGGGAAATGCAACGGCCATCAACCTCTCCTCGCCGCTGTTTATCACGGCGTTTTCCATAGTTTTCTTTAAAGAGCAGGTTGCGTTTCAACGAGGCTTGCTCATTTTGCTCGGCTTCAGTGGCGTGCTGCTGGTGGTTCAACCCAGTTCAGAGGGCTTCAATGTTTACGCCTGGCTAGCCGTGTTGGCCACTTTGTTGCATGCGACGCGCGACACACTCACACGGAGCATTGGCCTTCATGTGCCTGCACTGCTAATTACGCTGTCAACCGCAGTTTCTGTAGCCTTGGCGGCTGGCGGCATTGCGCTCACTCAAACATGGACGCCTGTTGACAGCATTTCGCTGGCCTTACTTTTCGGCGCTTCCTTGTTTCTTTCTATGGCTTATTACTTGCTCATCGTAGCCATGCGTTCAGGTGAAATGAGTTTGGTGGCACCGTTTCGATACAGCGGCTTGCTGTTTGCACTGCTTATAGGCTATGTCGTGTGGGATGACGTGCCCAATGTACTTGGATGGGCAGGTATTTTTCTATTAGCTATTTCTGGCTTGCTGATTCTTCAATTAGAGCGTTCTAAGACTCTAAAGTGAAACCCAGGTTGAATTCATGTCGCGCGGCAAACTCAATAGCTTGGGCTTGGCATTCCGCCCGGGCTCGGAACAGATCAGCGTGGGCCTGACGCAAGGAATACTCCCGTATGGTCAAAAAAGTCGTCCACGCCGATGTCTGTCAAAAGCGCCACCACTTTGACCCCCACCCCCCAATCAAGCTGCCAGCGGCTCAACCCAAAACCAACAGCTCAGCCTCCAGCCCTGGCCAATGCTAGCTGTCTGCTGTGCCCGAGGCGAGCCAGCCTGATGGCACACTGCTCTCGGGCCGCTGTGTTTTTGATTTTTTTGACTAGACCGGACTGTAATTTTGATTCGGAATTGGCTCGTATGGATATTTTGACCATACGGGCACAGTCCAGCAGTTGTTGTCGATTCATGGATGCGTCTTCTTGTCGTCCAAATTTTTGCCTAAGACGCCGTCACGCCCAACAAACTCCAGCGCTGGGTGAGCTCATCGTGAGCTAGCTGGATCAGGCGCTACTGCCGCTCACCAGTGCGTCGAGGTAGATGCCACAAGTCTGGCGCAGGTCGATGCGGCAACCTGTCACGGTGCCCTGGAGCGAGTGGCAGGACAGGCCCAGCACCTGGGCGCGCTGAACGATCGGGTCCAGGCTGTCAAACGACATTGTCAGAGCCATGGGGCGCACTGTTTGGATGTCGGCGTCCACGTTCAGGGTCAGGCCAGCATCCGTCAAGTGCCAAAGACCCAGGCCGCTGCCATCATCGGGTGGGCTGGCGCCTGCAGTTTGCAAGCGCCGTCCCCACCCCTGCAGTCCATCCAATGGCCCTCCATAGGTCACGCCGAGCAGGGCTTGTGCCTGGTTCGGGTGCGCCAGTAACGAGGGAGAACGCACCAGTTCGGGCGTGAGGTGCTGCACCCAGCAGATGTAAGAGGGGTCCTCGGCCTGCCAGGTGGTGTCGAAAAAACAGAACCGCGCCAAGCCTTCGCACTCGGGAGTCTTGACGGGACGAGACCAGTCCAGCAGCGGTCCCACGCGCAACTGGCGCCGAAGGCATTCAGCATGCCAGGCGCCAGCGTCGGGCGTCGCCAGCGCCAGTACATGCAGTCCGTAGCGGACATTCAAGGCTGGCGTCAGTTGGTGTCCGGCCATAGGGTCGGTGATTTGCATGAGTTCGATGTAGCCTGAGTTCAGCATGATGGAGTGCTGCGAACTGCCGGCCGAAACCACCTGCCCCTGGGCATTGGTGCGGGTGTGATCGGCTCGGGCTGTCAGGGTAAAGCCGAGATCGGCAAACAGTGCATGGCTATTTGCCAGGTCCGGAATGATGAAGCCCACGTGGTCAAGGCCAATCGTGGGAATCTTTGGCTCGGAAACGTTCATTTTGTATGCAATTCTTTATGTTTAAATTTAAATAAGAGCATATCCCGAAATAATTGCATGCAACTTTTTAGGTCATGCTACCATTTCACCGGTAAAAGCAATTGAACGTTGAATTTGAAAGGGGTGTCATGAAATATCTGTCTCGCTTGCTGTGCTTGATCCTGGGTCTGTCGATGTGGATGGGAGTACACGCTCAAACTCCGAGCCCTAGCCGCGGCGGCACCCTGACCATTGCGTTGCCCACGGAGCCGGCCCACCTTAATTCAGCGATTGACACCACGCAGCAGGTCAAGGTGGTTGCTGGGAAAATTTATAACGGTCTCGTCAAGTACGACCTGAAGATGAACATGCAGCCTGACCTGGCGCAGTCTTGGAGCGTCTCACCGGATGGTCTTCGCATTACCTTCAATTTGCGCAAAGGGGTTAAGTGGCATGACGGTCGCGACTTCACTTCCGCCGATGTGGCCTATTCCATCATGAAGGGGTTTGGTCCCAACAACGGACTGGTGCGCTCTACTTTCGCGAATGTTCAGTCGGTTCAGACGCCCGATGCGCACACAGCAGTGCTTGTCATGAGCCAGTCAGCGGCGGCCCTGATGAGTGCCTTGCCGGTGGCCACCGCCACGATCTTGCCGGCGCACATATTCGACAACACCGATATCCGGCGCAATCCAGCCAACCTGAAGCCAGTGGGCACCGGCCCCTTTATGTTCAGTGAATGGCGGCGCGGCAGTGCCATTTTGCTGGTGCGTAACCCTAATTATTTCGAGGATAGCAAACCCTATTTGGATCGAATCGTGTTCAAGGTAATTCCTGACACCCAGTCTAGGGGCGCGGCCATTGAGTCGGGCGACGTCGATATGGTGTTCCACAGCACCGTGGCCGCGTCAGATGCTCGCCGGCTTGGTGCACTGAAACATTTGGAATTGACTACCGATGGGTATTTCTTTGACTCCACCGTGGCGTTCATGGAATTCAACAACGAGCACCCTATCATGGGGAAGGCGGCTGTGCGCCGGGCGCTGGCCCATGCCATTGACCGCCAGTTCATCCTGGATAACGTTTGGATGGGTTTTGGGCGGGTCGCCACTTCCCCGATCCATGACAACTTGAAGCAGGCCCATACCGATAACGTTCCCCGATATGCCTATGACCTTAAACGCGCCGAACAGTTGCTAGATGAGGCTGGATTCAAAAAAGGCGCTGACGGCAAGCGTTTCAAACTGGTGATTGATTACGTGCCGTTTGGTGACCAGTACCCCAAAATGGCCCAATACATTCGGCAGCAGATGATTCAGATCGGCATCGATGCCGAGGTTAGAAACAGCGATTTTGCGACTTGGGTGCGCCGTATCTGGACACAGCGCGACTGGATGGTCAATATGTCGGCCATCACGAATGCATCGGACCCGTCGATTGGGGTGCAACGCGCTTATTGGTCTAAAAACATTGTGCCCGGCACTCCCTTCACCAACGGGACCCACTTCAAAAATGCCGAGATCGACGAATATTTTGAGAAGGCCTCCTTGAATACGGATCCCCCGGTGCGGCGCCGTCATTTTGCTGCCATTCAGCGGATTTTGGCCACCGAGCTTCCAGTCATTCCCCTCGTGTCCATTGACCAGTTCTCTGTGGTCAACAAGCGGGTGCGCAATCACTCCACCCTGGCTGACGGGGTCTATTCGGGCTATTCCGACGTCTGGATCGCGCCCAACTAAGTCCGCCGCGTTTGCTGAACTCGCTGTCTTCGCGCTACCTGCTGCGACGCCTGGGCCAGGCCGTACTGGTTTTGGCGATCGTCGTGGTGCTGCAGTTCTTTCTGCTGCAGTTGGCACCTGGCGATGTAGCCGATGTGATTGCTGGCGAAGCCCAGGCCGCAGATCCGGAATTTGTAAAACGGCTGCGCTTAGAGCTTGGCCTTGATCGGCCGCTTTGGGTTCAGTTGGGACTGCACTTACAACGGGTGGCCATCCTTGATCTGGGGCATGCGCATTCGTTTGATGCGCCTGTTCTTGACCTGATCCTCCAGCGTCTGCCGGCGACCTTGCTGTTGATGATGGCCTCGATTGTGATGGCGATGGTGTTGGGTACCTCGCTCGGGATCTGGGCAGCCTTGCGCGCACGCGGACTGGCCGATACCTTGGTGACTTTCACTGCCTTGATTTTCTATGCGACGCCTGGTTTTTTGGTGGGCATCGGCATGATATTGCTGTTCACGGTGCAGCTGAAATGGCTTCCGATGTCAGGCATGAGCGACCTGTACAGTGACAGTCCCTGGTGGGCGCAAGCCCTTGACATCGCGCGGCACTTGATCATGCCCATGGTGTCATTAAGTCTCTTTTATGTCGCCATTTACACGAGGCTCATGCGCGCGTCGATGTTGGAGGTCATGTACCTGGACTATGTGCGCACGGCACGCAGCAAGGGCTTGATGCCTTTGCGCATCGTCTGGCGCCATATGGCGTGCAATGCCATGCTGCCCATGGTCACGATGCTGGGTTTGCAAGTCAGTTCTCTGTTGGGGGGCTCGGTCGTGATCGAGACGGTTTTCGGCTGGCCAGGCATTGGTCGACTCGCGTTTGATGCTGTTTTTAAGCGGGATGTACCGTTGGTGATGGGTGTGCTGCTTTTTAGCTCGGTGCTGGTGTTGAGCGTGAGCTTGATGATCGACTTGATCTACACCCGGCTTGACCCGCGGATCAGCCTGCGCTGACCATGAACTCTCTTCGCCTTCGCTTGCGTCGAAGTTTGACCTTTGTCGTCGGCAGTGGTTTGCTGCTGGCCCTGTTACTGATGGCAGCGGCCGGCCCACTGCTCTATCCGCAGGGACCGTGGGGTATGGTCGGGCCGCCCATGATCTGGCCAGGGGATCGTGCCGGCCTCTGGTTGGGTACCGACGCGCTTGGCCGGGACATCATGGCTGGTCTGCTGCATGGGGCTCGGGTTTCGCTATGGATTGGTGTGGCCGCTACAGTGGCCGCCTTAAGCCTGGGCATGGCCATTGGTGCGGTGACAGGCTACTACGGCGGTTTGGTTGACGATGCCTTCATGCGGCTGACTGACGCGGTACAAACCATACCGCCCTTCCTATTGGCGATTGTGGTTGTGGTGATTACCACCCCCAGTGTCGCTGCGACCATCGGTGCCATAGCCCTGATATCGTGGCCGAGCGTGGCCCGTCTGGTGCGTGCTGAATTCATGCGCCTGCGTGAGGCCGAGTTCGTCGCATCCTGCCGCTTGCTTGGCATGAGCGATTTCCGCATCATCCTGACCCAGATGCTGCCAAATGCCATGGCGCCGATTGTGGTCAGCGCCTCCATCATGGTGGCCAGTGCGATCCTTATAGAGTCGGGTTTGTCATTTCTTGGGCTCGGCGATCCAAATGTGATTTCCTGGGGCAGCATGGTCGGCATGGGTCGCTCTGATTTTCGTGCGGGTTGGTACTTGGTGGTCATTCCTGGCCTGGCCATCATGGCCAGTGTGCTGGCCCTGAACCTGATGGGGGATGGGCTCAACGATGCCCTCAACACCCGCCTGCGGCATGTCTGATCCGATCTTGCTCCGCGTCGAATCCCTCCGGCTGGCCCTGCCTGATGACGTGCCATTGGTTGAAGACCTTAACTTCAAAATTCACGCTGGTGAGACCTTGGCCATTGTGGGTGAGTCAGGTTGCGGCAAGTCCCTGACGGCGCTGTCGCTAATGGGTCTTCTGCCGCCCGGAATTAGGCGCGCCAGCGGCCGAGTGGTTTTTCAAGGTGAGGATCTTTGCACCTGGCCTGAGGCGCGTTACCGGGACTTGCGCGGACACCGGATGTCGATGATTTTTCAAGAACCGATGACCTCTCTTAACCCGGTGTTAACGATTGGCGAGCAACTGAAGGAAGTGCTGCAGCGCCACCTGAAACTCAAGGACCGGGAAGCGCTGGCAAAAGCGCATGACCTGTTGGCGATGGTGCAAATTGCCGATCCTGGCGCCCGACTGCGGTCCTATGCCCATCAGTTGTCGGGCGGGCAGCGACAGCGGGTGATGATTGCCATGGCGCTGGCTTGCCCGACGCAGTTGCTCATTGCCGATGAGCCCACGACCGCCTTGGACGTGACCGTTCAGGCCGACATTTTGGCGCTTCTCGGGGAACAAAAACGACAACGGCAACTGGCCATGCTGCTTGTGACGCATGATTTTGGTGTGGTCGCGCAGGTTGCTGATCGGGTGCTGGTGATGTACGCCGGCCGAAAGATTGAAGAGGGCCCAGTTCGACAGGTCCTCGCCGACCCCCGTCACCCCTACACCCAACGCCTGTTACGGGCTAGACCTAGCGCACGGCAAGACCGTCTGCAGCGCCTCGCTGAGATACCTGGTTTGGTTCCTGCACCTCAGGATCGCGGTGCCGGCTGTCCATTTGCATCCCGGTGTGATCAGGTGCAACCGATCTGCCGACTGCGCCTGCCCGACTTTACCGACCACGGACGAGGGCATCAAAGTGCCTGCGTGGCTCACGATGCGTGAGCCTTTGCTGCAGATCGACAACGTGCGCTTTGCTTACGCAGGACAGGGAGCCACCAAGCCAACTGTTGACGGGGTCACGCTCATTGTTAGACCGGGCGAAACACTGGGGCTTGTGGGTGAGTCCGGCTGCGGAAAATCTACGCTCGCCAGAATCGCCGTCGGCTTGTTGCGGGCAGACCAAGGCAGCGTTCGCGTTTCGGGTGCGGATGTCGCTGCACCCGGCTCAGCGGCACGCCTGGCGCGAGCGAGGCGCGTGCAAATGGTGTTTCAGGACCCCCATGGCTCCCTGAACCCCCGGTTGCGCATTCGCAGCCTATTGGCTGAGCCTTTGCGCCTGCACAAGCTGACCCCGCCAGACCGGGAACAGACGGCGGTCGAAGAGCTGTTGAGGCAAGTGGGCTTGTCGCCAGCAACCAGCGAAAAATTCCCTCACGAGCTGTCGGGAGGTCAGCGGCAGCGCGTGGCCATCGCACGTGCTCTGGCGGTACGGCCTCAGCTGCTGGTGTGCGATGAGCCGGTGTCGGCCTTGGATGTATCCATCCAGGCGCAGATTTTGAACCTGCTGCGTGACTTGCAGCAAGAATTGGGGTTGTCCTATTTCTTTATCTCGCACGACCTGCGAGTCGTTCGCTACATCGCTGACCGCATTGCGGTGATGCATCAGGGGCGTATCGTGGAAACCGGCGAGACCGACGCGGTCTGGCAAGCCCCCGAACATCCCTACACCCAAAAGTTGCTGGCGTCGCTGCCCCCCGAACTCTGAGCTTATCGCTTAGCTCTGGGTGCGACCAGGGCTTGTAAAGCCGGTACATCCCGCGCCCAGCCATCGCCTGGGGTCGCCAAGAAAGTGACATCGATCGAGCCGATCGCACCTACAGCATCTGCACGCCAGTTCAGCCATGACCGATGGCTGCCTGCCCAGTCGCGACAGCATAGAGCTGCAAATACCTCATTCGTAAGCAGCTCTGCATCGAGCTGCGGTTCAACCGGTCTGATCGTGGCGCGTGTGCGTTCAAACCAGGGGTGGAACAGCTCGCGGTCACGGATCTGATGCCATAGTCGGATCAGGTAGGAACCGTCCCAATCAGGTGTCAAGGGCAGTGTGTACTGAGATGGCCAGCTGGAGCGTTCAGATTCAGTCCATAGTTTGAGCTCGCACACCGTGAGCGCTTCAGGAAGCGGCTGCCCACGGGCGCGTGCATCCGCCGCCCATTGGAGCGCCACCGCCGCTCCCAGGCCTCGTCCCCACAGGCGATAGGACGGTACGTTGAGCGACTCGATCACGGTCTGCAGGGCCTGTGCGGTGGCCGTCGGGCTCATCAAGTCCCCAGTGTCATCGCCGTGTCCAGGGAGATCAATGGCGCACAGTGGTCCAGCGATGAGTGTCCGACAACGTTCGAGCTCACAACGCGCCGCACTGCCCGCGCCATGCAAGACCAAGGTGATCGGTTTATTCGTGTCCCAGCGCTCGGCCGACAGGCAGCGGCCGGCCACATAAGTGCGCCAACGGCCATCTGAGGTGGGTAAGCCATCCATCTTCGGGTTGGCGGGGGCCGCTGGCGCAGAGGCGGCCTTAAGTTGACTAGACATCCAGTCGGCTTGCGCCATGCGCAAGGCTTCTCTGTCCTGATGGGGGAGGCGATGAATCTCCTGCCTCGGGTCACTTGCTGGGATACGCTCCAGATGAGGGAACAGTTGGTCGTCGGCGGTGGTGCCCAGCCAGGCGGGTTGGGTGAGCGCGGCCAGTGCAGCGTTGCCGTCCCACGTGAACACCCCGGGATAAATATGCAGATGACTCTCACGGGAACGCAGCAACTCCATGATTTGGCTACGATGCAAGGTGTCGGCATTGGGCATATCCACATCACGACGGTGGCTGAGGTGCCGCTCCGACCACGGGAAAAACATCCAGCCATCGCGGAATCGGGACCAGGCCCAGGTCAGGTGGCTCCCATCTGCCGCCGGCACGAAGCGGTACAGTTGATGCGGCAAAATTGTTTCACATTCTTGCGCGTTGAACAGGGGAATACCGTCGAGCGCCAGGGCGAGCACACGAGAGGGGTGGCGACGCGCCAGCTCTGCGGCCATGGCCGCGCCAGTGTGTTGACCGCAAACGCCTACGGTTTCAAGTCCCAGTTGATTCATGAACGCCAGCATCAGATCGCTGAGCGCGGCCATGCTCCAGACCTTTTCGGGCAAGGCGTCCGACTGACCAAAACCGGGGGTGTCGACCGCGATCGC
Organism: Comamonadaceae bacterium; assembly: GCA_014190675.1. Classification (GTDB taxonomy): domain Bacteria; phylum Pseudomonadota; class Gammaproteobacteria; order Burkholderiales; family Burkholderiaceae_C; genus Rhodoferax. Next base: position 11,387 of record BJGT01000044.1, on the reverse strand, counting down.
CGTGCAGTGTCTTGCCAGCAGACGCATGAGCGGCTCCATCGTCTGCGAGGACTGTGGCGTTTGATGAAACAACAAGACGGCCGGACCCTGCCCGAGACGCCGGTAGTGGAGCCAGCGGTCTTGGACTCGGCAAAAATGTCTTTCGACCGCCAAGGGCTCCATCATGGTGGGTGGCTGCTGGTGTCTAGCGCAAGCCCAGCATGGTCTCGGCGGTATAAGGCAGCAGTGGTGCCCTGGCAAACATGCGTGGCACTAGGTCGGGATTGGCCAGAAACAGCTTGCCAAATGCGATCAGGTCAAAAGACTTCTTTGCCACCTGCTGGGCCGCGCTCTCCGGGCTGTAGCCACCATTGCCAATCAGAACCCCTGGCCAATGTTGGCGCAGGAAGGCGGACGACGTGGCGCCCAGCTCCGCATAGAACTTATCTTCCACCACGCCGGTGTGAACATAGGCAATGGCCTCGAACGCCAAGTTTTGCAACAAGTTGATATAGGTCTCGTTGTCACCTTCACGCCACTGCATCTCGCCAAAGTAGGCTGCCGGCGACAACCGCAAGCCGACCCGTCCCGGCCCCCATACCGCCAGACAGGCCCGGACCACTTCCAGAGCGAACCGGGATCGCCCGGCGGTACTGCCACCCCAATCGTCATCCCGTCGGTTGGTGTGTTGCCGTAAAAATTGCTCGATCAGGTAGCCGTTGGCACCGTGGATTTCAACGCCATCAAAACCCGCATCCAGAGCGCGCTGTGCCGCGCGCCGAAACAGGGCGACTACCCCCCAAACCTCATCGCTACTGAGTGCACGGGGCATCTCGTTGTACAGCGTGTTGGCCCCAGCTTGTCGACGAAGGATCGGATCCAGTACAGCCGATGCCGACACCGGTTGGCAGCCGCTCCAATGCGAATGTGAAATTCGCCCGGTATGCCACAGTTGCGCAAAAATGCGCCCACCACGGTCGTGGACGGCTCGGGTTACCACTGACCACGCCGCTACGTGCGAGTCCAGAAATAGGCCTGGTGTGTCGAGATAGCCCTGTGCGTCGGGCGTGATCAAGGTTGCCTCTGTGATCAGCAACCCCGCCTCTGCTCGCGCGGCATAGTAGTCGCTGGCACCAGCTGATGGCGACAGGTCAGCCGTCGCCCGGTTACGAGTGCAAGGGGCCTGCACCACGCGGTTGGGAAGCGTCAGGCCTCCTGGCAGGGTAAGAGGCTTCTGCAGGGAATGAATCGAGGGGCTCTCTGGCGCAATGAGCTCAGTCATTCAGATGAGCGCCATGTCAAAGTCCCGCACAGGGAGTCCATAGCTTCAGAGCCAACGCGCCCGTTCATGGTTGTTCCCTCTGCGGCCGGGGCGGCAGTGCGATACCAAAGTGACGCATCAGAATGTCAGCAATATTTTCAAAGCAGGATCCGTAGCGAACCACCTCCAGCGTTTCGCAGTGAAGCAGGGTTGATGAGGCTTGCCAGAGGTGGTATTTCATCAGGCCGTAGTCGATCACAAGGTCGGCGATCTCGGTAATTTCGGTCTCCATGTCTTCGACACGAAACTTGGTGCCATGCATCGATAGGTTAGCTGATGATCCAAATAAAAGCGTTTGCTGATCTATGCTCAAGCGAGTGATCTCGCGATGAAATGGTCCCGCATTAAGCAGCATGAGCAAGGTGTTGTCTTTGGTGCTGCGTTCATAGGTGTCGGGGTCCAGACTGCGCAGCAGCGGGTGGTCGCTGCGACAAGGGGCAATCAACCCAAGCGGCAGGTCGTAGTCTTGAGTGATGGCCTCGACGATCGACTTGCCGCGTTCGCTGACCACATGAAGTTCGCGGTGCAGGTCGTTATTGCCCAGCATCGCATTGAGCTTTTGCGGCGCCCGCCGCTTCGTTTTGAATATTTTTTGAAGCGCCAGGCCTGTCGCTGCAATCAGTGAGTAACCCACGTCGTTGGGCAATATGGCAATGCCACCGTCCTGCATGACCTGCATGGCGCGTTTGGCATCAGATTGTGGATTTAGCACTGGCATCGAAGTGAATTTATAAATAACTGAGCGTTGAGGAAGGCCGCCTGTGGTCAAGTGGCTGATTTGTCAAAGATGACATTTTTTGCCGCCAGGATGTGGGCTCGCATGGTGGCCTGTGCCCACTGCGCATCCCCAGCTCGGATCGCCAGGACCAGATCCTGATGCTGCAGGGCGCTACGTTCCAGGGCAATTTGGTCATACTTGCCAAACGTTTGTCGAACGATGGGCACGTGGACGACGGCTACCAGCAGGGAAGCCAGGCGCGGATTTCTGCTGGCACTCAAAATCAGTCGATGAAATCGGTTGTTGGACTCTGCCACCAACCGCCTTTCAGCTACAGCCTGAGTGACCAGCAGATTGCTGAAAACGTCAGCCTCCGCTTGTAGTGCTGCCAGGTCTTGCTCTGTCCGGTTCAGTGCCGCTAGCTCACAGCCATAACCCTCCAGCATGGCACGTAGGTCAAACACCTGCAACAAATTTTCCTCGGTCCAGTCCACCACCATCGCGCCACGATTGGGGTGAAGCTCGACAAAACCCTCGGCCGCCAGCATATTGAACGCTTGACGCACCGAGGTGCGAGACACCTGGGCTCGCTCGGCGATCGATTGCTCCCTGAGCCAAGAGCCACCCGGGTATTGACCACTCTGGATCGCATCTCGAATGACCTGACAGGCCCTCTCCGCACTGCTGGCAGCTTGTGGGGCGGGAGGTTTCATGACTTCGACCTTAGCGCCAGTATTCCGGGCGTGAGAAGCCTTTGGCTTTCGGGTCGTTCTCGACGAATCTGCGGTACTCGTTTGATTTGTAACCAGTGACCAGTTTTTTGATGAGCTCGCCTTTGGCAACGTCATTGCGCGCCACCAAAATGATACGGTACTGAGGTGCCGGGTCTTCCAGCGCCAGTGCTGAGGACAAGAGCATGCCGGCTGCAATGACGTGATTACCCAAAATCGCCGCCAAATCGACTTCTGGCATGGCTCGAGGCATCTGGGGTGCGTCCAGCAGCACCAACTGGAGATTTTTAGGATTGGCGCTCACGTTTTTCTCTGTGGCGCGACCCGCTGGTATGGCGGGGTCAAGGGTCAGCAGGCCCTGGCTTTGCATGAAGGCGAGTGAGCGACCCAGAGATGTCGGGTCATTGGGGACTGCTACCTTGGCGCCATTTGGCAGGGCTTTGAGGTCTTTGTGTTTAGCAGAATACAAGCCTAACGGTGCGCTGGGTACTTGCAAAACCTCTTCGAGTGTGCCTTTGTGCTGGGCGTTGAAAGTATCCAAATAGGCGCGGTTCTGGAACACATTGGCGTCAAGTGAGCCGTCCATCAGCGCAGAATTAAGTTGAATGATGTTGGAGAACTCAGTAGCTTCTACCTTGATGCCCTGGCTTTCAAGGTAGGGCTGAACCCCGCGCTTGAATTGATCTGCGTAGGGCCCTGGAAAATAGCCGATCCGAAGCACGGTTTGGGCAGAAGCCGTACCCGCTATGCCAATGGCAAGGGTTGCCAAAAGGGACAACAAAAGACTGCGTTTTTTCATAATCAACTCCTGTAAATTGGGGGAACTCAACCTAGCGCTTGTCGGACCTGCTCACCAGCCAGTCACCCAGGTATTGAGTCAACTGGACAAGAATAAACATGATGATGACGCACCAAATCATCACTGAGGTCTCGAACCTGTAGTAGCCGTAGCGTATTGCCAGATCGCCTAGCCCGCCGGCGCCAACGGCACCTGCGACGGCTGAGTAGGCGATGAATCCAGTGGCAGTTACCGTCAGGCTGGCCAACAGGCCGGGCAGGGCTTCTGGCAACAGCACCTTGAAAACGATTTGCATGGCCGATGCGCCACAGGCTTGCGCCATGTCGACCATGCCCCGTGGGACGTCTCGCAGATTCTGTTCGACCATCCGGGCGAAAAAAGGAATCACGGCAAACGACAGCGCAACGGCTGCAGCGCGAGGGCCAATGCTGGTGCCGACAATGAAGCGGGAAAAAGGGATCAGCAACACCAGCAGGATGATGAACGGGAATGAACGTAATACATTGACCAGGTAGCTGGTCACCCGGTGCAACAGCGGGCGCGGGTGCAGCCCCCCAGTCGTTGTTGTGAACAGTACGATCCCCAGCGGGGTACCCAAGATGACCGCGCTGAGCATGGTCACCCCCACCATCAGGAAAGTATCCGTGGTGGCCTTCCACAAGTCGGGTCCGAATTGGACCAGGGCGTTCATCAGGTCAGTCATGCATCTTCCTGCGGCAAGACGGTCTGATCAGTCCAACCCTTGGCGGTTTCGAAAAAGAATTTTCCCAGCAGACTTTGCGGCGCGGGTTGACCCATATCGATTCGGTCCACAACCTTGCCCTTTTCCAGGATCACGGCGTGCTCGCACAGATAGCTGGCCACTTTGATGTCGTGGGTCACCATGACCATGGTCATGCCACGATCCTTGTTCAGTTGCTTGAGCAGTCGAAGAATGGACAGGGCCGTGTGGGGGTCTAGGGCCGAGGTGGCCTCATCACAAAGCAGAATTTTCGGCTCGGTGGCCAATGCCCTTGCAATCGCCACGCGCTGCTTTTGCCCGCCGGACAACTGGGCCGGGTAGGCGCGCTCCTTGTCGCTGAGGCCAACCGAGGCCAGGGCTTCGCGGGCGCGGACCTGTCGTTGAGCGGTCGGCAGGCCTGCAATCTCCAGCGAAAAGGCGACGTTCTCCAGCGCTGTTCGGCTGCTGAGCAAGTTAAATTGCTGAAAAATCATGCCAACCTGCTGACGCGCGTGGCGAAGCGCTGCTTGTGAGAGGCCGGTGAGGTCTTGGCCGGCGATGCGCACGATGCCCGTCGTCGGCTCTTCAAGGCGATTGATGAGCCGCAACAAGGTGCTTTTGCCGGCGCCGGAGAACCCGAGCAAGCCATAGACTTTGCCTTTGGGGATCTGTAGGTCTGTTGCTTGTAAAGCGTGGACCGTTTCAGTCCGCCCCATGAAGGACTTGGAAACCTGTAGCAGCTCAATCATGGGAGATGGTCATAGCGGAAGGTCGGATGAGCAAAAGCGCAGATCATGCTGGAACGCGATGGAGTTTGGCTTGATCGCTGCTTCGCCAAGCATCCACCACCGCTCCCAGTGACGGCGTCCAAACCTGGTCAAGAGACAACGCGTGGTCCAGGATGCGTTCAAACAGGGCGATCCGGAGCGTTGCGCCCATGATCCATGGCCGCACACAAAAATGAAATAACCTAGCGGATGCTCGTGCATCCTGATTCAGTTGGTCTAGAGCCTTCTTGAAGTGGTCTTCAAACATATCCATATTGCACATGCGGTTGATGAGCACCGTCTGGTCGTCAAAGTCGGCCCACAAGGGAGTTGCCACTAACCGATTGGGTGTGCGCATGACGTAGGGCTGCTCATCATTGGCCCAATCGGACAGGAACTCCACGCCCTGTTCGCACAGCAATTGGGGTGTCACCGTGGACTCGCTGTAGTCAGCACCAAACCAACCCCGTGTCTCAACGCCGCAGGCATTCAGACGGTCCAGGGTTTCAGCGATATACAGTCGCTCTTGCTGCACAGTCATAGCGCTTGTTTGCGGGCGCGTTACCGACTGGCCATGGGCTATGAATTCAGCGCCGGCCTTGACGAGCTGGTCGAGCAGGTCGGGGTATTGTTCAGCCGTCAGGACATCGATGGCCACAGTGGGTTTGAGCCCACGTTGTCGCAAGGCATCCAGCAGACGGAAAACCCCGACCCGATGCCCATATTCACGGGTGGAGACTCGGGAAATATTCGGGAAATCCCGACTTAGCCCGCCGCCGACGCTTCGAATTTGTGGCCACCCATCAGGCAGTGGGTCCTCATAAGACTCCAGAACGATCAAAGGAACAAATGCCAATTGCCGCTCGCCGGGCCACTTCAGGCGGGGGCGGGTGGGCCAGGGGTTCCATGCGGCGTGCGGGTGATCGTAGCCGGCCGCCCTCGTGGCTGGCCAAGGGCCGGTCGCGATAGGTGTTTGCAGCACTGTTCGAGGCACCACGGTGGGCCTGGCGGCCGCCCGCGTGAGACTGGCTTCATGCAGCTGCGTTGCATGGGCCAGCTGTTCGTCGTAGTGATGAGCCAAGTAGTGTTCTGCAATGTCGTCGCCTGTGGCGTACCAGACACCATCGTGGCGACTGATATGGTCGAGGATTTCCCGCAAGTGGCCAACATGGTGTGGCTGACCGATTTGGTAGGGGTGCAGTGCAATGCAAAAGACGCGGCCGCCTTCATCACTTTCGGCATACAGCCGGTCAAATGCTGCCTTGCAGGCATCCACAAAATAGCGACCGCCATAGGGTCGGCCGTCCCAGAGCGGCGCATCGTTCAGGTCGTAGGAGTAGGGCATCGAGACCAGCTTTCGCCCCGGCACGATGATGGGGACAGGCACGTCGTCGTGCACCCAGTCGGCGTGATACAGCATGCCGGACTCGGCTATGAGCGCTGGCGTGCGTTCAGTATTGGTGATCGCCGGTGTGAGAATGCCTTTGAGGTCTTGGCCGGTATGGCGCTTGAGTGAATCAATGTTGTCCCGATAAAAAGCTCGCTCCTGTGCTTCATCCATGCCATACAAAAATCGCGTGTTGTAGATGCCATGGCTCATGACGCCCCATTGGCGTTGACGGATCAGGGTCGCAATATCAGGGAAATGGTCCAGCAGGGCGAGGTTGAGAGATACGGTGGGGCGAACTGGGTAGTCCTTCAGCACCTCGTCCATCCGCCACAAGCCCACGCGGTTGCCGTAATCCCTGAAACCATATTCGCGCACGTCAGGGTGAGAGGGCACACGGTCCCAAGTTTCGCGGCCTACGGCGGGTGGCGGGGTGTACTCGTAAAACTCAATATTGGGAACAACCCATACGGCAAGGCGCTTGCCTCCCGGCCACTGGATGGGGGGCCGGCTACTCACTGGCGCGTAACGGACAAAGTCACGAATGGATTTCATGCCGGGGCAATCGTTTTCGGTAATGAATTAAGCTCAGTTGATGACCGGTAGCCGTATGTCGACAGCCCCGGAGAGAGAGACCAATTGTTGCAGGCTCTGGTACAGGCGCTCCCCGGCTGCAGTGTCAACTTTGGCATGGCGCACGCAGCCCATGAATTTGGCATGCACATCCGCCGCGGGCAGGGGCGTATCGGCATGCCCAGTGGCACGTCGTACTTGGCTGGTGCTCACCTTCGTGCCATCCCGCAAATGCAAGGTAACCTGGTCAAACGGCGCTGCATCGCGCCAGTCTGGTTCAAAAGCGCTGGTGGTCTCGAGCGTGATGCAACGCATCAGCGCTTGCATTGCCGGGTCGAGTACCACAGCATCCTGCAATTCGTTGAAACCAACTGCGTTGTGGCGCAGGGCGCTGGCAATGGCAAACTCCAGGCTGAACTTGGCCTCCAGTGCATTTTGCGGGAGGTGGTAGGGCATCACGGCTGCGTGGCGCTCACTGATGAGTGCGACCATTTTTTCGACTTGGGTCGGGTCAATCCGCGTGCGCTGGTTGAGCTCTAAAACGGCGTCGATGCTGCGTTGCGCAGCGCCAACGACCGGGTATTTTTTGATGTTCAGCCGGCGGGCGCTGATGTGCCAGTTGTCACCGCGGTGAATAGGTGAAAGAAGGTCGACATTGCCCAGTGGTGAGAACGCGCGCAACAGGCCGTGCCGCCCTTCTAGCGCTGTCGCACTGGCTTCAAGGCCGCAGGCGGCCATCGCTGCTGCCGTGACGCCGGCGCTTGCGGCGCGGCCGCCGTGGTAAGGCTTGGCCATAGTGCCAAAATTTTCAAAAATACCCCCCGCACTTGACGCCGCTAGTGCCAGGGCGTGGCGGGTTTGTGTTGCGCTAAGTCCCTGGACGACGGCCGCGGCTGCCGCAGCACCCACGGTGCCCAGGATCGCCGTTGGATGCCAACCCTTGTCGTAATAAAGGTCTTTCTCCCGAAGAAACAGGTCTGCCCAGACTTCGTAGCCGACGGCATAGGCTCTTGCCATCGTGGCGCCAGATGCCGGACGCGCGTCTGCCACCGCCAGAATGGTCGGAACCAGAACGGCACTGGGATGGTTTGAAAAAGCGAAATCGTCATAGTCCAGCGCGTGCGCGGCCGTTGCATTGATCAGGGCGGCCTGGGCGGTCGGGAGCGCATCTTGGCAAGAGACCACGCGTGCATGGGACTGGCCGCCTTGCATCAGTGCCCACTGTGTCAGTATGGAAACCGCGTTTTCGCGGGCCCCTGCCAGCATCACGCCGATGGCGTCGGTAAACCCCAGAACCACTACCTCCTGTATCTCGGGTGGCATTGTCCAGGCCGCCGAGTCAGCAACGAAGTCTGCATAGGCTTGTGTCAGAGGTGGTGTTATTGCATGCAATTTTGGCCGTCCAAATCTCATAGATGGTAATTATCCCCGAATTAGCCGATTAATTTGACCCCATCACAACTATTATGCATACAATTCTGCTCTGCGCAACCTTTGGAAAATGAATGGACTTGTGGCAATTGACGGCGAGTGAAGCGGGCGCCCGGATGGCGGACGGTACGCTGAGCAGCGAGAACTACACCCGCGCCTGTCTGGCCAGAATTGTCGACCGCGAGCCGCTGGTGAAGGCCTGGGCTCATCTGGACGCTGAAGGCGCGCTGGCGCAGGCTCGTGCTCGCGACCGGGAGCCTAGACGCAGCCCCTTGCATGGCCTGCCTGTTGGTCTGAAGGACGTGATCCGGACCAAAGATTTACCAACGACTTTCAATTCACCGATCTATGAAGGGCATCAGGCGAATGAGGACGCCCACAGTGTGGCCGTCCTGCGAGCGCTCGGGGCTGTGGTGCTGGGAAAGACACAAACGCTGGAATTTGCCTGCGGCGGTCAATTTCCCCAGACCTGCAACCCCTGGGATTTAACCCGCACGCCTGGGGGGTCTTCGTCAGGGTCAGGCGCTGCAGTTGCCGATGGCATGGTTCCGCTGGCTTTGGGTACGCAGACCGGCGGTTCAACCATTCGACCCGCAGCATTTTGCGGTGTCTACGGCATGAAACCAACCTGGGGTCGCATTCCATTTGACGGTATCAAGAGTTTTGCGCCGCATTTGGACACGGTGGGGCTGTTTGCCCGTAGCGTCGATGACCTTCGACTCCTGCTTCAAGCGTATGCCCTGCATGACCTACCAGCCCCCGTGGTACCCAGTTGGCGTGAACTGCGGCTGGGCATCTGCCGCACACCTTGCTGGGACCAGGCAGAGCCTCAAGCTCAGTCCGCTTTCGAGGCAGCGTTACTTCGATTGCGCGAGGCCGGCGTGAGCTTGATCGAGCTTCCGTGGGCTCCGGAATTTGCCGAGATCAACCGTTGGCAGGACGACATCATGCAGGACGGGGGACGTTCGGCGTTCTGGCCGGAAATGCTCCTACAACCTGACCGGCTGCATCCCGATTTCAAGGCCAAACTAAACAATCATCTAGGACTCACCCCTGAACGCATGCGATCGTCGCTGGATGCTGTGGCCAGGTGCCGTATGGCATTCGAGCAGTCTATGACGGATGTGGACGCTGTGCTGGGCTTGAGCGCTCCGGGCGTTGCACCTTCTGGACTTCAAACCCAAGGCATGGCTACGTTCAACCGCCTTTGGACAGCGCTGCAAGTTCCGTGCATCACCATGCCGGCGTTGTGGAGCGCCGAGGGCCTGCCCATGGGGCTGCAATTGACGCATTGCCGCTATGAGGACCACCGTTTGCTCGAAGTTGCGGCCAGCCTAGAGCCTTTACTTGACCTGAGAAAGAACCCATGGAACTGATCAATCGCGGCGCTGAGCCTGATCTGCCAACTGTGCGGCTGGACGCCAAAAAGGCGTTTCAAAGCATGATCAGTGGCGGGGTGGCCGTGTTGCCGCTGAGTGTGTCTTACGCCATATTCGCCAACACCGCCCACGGGGTTGAGCGAATTTACAAACTAAAAAATCGCCCGCAAACCAAGCCGAATGGCGTGATTGGCAACTGGGATATTTTTTCAGATGTCTTTATGACCGAAGGCCGTGATCGGGATCTGGTGCGGTGCCTCACACTTGACAATAACCTGCCACTGTCCGTTGTCGCGCCGTTCAATCCCCATCACGACTGGCTGCGAACCGTTGAATTCGGCGCACTTCGTCGCTCCACCAAAGCGCTGACCATGGACTTACTGATGCATGCTGGGCCTCTGCATGATGAGCTGGCCCGAATGAGTCTGGAATCAGCCAAGCCACTGATGGGGTCTTCTGCGAACCTCTCAGGTTCAGGCAGTAAATTCAGACTGGAAGATGTTCAGGAATCGTTGCGGCAAGGCTGTGATCTGGTTCTCGACTACGGCACATCCCGTTACATCAACGCTATGCAAATGGGAAGCACGATCATCGAACTTCCAAGTTGGAAAATTCTGCGTTGGGGTGGCTGCTTTGAAGAGCAGTCCCGCTTGGTCCAAAAGCATTTTGGTATCAGTCTTACCCCGCGTCCAGCCTCTGGTCCATGGACGCTGGTGTGATGCAACGGCAAGCGAGGGGTACCGGCCATGGCACTTGAGCATTTGATCGTCCTGGATTTGACCCACATGCTGTCTGGACCGTACGGCACCATGATGCTCGCAGACTTGGGCGCTCGCACCATCAAGATAGAGCCGCCGGGATCAGGTGAGGCCACCCGACGCCTGCTCGAGCACGATAAGAACTACGCGGCCGATGGCATGGGGGCCTATTTCCTTACGCTCAACCGCAATAAAGAGAGCGTGTGCATCGACTTGAAGAGTCAAGAGGGCCGGCAGGTATTCCTGAGTCTGGTGCGCTTGGCGGATGTGGTGTTTGATAATTTCAGCGTCGGTGTAACCCAGCGACTCGGGATTGACCACGCAGCGCTGGCCGGCGTCAACCCGAGAATCATTACCTGCTCTGTCACAGGGTTTGGCGAGACTGGTCCGGACATCCACCGACCGGCTTTCGATCAAGTAGTGCAGGCCATGGGCGGTGGCATGTCCATCACGGGGACACCCGAGACCGGGCCGACCCGCAGTGGCATCCCGATCGGTGATCTGGGAGGCGGGCTGTTTGGAACACTGGGTGTACTGGCTGCGGTCGCAGAGCGGGAGCGAACTGGCAGGGGGCAACATGTGGATGTCGCGATGCTGGATGCCCAAATCTCCATGCTCAATTACATGGCGACCATGAACCTGATGTCAGACATCGTGCCGCAAGGCGCCGGCAATGGCCATTTTGTGCATGTGCCTTACAACAGCTACCCGACGTCTGATGGTCATATCATCGTGGCCTGCATTGGGGACCCTTTCTTTGTGCGTTTTGTCGACTTCATTGACATCCCTGAACTGCGAAATCCTGAATTGACAGCGCAGCCGG